>CAZPIG010000344.1:0-2522 GCA_964586205.1 uncultured Halobacteriales archaeon | reverse complement strand
TCCTCCCAGAGCGCGTAGCAGACGTCCATGAACTCCTCGGCGCGGTCGTAGCGCTCGTCGTGTTCCATGCGCTCGCCGACCCCGAGGTTCTCGGCGGCGCTCTCCAGATAGGAGGTGACGACGTTGAACGCCAGCCGGCCGTCGGTGACGTGGTCGAGGCTGGAGAACTCGCGGGCTAGCTGGTAGGGGTGGACGTAGGAGGTCGACCGCGTGGTGGCGAACCCGAGGTGGTCGGTGACCTCGGCCATCGCCGGAATCACCGTCTGGGGGTCGTTCGAGGGCGTCTGGATGGCCCGGCGGACGGCCGTCCCGCGGTCGCCGCCGTGGACGTCGTAGACGCCGCGGACGTCCGCGAAGAAGACGGCGTCGAAGCCGCCGCGCTCGGCGGTGCGGGCGACCTCGGTCCAGTAGTCGCGGTCGGCGTACCGGGGCGACTGGTCGCCCGGGACGGTCCACGACCCCGGCGAGACGTGCTCGACGGAGTTCATCGTGAAGAGGTTGAGGTGCATGTGGTCGCCGGGCATGATACCGGTCGTTCCGGCGAGGCGCGGAAATAATGGTCGGTGCCGGTGAGAATTGGCGGTAGCTGCGACGGCGGGCGTCGCTCGTGGGCGTCCGATTCGGCGTCCCGGGCCGAGAAGGTTCGACTCTCGGTTCCCGACAGTGCCCTCTACCCTCACTCCTCGACCGTGCTCTTCAGCTCCTCGGCCCGCGCGTCCGCCAGCCGCGTGGGCTCGGGGAGCTTGTAGCCCGCAGTGAGCGCCAGCGCGAACTCCGCCGCGCGCTCCGCGCCGACGCGGTGGCCGGGGCTGACGTACACCGGATTGACGTACCGGCTCCCGGACTCGAACTGCCGGGTCTGGACGGCGTAGCCGATGACAGTCCCCTCGGGGGCGTCCACGTCCGCGTCGGCCTCGATGGCCACGCGCGCGCCCTCGGGAAGCGGGTCGTCCATCGGCTCGCGGGGCCGGCCGCAGAGCAAGCGCTTCGCCACGCCCACGGCCGGCACGTCGAGGATGGTGCCGACGTGGGTCGCCAGCCCCGCCTGCCGGAAGTGGATGCGGCCGCTGCCGTCGAACAGCGCGAGGTCGGGGGTGGTCGACAGCTCCCGAAACGCTTCGAGGATGGAGCCGCCCTCCCGAAACGACAGCAGCCCCGGAATGTAGGGTATCTCCACCTCGACGACGGCGTGGGCCGTCTCGACCACGCGCTCGCCGCGCGTCGCGACGACGGCGCTGACCGCGCGGTCGCCGACGAACGCCTGGTCCACGCCGACGACCACGGGGGCGTCCGGGGCGTCGGTGCCGACGAGCGACGGGTCGAAGCCGAAGTCGTCCGCGAAGACGGCCGTCGCCGCCACCTCGCGCTGGAGGGCCTCCATCTCCGCGCGCGAGAGCGACGGGTCGGGCGCGAACCCGGGGCGGACGGGCTCCACGGTCAGAACCGTCCGCCGGGGCCGCCCGGCCGGCGCGGGCCGCGGCCGCCCCCGCCGAACTCGAGGCGCTCGGGGCCGCTCACGCCCTTGCGGCTGACGTACTCGCCGTAGGCCAGCCCGATGACCAGCCCGACGAGGTGTGCGCCGTTGGCGACGCCACCACCGGCGGGCGCGATGATGCCGACAAAGCTGGCGATGGCGTAGAACCCCGTGATGACCCAGATGGGCACCGGCAAGAGAAAGTAGAGGTACACCCGGAGGTTCGGGTTCAGCACGGTCAGCACGCCCATGATGGCGAGGCCGGCACCGCTGGCCCCGAGGGCGTATCCGGTCGGCCCGGCCGTCAGCTCGAACACCACGAGCTGACCGAGCCCCGCGAGCACGCCACTGACGAGGAACAGCAGCGCGAAGTTCCGCGACCCGACGTAGCGCTCGACGAGTCTCCCGAAGAAGAATATCACGATGCTGTTGCCGACGATGTGCATGATGCGGCCGGGGCCGGCGTGCGCGAAGATGGACGTGACCCACGTCCAGACGTAGAAGGGATTCGCCTCGGAGATGGTGAAGATGGCGTACCACGCGGGCGAGTTCGGCTGGAGGCCGACGAGCGGGGCGACGGCCCACTGGACGAACCACGTGACCCACATCAGCGCGAGGAAGGTGTAGGTCAGGTTACCCCTGAAGTAGCCCCAGACGCCGCCGGGGCCGGTGTCGAGGCCGATGCGGTCGGCGACGCTGCCCGTCGAGCCGCCGGTGGCCACGCTGTCGTCGAAGCCGCTGTCGAAGACGCCGCCCGGGTCCTCCCACTCGTCGAGCCCCGGGCAGTCGTGGTTCTCCGGGAGCCGGTGGTCGCCACAGAAGGTGCCCCCGCAGTACCGGCACCGGTACGGCATGTTCTCGTAGTCGTCGCACCGGTCGCACTTCGCCATTGCCGACCCGTTGGTACCCGCCGCAAAAAGGGGTTTGGGTCCAGTCGCGCGAGACTGTTTAGATAAGGCGTCGTGAAGCGACCGCACTGCCGCTTGGCACCCGGAAGCCCCGGCGCGCTCGACTCGGGGGCCTTGCTGCGCTCCTCGCCTCGCTCACT
>CAZPIG010000343.1:0-2522 GCA_964586205.1 uncultured Halobacteriales archaeon | reverse complement strand
CGCAGAGAGCGGTCGCACCGACCGAAGCGACGACGCCAGCAGCGTCCGGAGCGGGACCCGCGACGGACTCGCCGAGAACGGAGCACTGGCGCTCTCGGCGGTCGGCGCGCTCGTGGTAGCCGGCTTCCTCCTCTCGACGCTCCAGCCGCTCGCGTACCCGCTCTGTCAGCCGCTGATCCAGGTCGTCCGCGGGTGGCCGGCGGTGCTGGGCCAGTACCTCCCCCTGCTGGCCGGCGCGGCGGTCCTGCTCGGCGGGACCGAGCTATCGGTCAGGGCCGCGGGCCGCCGCCGGCGGGCGCTGGCCGCGGTCGCCGGCGGCTTCGGCGTCGCGGTGTTCGGGCGGCTGGTCCTCGCCGTCGGGGTCTGCGGCGCGGGCGCGCTGTCCGGCCTCGGGAGCCGCGGGATGGACGTCGCCGTCCTCGTCGCGGTCGGGGCGGCGCTGGCCGCCGGCGGCTGGTACCGCTACGCGGTCGAGTGAGCCGCCGGGCTCGCTACTCCGCCCTGTCGACTCCTGGCTGCGGAGCCGTCTGCTCCCGGCTGCCGGGCCGTACTCCCGGCTACCAGGCCATCGACTCCCCGCTGCCGGGCCGTCTACTCCACGCTGCCGAGCCGTCTACTCCACGCTGCCAGGCCGTAGACGCCGGCCATCGCGCCGTTCGACCCGCCAGCTAGCTTGGGAAGCGTTAAAGTCGGTCATCCCGAACACCGCCACAAGATGAACGACGACGGCGCAGTCGAGGGCGACGAGCCCGACGTGCCCGTAGTTTACGACCTCGCTCCGGGCTGTACCGCCGAGGACGTAGAGCCCGGCGAACCGCACCACGCCGTGGTCAACGGCGTCGTCGATTACGGCGTGTTCGTGGACCTCACGCCCGGCGTCTCCGGGCTGGTCCACGAGTCGAACCTCGACTCCCAGTACGAGGTGGGCGAGTCGCTCATCGTCGAGCTGGAGAACGTCCGCGAGGACGGCGACATGGCGTTCCGGCCGGTGACGGTCGAGGGCGCGTTCCAGACCGTCCGCCGCGAGCACGAGGAGGAGACGGTTCCGACGGACGAGCTCGGAGACCGCGTCGGCGAGGCCGTCCGCGTCGAGGGCGAGGTGGTCCAGATAAACCAGACCGCCGGCCCGACCGTCTTCACCGTGGCCGACGAGTCCGGCACCGTCCCGTGTGCGGCCTTCGAGGAGGCCGGCGTCCGGGCGTTCCCGGCGGTCGAGCTGGACGACGTGGTCCGCGTCGACGGGACCGTCGAGGAGCACGAGGGCGCGCTCCAGGTCGAGACGGAGTCGCTGACCGTCCTCGAGGGCGAGGACGGGGAGATGGTCCGCGAGCGCCTCGCCGAGGCCCGCGAGGAGCGCGCCGAGCCCCACGAGGTCGAGCCGCTGGTCGAGTTCGAGGCCCTCGAGTCGATGCGCCCGGACCTGCGCGAGGTCGCGCGGCTGCTGCGCCGCTGCGTCCTCCAGAACCGGCCCATCCGGGTGCGGTACCACTCCGACGGCGACGGGATGTCCGCCGCGCTGCCGGTCGAGCTGGCCGTCGAGCGCTTCGCCCGCGAGACCCACGAGGACCCCGAGGCCCCGCGGCACCTGTTCAAGCGGATGCCGAGCCGGGCCCCGTTCTACGAGATGGAGGACGCCACCCGGGACCTCAACTACGCCCTCGAGGACCGCGAGCGCCACGGCCAGAAGCTCCCGCTGCTGCTGATGCTCGACAACGGCAGCACCGAGGAGGACGTCCCGGCCTACGAGAACCTCCGGCACTACGACGTGCCCATCGTGGTCATCGACCACCACCACCCGGACCCGGACGCCGTCGGGCCGCTCGTCGAGGAGCACGTCAACCCCTACCTCCACGGCGAGGACTACCGGGTCACCACGGGGATGCTCTGCGTCGAACTGGCACGCATGATAGACCCCTCGGTGACCGACGAGGTGCGCCACGTCCCCGCCGTCGCGGGGCTGTCGGACCGCTCGTCGGCCGAGGCGATGGACGACTACCTCGCGCTCGCCGACGAGGCCGGCTACGACCGCGAGACCTTAGAGGACGTGGGCGAGGCGCTGGACTACGAGGCCTACTGGCTGAAGTACGACCCCGGTCGGACGCTGCTGAACGACGTGCTCAACGTCGGCTGCGACGACGAGGACCGCCACCGCGAGCTGGTCGAGTTCCTCGCCGAGCAGTCCGAGGAGGCCGTCGACCGCCAGCTCGACGCCGCGCTGGCCCACGTCGAGCGCGAGGAGCTAGACAACGGCGCGGCCCTGTTCCGCGTCGACGTGGAGAACTTCGCCCATCGCTTCACCTACCCGCCGCCGGGCAAGACGACGGGGGCCATCCACGACCGGAAGGTCGAGGAGGAGGGCGCGCCGGTCATCACCGTCGGCTACGGGCCGGACTTCGCCGTCCTGCGCAGCGACGGCGTGCGCCTGGACATCCCGGAGATGGTGGCCGAGCTGAACGACGAGGTCGAGGGCGGCGGCGTCAGCGGCGGCGGCCACCTCGTCGTCGGCTCCATCAAGTTCGTCA
>CAZPIG010000342.1:0-2527 GCA_964586205.1 uncultured Halobacteriales archaeon | reverse complement strand
ACGGGTCGTCGGGCGACGGCGGGCCGACCGGCCGCCACGGGCGGCCGCTCCGCGGCCAGACGACGCTGCTGGACTTCCTGTGACTCCACGAACCACCGTCGGGCGGGGCTGAAAGGGCGACGTCTGCGCGAGCGAAGCGAGCGCGTCGGGGCTTTCGAGGACACTGTGAGGCTCGCTGGTTAGAGTTACAATGTCCTCGAAAGCCCCCGGTCGCTCGACCACCCGCGGCTCGCTGCGGTCCTCGGCTCGCTCACTACGTTCGCTCGCCTGCGGTCCTTGTTCCGGAAGACGGTCCTGCTCGCTCCCTGCGGTCGCTGCGCGGGCTGCGTCTTCCGTCGTTCGCCTCGCTACGCTCGGCTCACCGTCGCTGGGCTTCGTCCAGCGACCGGCCCCTTTCAGTCCCACCCGACGGTGGATTGCGGAGATGGCCATTGCCAACGTTGACACCCTCTACTCCCACCAACGACCACACTTTTCACCGCCCGACGCGCACCCACGAGCGTGAACAGGCTCCCGCCCGCGGGCGACGGCCGGTGGCGGCTGCCCCGGCACGCCCACCTCGTGGTCTACGAGGCGGGACGGTTCCGGGACGCGAGCAAAGACGACGATGGCGGGAGTGAGGGGACCGACGGAGGCGGAGCGGAGACCGATGCAGGCGGTGCAGTGGGCGACGAGCCGGACGAGCTGGTCACCATCTACGACTGCGGCGCGGCCCAGAAGCCGCCGTCGGCGCAGTTCATCGGCCACCTCGTGCGCGTACGCGCCGACGCCGAGATAGACCGCACGGAGACCGGCTACGTCGTCCGCATGCGCGAGCCCGCGGTCCTGGAGGAGCAGGACGAGGGGCGCTGGGTCGTCGCGGCGGGGGCAGAGTAAAGGGATTCCGACACGTCCGTCGGGGCATGGACGGCCCTCTCCGGACCGCCCTGCTCGGTCGCTACCCCCGCCGGACCCGCGTGGCGGTGGGAGCCGTCGTTGCGCTGACGCTCGTCACCTACGCCGTCGGGTGGGCCACACCGCGACTCGTGAGCGCCTCCGTCGAGCGGCTTCCCCTCCTCGTCGTCGTGGTCGTCCTCGGACTCGGTGGCGTCGCCGCTGCTATCGCCTACTGGGCGGACGGCTTCGTCGTCAGCCTCCCGGCCGTGTTCGGGCCGACGACAGCGTGGCTCTGGCTGTTCTTCACGTCGGGGACGGGTACCGTGCTCGCCGGCACCGTGGCGCAGGTGGTGGGCTACGCCACCGTGACGATGGTAGTGGTGGGCCCGCCGGCGTACGTCGTCGGCCGAATCGCCCGCGTCCGGAGGGACGGCGACGCGAGCGTCGAGTGCGACGCCACCGGCAGCGACGCGGACGCCGTCGACCGCGACCCCGTGGTGGCAGCGCTGCTCGGCACCGACCCCGTTCCCCGGAAGCGGACGGCCGCACTGGCGGTCGCGCTCGTCCCCGTCGGTGCCGGAGCGCTCTGGCTCGCCGACCTCCTGGCCGGCACCTCGGCTCGCACGACGGGGGCTGTCTTCTTCGTCGTCGATGCAATCGGTCGCGGACCGTTCGTCGGTGCCGCGGTCGTCGCCGTCTGGCTCGCGGTCGCGGGAGTCGCTACCTACCGTGGACGGGGACTGCTCGGAAGCGTGGCACTCGTGGGCGGGCCGCTGCTAGGTGGGAACGGTTACCTCTTCGTGAGCACCGGACTCAGCGGCGCTGGCCCGGCGGTGGACGCGGCGCTCGCGCTCGTCGCAGCCGCCACCTTCACGGTCGCGCTGGGGGTTCCCGGCTTCGTCGTGGGCGTGGCGGCGCGGCGGCTGACGGCTGGGGATGCGTCGAGACCGGGCGGTCCCGAGCCGGAGACGTAGGAGCCGACGAGGAACCGCCCCGGCTCAGATTTCGGAGACGAGGTCCGCCAGCACCGCCGCGGGGTCGTCGGCCTTCGCCACCGCACTCGCCAGCAGCACGCCCGTCGCGCCCAGCTCGCGGGCCGCGGCGACGTCCTCGCCGGTCGAGATGCCCGCGCCGCAGTAGACGTCCACCTCGGGAGCCACCTCGCCGACCGCCTCCACGGCGTCCGTGACGACGGCGGGGTCGGCCTGGCTGACGGGCGTGCCCGTGCCGATGAGCTCCGGGGGTTCGAGCGCAACGGCGTCGGGTCCCAGCGCGGCCGCCGCGGCGGCCTGCCGGGGGTTGTTCGCGCAGACGACCGTCGAGAGTCCGGCCCGCTCGGCGGCCCGGACCGCGCCGTCCACGTCGGCCAGCTTCAGCCGGCGCTCGGAGTGGTTGACGAGCGTCCCCTCCGCGCCGGCGTCGGCGGCCGCCTCGGCCAACTGGTGGCCCGTGTGGCTGCCGTGCTCGACGGGGGCGACGTGCTGGGCCCACGTCTCGACGCCCGTCGCCGCGACGCGCTGGAGGTGGGCCGTCTGGGGGGCGACGGCGACATCGGCCGCCGCTGTCGAGTCGTCCACCTCCGCCGCGGCCTCGCCGACCGCGACCGGGTCGCAGTCGTAGGCCTTCAGGTTCACGAGGACGAACATGGGAG
>CAZPIG010000341.1:0-2528 GCA_964586205.1 uncultured Halobacteriales archaeon | reverse complement strand
GGTGTACTTGTCGGCGTCGTCCCGCGCCTCCGCCACGCCGCCCCGCTTGCGGTCGAGGATGGCCGCTATCTCGTCGTGGCGGCTCGGTCTCGGGCGCTCGGCGTCCATGGATGGGCTTCGATGGGCGGGACGATAAGGTTCAGGCAGTGACGGGGACGTCGTGCGGTGACGACCGGCCCGTCACCCCATCACCAGCGGGTCCGCCTTCAGGTACTCCCGCAGCACGACCGTCGCGTAGCAGCCCGCGGGCAGCGAGAACGAGAACGTCAGCGGCTCCCGCTCCACTTCGAGGTCCGTCCACGTCAGTATCGCCCGCCGGGTCCCCGTAGAGGCGAACTCGCCGGGGAGGTCGAAGTCCCCCGGTGCGAGGTCGAGGTCCGCCAGCACCGCCCGCTCTATCTCCCCCGGTTCGCCCTCGCCGAGGTCGGTCTCCGTGCCCACGAGCGGGGCCGTCACGAACGCCCGCCCGCGCTCGCAGTGGCGCTCGACGGCCGCCAGTCGGTCCTCGGTGACCTGCTGGAGCCGGTCGGCGTCGGGAACCACGAGACCCTCGGGAGCGTCGCCGTCGGCGAAGCAGACCACGTCGCCGACCACCGGGCGGTCGAACGGGAGCCCCCGCTCCAGTCGCTCGCCGAGCATCCGATTGAAGGCGTACGACTGGGCCGCGTTCACAAACAGCCGCTGGAGGTTCGCCGGGACGGCTTCCAGGGCGGCGCGAAAGTCCTCGGACCCTGCTGGCTCGTCCCCGCCGGTCCGCTCGGCGAGGGTGTGTAGCATCGACCGCTCGTAGCGCAGGCGCTCGGGCATGTGGTCGAGCGCGGCCTGCCAGTCGACGGCTCCGGAGCCGTCGTCCGCTACTTCTGCATCGACGAACGCCCGCGCCTCGCGCGTGCTCTCGGGCTCGGTCTCCCGTAGATTGCCGACGTAGGCCAGCACGGCGGCCCGCCAGTCCCCCCTGACGACGGCCAGCCCCACCTCGTGGGTGACCGGCCGGCGGCTGCCGAAGCGCTGCTGGCCGAAGTAGTTCGGGACGGCGACGGGCGTTCCAGCAGTGCCTTCTAGGGGCTCGGCGGTACCCCAGGCCCGGAGGTCCTCGGTCACCGCGTCCACCGCGTCCGGCCGCTCCGGGTCGGCGACGCGGACCTCGAAGGCGTTGCCGGCGAGGTCGCCGAACTGCAGCCCCCGCCCCGCCCGCCCGACGACCGTCAGGTCCGCGTCGCGTATCTCGGGGAGGTCCTCCGGCACGGCGTCACGGACCGTGAACAGTTGCGTCGTCACCGCGCGCTTGTCCTTCGTGCCCGCCCACGAGACGCGCTCGCGGCTGGCCCCCATCGCGTCCGACAGCCGGCGGGCGAAGTCGTTGGTGTCCCAGCCCGCGAGTGTGGCCCGGACCACCAGATAGGGATACGAGCCCGGGTCGGCGTCGGCGGGGACGGTCTCGAAGGCCTCCAGCTCGCGGACCCGGAAGTCCTCCGGGCTGTCGCGTAGCCGGCCGCCGGTCCCGCCGGCGTCGCTGACGTACCACTCCATCCCGACCGCACGCTCGAGGGGGTGGGCGGGGCGCATCCGTCCGGGCGGACGGGCCGGCGGACCTTACCCGTTCGGACCTGTCGGCGACCGCGGACGCGACAAACAGATGTGGTTGTATCTGGGAATACAATCGAAATAGATTGTCGTCAGGACGGCGTCAGTACACGGAGAGGTGGCCGGTCACGGCGTCGACGTGGTCGTCGGCCGCGGGGCCGACGCCGAGCGCCGTCGCCGTCCCGGGCTCCAGCTCGGTGTGGCCGGCGTCGGTGACGACGGCGAACGGCACGCCCTCGCGCTCGGCGCGGCCGGCCAGCTCGCGCAGCTCGGACTCGCCGTCGACCCGGAGGACGACCTTCTTCTGGCCCCGGCGCTTCCACGTCCGGCGGGCGTCCGCCTCGGCCGACTCGTAGGCCGACAGCGAGGCGTGGGCGACCTGGGCGGCCAGCTTCCCCTCGCTCATCCCGAGGTCCGCGCGCGCGACGATGGCCTGCTTCATACCGGAGCGTGGGCGGTGGCGGGCAAAAGCGGTGCCCTTCGTCGGCGCAAGGAGTGTAAAGATGAACGACGTGACCCTCCACAGACCACCGTCGGGCGGGACTGAAAGGGGCCGGTCGCTGGACGAAGGCGGACGATGCAAGCACCGCAACCCCGAACGAAGTGAGAGGGTGAGGAGCGCAGCGAGTCCCCCGAGTCCAGCGACCGGGGGCTTTCGGAGCACTGCGGTGACGGCTCGAAAGCCCCGACGCTCTCGGCTCGCGCGGCTCGCTACGGTCCTCGGGCGCTCCGCGCCCTGCGGTCCTTACGTCGCCGTGCTTCGCCGAGAGCGTCGCCCCTTTCAGTCCCGCCCGACGGTGGTTCGATGGGCTGGCTGGAACTGAAGTAAACGCCCCTCGTCCGCAGGGGCTGGCCAGTACCCACCGTCGACACCCTGTCTATCGCTCCGCTTCGGAAAGCCCATGTACCGCGCTCGTCGTACGTGCCACCGGATGACGCTCTCC
>CAZPIG010000340.1:0-2577 GCA_964586205.1 uncultured Halobacteriales archaeon | reverse complement strand
CCACGTCGGTGGCCGCCCCGAGGACGGCGTACTCGTCTATCAGCTCGCCCGTGGGGACGCCGCCGAGCGCGTAGACCGTCTCGACGCCCACCTCCTCGGCGACGTCGAGGAACGCCTCCGTCAGGTGGTAGTGGCCGGCGTTGCTCTGGGCCTGGTGGTCGCCCGTCAGGACGAGCAAGTCCCGGCCGTCGGTCTCGACGGCGTGGAACTCCGCCGCCGTCAGCTCGGCGACGCCGTCCTCGCCGACGCTGACCTGCGGCGGGAAGTGCTCGGAGGGGACCCGGTAGAGGAGGTCGCCGCCGAGCTCCTCTAGGAGGTGCTCGGCCGCGAGCTTCCCGACGTGGCCGACCCCCGGCAGGCCCTCCACGAGGACCGGGTCCTCCAAGTCCGCGGTCGCGACCGTCTCGATGTCCACGTCGTCCATACGGCTACTCCCGGACGCGGCGCATAAGAGGGCGTCGGTACTTGACCCTCGCGACCGCCGGGTCGTCCGAACGGCGATCACTCCGCGTCGTGGGCATCCGGGTCACTCCACGTCGTGGGCGTCCCTCCGGTGGGCAGGGCCACGTGCGCGGTCGTACCAGTACCACGCGCCCACGACCGTCCCGAGGGCCTCCGTCAGGAGGACGCCGACGGCGGTCACCTGGAACGGACCCTGGAGGGGCCCGTCGGGGATAGCGTGGACGTGGTCGGGGTTCTCCACGAGGAAGTGAAAGACCAGCCCGAACGCCAGCGCGACGGCCATCGAAACCGCGAAGAGGGGGACGCCGAAGGGGTGGTCACGTAGCGCGAGCGCGACCCCGACCGCCGGCCCGACGAACACCGACGCGAGAACGACGGCGTTCTGCCACGGCGCGAGCGCCACCGGAATCAGCCCGTGGGTGGCCCCGTGGCCCGCGGCGACGGCGAGGTGGACCGCGAGCGTCGCCGCGAGGACCTCGCGCCGGTCCACCCGGCGGTCTACGCGCCGGCCCATTCGTACCCCTCCCCGCGCTTGCGGACGACGCCCGCCTCCCGCCAGCGCTCGACCACCCGGGAGAGCCCGTCGCGGACCGAGGGGTAGGCTGGCTCCCAGTCGAAGGCCCGCCGGAAGCGGTCGTTCGAGGTCGGCATCGGCTCGGTCAGCAGCGCCACGAGGTGGTCGTCGACGACCAGCCGCGCCAGCCACGCCGGGACCCGGAGCGGCCGCGGGGCCGAGAGCCGGTCGGCGAACGTCCGGAGGAAGTCGGCGTAGGTCGTCGGCTCGTCGTCGACCACGTGGAAGGTGCCCGTGGCGTCGCCCTCGACGGCCGCGGCGAACGCGGTGCCGGCGTCGTCGGCGTGGACGAAGGACAGCGTCGCGTCGCGCCGCCCGAGCAGCCCGCCGCCGACGACGGGCAGCCGTCGGGCGAGCAGGTCCTCGCCGAACCGGAGCGTGTGGGCGGTGTCGTGGGCGTAGAAGTAGCCGCCCCGGAGGACGACCGGCTCGAAGCCGTGCTCGTCGGCCCCCGCCGCGACGATGCGCTCGGCGTCGAGCGCCGACCGGGTCGACCGGTCCGGGTGGGGCTCGCTCTCCTCGTCGAAGTGGCTCCCGTCCGGCTGGCGGGCCACCCAGACGATGCTCTGCTGGACGACCCGGTCCGCGCCGGCGTCGGCCGCTACGGCCACGAGGTTCTCGGCCCCCTTGCGGCGCACGCGGTCGTTGCGCGACCACGCCTCGTCACCGGGGTTCGTCCCGGTCGGGATGACCGTCGCCGCGTGGACGAGGACATCGGCTCCGGCCGCCCCGCGGCGGAGCGAGTCGGGGTCGAGCACGTCCCCGCGGTGGGGCTCGCCGCCCCGCTCGCGGACCACGTCGTCGCCCCTGTCGTCCCGGGTCAGCCCGACGACCTCGTGGCCGCGGTCGGTACACTCGGCGACGATGCGGCGACCCAGCACGCCGGTCGCGCCCGCGACGAAGACGCGCATGGCCGGCCGTAGGAGCCGAACCGTCAAACGTTCACTGGCCCGTCAAGCCGGAAGTGACACCGCCGCTCCAGGACGGGACCTCACCTACTCCCGCTCGCGCACTCCCACCCTCGCTCGCGCTCCTACTCGCGCTCGCGCACGCGTCGCTTCAGTCGTCGCCGGTACTCGCCGTACGGGTCGCCGGGTGTCCACGGCGCGGGTTCGCTGTTCTCCGCCCGGCCGCCGCACTCCGGACAGGTGTCGCCGAGCGTGTACACCGGGCGGTCGTGGGCTTCGCGCCAGTCCGCACAGACCTTGATGTCCGAAGTCATCGCCGGGGAGATGTTTCAGAAGTCGTATCCAGTAGCGTCAGCCGGACTCCTCGTTGCGCTCGCGGTGGAAGTACCCGGAGCCGCCCTCGGCCTCGATGGCCTCCGTCGCACGCGCCGCGCTCTCCTCTAGCTGGCTCTCGGCGGTCTTGTAGTTCGGGGCCTGGACGCGGATGCGGTACTCCGGCGCGCCGACGTAGGTGACCTCCAGATCGACCTCGTCGGGCACCTCGCCGTTGCCCTCCGCGGCCTGCAACGCCCGCTGGACGTCGTCGACGCCGTCGCTGTCCGGCGACTCGAGGTCGACGTAGCCCGTGACCGT
>CAZPIG010000339.1:0-2620 GCA_964586205.1 uncultured Halobacteriales archaeon | reverse complement strand
GCCACCGAGATAGCCCGCCTCGCGGGCATCGACCCGAGCACCTTCCACGAGCACGTCGACGACCTGCTGGACTACGGCCTCGTCGTGCAGACCCGGACCGTCGGCAACAGCCCGATGTACCAGATAAACCGCGACAGCGCGGCTGCGGAGGCGCTCGCGCAGTTCGAGTGGGAGCTACTGGACGAGGTCGAGGAGTGAACGAGGGGTTCCTCTGTCGATTCGCGCCGTCTCACTCCCACGGATGGCCGCCCTCGCTGTCCGGCCACATCGGGTACCAGTAGCGCTCGTCGGCCTCGACCGCTAGCTCGCCGTCGAGGACGCTCCGGAGCTTGAACTCCAGCCCGGAGTCCCGCTCGCGGCCCGGCCGCGGCGCGAAGGGGTAGTACGCGCCCCGACGGAACGAGTACACCCAGTAGGCGCGCTCGCCGGCCTCCGGGTCCTCGGCCCACCGGCCCTCGTCGGGGTCGTCGTGCTCGAACTCCCAGCCGCCCTCCTCTTCGCGCTCGAAGGCGAAGACCGCCGCGAGCAGGCGGTTGCCGTAGCCGCGCTCGACGAGCGTGTCGGCGGCGAAGTGGACGCTGGTCACGAGGTCCTCGGGGTCGTCGTCGCGGAGTACGACCCATCGGTAGCCCTTGTCGTCCGTCCGGAGCGCGGCCTCGGTGCCGGTGTCGCGCGCGCCCGCGCCGAGGATGTCCCGGACCTCAACGAGGGCGTCGTCGAAGTCGGTGCTGTCGACGTTGCCGAAGCAGAGCGCGGCCGCGCCCGCCGAGGGGAAGCCGAGGTCCGCGGCCATGGTGACGTACGCGGTCGACATGCCGAACAGGTCCTCGGGGTCTGCGTCGCGGCCGGCGTCGGCGGCGGCGCGGGTGCCGAGCACCTCGCGGACGCGGTCCAGTAGTCCCATCGGGGAGAGGTATGGTCGGTGGGGACTTCAGGGTCGCGGAGGGCAGTTCCGGGAGGCGGTGGATTGATGGCGTCCCACACAAACGTCCAAATGTGATGGGGTGACCACCATCGATTCGGCAAGGATGACAGACGACAGAACCACGCTCCACGTCAGAGTCGAACCGACGGCGGAGACCCGTGTCGACCTCCGCGAGCGCGTCCGCGCCCTCGAAGCCGGCGAGGACGTCCCCGACATGCGCGTCCTGAGCCTCGACAGCGAGGCCGAGCTGGCGCGGCTCGTCAGCGAGGCGAACCTCGAGCTGCTCCGGGTCGTCGCCCGCGAGCGTCCCCGGAGCATGCGCGAGACCGCCGAGCTGGTCGGCCGCGACTTCAAGGAGGTCCACCGCAATCTGACCGAGCTGGCCGAGCTGAACGTCCTCGAACTGCGCGAGGAGAACGGCGCGAAGCGGCCCGTCGTCGCCTTCGACGACGTCGCCGTCGAGATTCCGGTGGCCCCAGAGGACGACGGTGACGAGGGCGTGAGTGCGTGACTTCGGGCGACGTTCGCTGGTGACCCCGGGAAATTGGGCGACCCTCACAATCCACCGTCGGGCGGGACTGAAAGGGGCGACGTTCTCGGCGACGGTGGCCGACGCAAGCACCACAACGGAGGGAGCGAAGCGACCGGAGTGAGGAGCGCAGCGAGGCCCCCGAGCCGAGAACGTCGGGGCTTTCGAGGTCAAGTGAGAGACGCGTCTCGGCTTCCGATGGCCTCGAAAGCCCCCGGTCGCTGGACTCGCGCGGCTCGCTACGGTCCTCCCCTCACTACGTTCGGGGCTACGGTCCTTGCGTCGCCGGGCTTCGTCCAGCGCCCGGCCCCTTTCAGTGCCGGCGAGCGACGCTCGCCGACGTTCCGCTCACTGCGTTCGCGGAACTCCCGCCCGACGGTGGTTTCACCGTCTGGCGATACAACGGTCGACAACCCAATCCCGAAAGAACACCCCTCCTCCTACACCGTCTCCATCTCGCGCTCCAGCTCCCGCAGCCGCTCGACCCGCTTCTCGGTCGGCGGGTGCGTCGAGAACAGCCGCCCCACGAAGCCCGAGCGGATGGGGATGACGAAGAAGGCGTTCATCTCCGCCTGGTCGCGCAGGTCCTCCTTCGGGACCTTGTCCATCCGCCCGGATATCTTCAGCAGCGCCGACGCCAGCGCCGACGGCCGGCCGGTGATGGTCGCGCCGCCGCGGTCGGCCGCGTACTCGCGGTACCGCGACAGCGCGCGGATGAGGATGTAGCTGACGATCCATACCACGAACGAGACCGCGATGGCCGCGAGGACGGGCGCGCCGCCGCCCTGGCGGTTGCGGCCGCCGCCGAACAGCCAGCCCCACCGGACCACCATGAACGCGATGGTCGAGAGGAAGGAGGCGATGGTGATGACCATCACGTCGCGGTTCTTGACGTGGGCCAGCTCGTGGGCGACGACGCCCTCCAGCTCGTCGCGGTCGAGCGTGTCCAGCAGCCCCCGCGTCACGCAGACGGTGCTGCTCTTCCGGGAGCGGCCGGCCGCGAAGGCGTTCGGGACGCGGGTGTCGGCCACCGCCACGGCGGGCTTCGGCAGGTCGGCCTGCTGGGAGAGCCGGCCGACCGTGTCGTGTAGCTGCGGGTACTCGTCCTCGCTGACCTCGCTCGCGCCCATGCTCCAGAGCGCGAGGCGGTCGCTGAAGAAGAACTG
>CAZPIG010000338.1:0-2646 GCA_964586205.1 uncultured Halobacteriales archaeon | reverse complement strand
CAAGCTCGCCGGCGTCTCGCTCACTTCGTTCGCGAGACTCCCGCCCGACGGTGGTTCGATGCACTGGCCGTCGCTTATCTTAACATCCCTCGTCGCCCCCTTCCGACACCGGTAAACCCCCCCACTGCCTACCGCCGCGCGTGTGCACACTCATCGTCGCGTGGCAGGTCTTCCCCGACGCCCCGGTCGTGGCTGCCGCGAACCGCGACGAGGCCGACGAGCGCCCGTCGCGGCCGCCCGAGCGGACCGACGGTGACCCGGCCGTCGTGGCCCCCCGCGACGAGGAGGCCGGGGGGACGTGGCTCGGCTACAACGAGTACGGCGTGCTCGCCGCGGTGACGAACCGCTGGACCGACGCCGACCTCGCCGGCGAGCGCTCCCGCGGGCTGCTGGTCGACGACGCGCTCGCCCACGAGACGGCCGAGGACGCCGCCCGATTCGTCGAGCGCGCAGTCGAGCGCCACGAGTACGAGGGCTTCTACCTCCTGGTGGCGGACGCGAACGCGGCCATCGTGGCCGGCTGGGACGGCCGGCTGACGGTCCGGAACTTCGAGCCCGGCGTCCACGTGGTCATGAACGTCGGCGTCGACGACACCTTCACCATCCCCACCGCCCGCCCGGAGGCCGGCGAGCGCCAGATGGAGGCGGCCCGGCGCATCCGGACTGCGTTGCGCCCCGAACCCGGCGAGGAGGTCGGCGCGTGGCTCGACCGCGCGACGGACCTGCTCGCGGACCACGAGTACGGCGTCTGCGTCCACGGCGACGGCTTCGGCACGCGGTCGTCGTCGCTCGTGACCCTCCGGGCCGACGGCACCGCGGAGTACCGCTTCGCGGACGGGCCGCCCTGCCGGACCCCCTACGAGACGGTCGACGCCGAACCGTGAGCCGACGGACCGTCGATACCATCGACGAAACGATGGCTCCGGCGCGACGACGGCCGGAAGGTCAAGTTTAAACGGTTCGGTCACCGTCTCACAGCCATGAGCGTCGCAGCCGCCGAGGCGGACCTCTCCGAGGACGAGCGCAGGGGTCTGGAGCTCGTCCGCGAGACCGGGGGCATCCACCAGAGCGACTTCTGGAAGGAGCTGGACGTGGGCTCCCGGAAGGGGAGCCGCATCGTGGACTCGCTGGCCGAGAAGGGGCTCATCCAGCGCGACGAGGCCATCTACGACGGCCACAACACCTATCTCCTGACGCCCGCGCCCCGGGACCTCGACTTCTCGCTTCTGATGGCCGGGGACATGCTCTCGCCGTTCATCGGCGAGGAGGAGGTCGACCCCAACAGCGACGCCTTCTCGCAGTGGATAATGAACCTCGCCTACGAGGAGTAGCGTCGCTCCCGGATTCCTGCCGTCGCGTGCTGGCCCCGCCGTCGTCCGGCGTGCGGTCGACGCGTCACGGCCGCCAGCCGCGCAGGAAGGCGACGGCCAGCCCGCCGGACGAGAGCCCGAACGGGAGGCTGACGGTCCGCACCACCAGCACCGCCGCGGCCGCAGCCGCCGACGGCGCGCCGGTCACCAGCACGAGCGAGCCGGCGAGGAGGACGTCGTACGCGCCGAGGCTCGCGGGAACGGGGACGACGCTCGCGGCCCGCGGCAGTGGGACCACCACCACGATGGGGGCCAGCGCCGCGGCGGTCCCGGTCCCCGCGAGCGCGGTCCAGAGGGCCAGCGCGACGAGCGACTGCTCTAGCACGCCGGCGAGGGCGACCAGCGCGAGCAGCCCCGGCCGCTCGCGGAACTCGAGGACGCGCCGCCAGAAGCGGTCGAGCGCCGCGGCCACCGTCGAGCGGTCGTGGGGCTCCTCGCGGTACAGCCCGGACACCCGCCGGACCACCGGCGCGAGCAGCGACGCGACGACGGCCGAGACGGCCCGTCGCGACCAGATGGCCGCGCCGCCAACCGCTACCAGCCCGACGGCCGCCCCGCCCAGCGTGAGGAGCACCGAGCCGCCGCCGGCTCCATCGAACAGCACGAGCGCGCCGACGGCGATGGACGCGACGAGCTGTGCGCCCGCCTTCACGTACTTCGCGACCGAGCGCACGCCGAGGGCCTCGCTGTAGCTGGTCCCCGTCGTGACGCCGATGAACCGCGCCATGATGGGCTCGGAGCTCACCGGCCCCGCGGGACTGAGGATGTCGAAGAAGTCGCCCGCCAGCGCAAACTGGACGCTCTGGCCGGCGGTGAGCCCGTCGCCGAGCGGCTCGACCGAGGCCCACACCCCGATGGAGTCGTTGAGGCCCTCCGCGACCACCGCCGCGACCACGACGGCGACGGCCCACGGCGCGATGGCACCGGCCCGCTCGACGACGCTGCCCACGCCGACCGACGCGAGGTAGGCCGCGAGGGTCCCCCCGCCGAGTGCCGCGCCGGCCGCGAACCGCGCCAGTCGTCGCACGCCGGTCGGTGTGGAGCGGTGCGGTAAAAGCACTCCGGGACTGAGTGGGTGTCAACGTTAGCGGTGGCCACCTCCACGATCCACCGTCGGGTGGGAGTTCCGCGAACGCAGTGAGCGGAACACCGCCGGAGCAAGCTCCGGCGAGCCTTGCTTCGCTTCGCTCGGCAAGACGTCGGCGAGCTTCGCTCGCCGGAACTGAAAGGGGCGACGCGCTCGGCGACGGCGGCCGACGCAAGCACTGCAGGCGCG
>CAZPIG010000337.1:0-2648 GCA_964586205.1 uncultured Halobacteriales archaeon | reverse complement strand
GTTTGCGGCCGCGATTGCCCTCCCTCGTCCACGTCACGCCCGACAGCGGCCCGTCTCCTCGGCGTGCTTGCCGGCGGAGTACCCCATTATCGCCGCCCGGTGGGAGTTGTACCCGAGGCTCCGGGCGTGGACGTACGCTCGACAGGCACACTCCGCCGCCCTGGTGACGAAGGCCCGTTCGTACATCTCACACATCGGCGGACCCGTGGGGTCCGGTGGTTCCTCGGGGAGCTCCAGCTCCGGAAGCTGGAACCCCGCCGGGTGGAGTTCGCCCCAGTACTTCTCGAAGGCGCTCTCGACGGAGAGTATCGGGAAGTCGCGCGCCTCGAACCGTCCGCGGAGCGCCTCGACCCCGGACTCGGAGCTCTCGTCCGCCTGGTTCGCGACCTCGTCCAGCCGGTCCCGGAACGAGCGCTCGTCGTGTATCGGCAGGTCGAGACCGGCGAGAACCGTCAGGCCCTCGACCAGCTCCGGCGACGCCTTGCGAACGAGGAAGTCGGCGACCGCGTCCCGTGCCTCTTTTGCCATATGTTACCAAGGGACGCACTTTCCATAAAGATGTCGCGCCGAGGGTTTCGCGGGGAATCGACCGGCCTACAGGTCCATGCCGCCGTTCACGTCGATGACCTCGCCCGTCACGAACGACGACTCCCGGCTGGCGAGGAATCGGACGACGCAGGCCACCTCGTCCACGGACCCGAACCGCCCCAGCGGGATGTTCGAGCGGATGCGGTCCTGGATGGCGTCGTCGACCGCGTCCAGCATCTCCGTGCGCGTGAACCCGGGCGCGACGCAGTTCGACGTCGAGCCGTGGGGGGCCAACTCGATGGCCAGCGTCCGGGTGAACCCGAACAGGCCGCTCTTCGCGGCGGCGTAGTTCGCCTGCCCGAAGTTGCCCTGCTTGCCGACGACGCTGGAGATGTTGACGAGGCGGCCGTCCTCGGCCTCGGCCACGTCCTCGAAGAACACCTTCGTGCAGTTGAACGCGCCGTCGAGGTTGACCGCCATCACGTGGTCCCACTCCTCGTGGGTCATCTCGACGAAGCGGTCGTCGCGCGTGATGCCGGCGTTGTTCACCAGCACGTCCACCGGCCCGAACGCCTCGTGGACCCGCTCGCGCATCGCCGCCACTTCCTCGGGCTCGGTCACGTCCGCCTGGACCGCGATGGCGCTGCCGCCGCCCGCGTCGTCGATGGCGTCCCGGGTCTCCGCGGCCGACGCGTCGTCGCTCCGGTAGTTGACAACCACGTCCGCCCCGTCCGCCGCGAGGTGCTCCGCGATGCCGCGCCCGATGCCCCGCGAGGAGCCGGTCACGAGGCAGGTGCGACCGTCCGCGCTCACGCCGCCTCACCTGCCGCGCCACCCACCACGCGGTCCCCGGTCCGGCCGGCCTCCGTTCCGGCCGTCCGCTCCGAACTGTCCATGGTAGAGACAACCCCGGAGCGACGTATAAGGGTTCGGACCGGCCGTCCGCGCGCTCGCGAGCGATACCGGCGTCGGGACCGTCGCGCGGCCCGGAAGTCGCTCCATAACAATGGGCGGTGCCGTCGTGGCTGGCTCCGTGGTACGAAGCGGGTCACCGACCGACGACCGCGCGGTTTCCCGGCGAGCGTCCCCGCTGGCGGCGTACGGCTGGCCGGTGCTGCTGCTCGCCGTCCTCGTCCTCATGGTCGCCGACCTCGTGACGACGGCGGTGGGGCTCCAGGTAGGGCTCGGCGAGGCCAATCCCGTCGTCCGGGCCGTCGAGCATCGGTTCGGCGTCGGCGGCATCGTCGGGCTGAAGGTGGCCGCCGGGGCGCTACTGGTCGCGCTGCCGGCGCTCACCCCGGACCCCGAGGCCGTGTTCGTGGCCAGCGCGGCGGGCTACGGGGCCGTCCAGTTCGTCGCGGTCCTCTCGAACCTCCTGCACCTCCTGGTGGTCGTCACCTGACGGGCGCGCGCCGTCGGTGGTAGTACGCTCCGGCGGTGGCGAGGTCGCTCGCGGGCTCCAATGCACCCCCGGCGTCCGAGGAGGGGGCGCGACGGACGGCGGCTACGAGAGCGTGACGGTAGCGTACACGCCGCTCGCCACGGCGAACGCCGCGGTGAGCGCCACGACGACCCAGCGGTGGTAGCCCAGCCACTCCGCCCGTCCCAGCCGCAGGGCCATGTCCTGGGGCACCGATATCGCCCAGCCGACGGCCACCAGCAGCGAGACGGCCGCCAGCCCGACGGCGACCCCGGCGGCGGTGCCGTGGGGGGTCTGGCCGCGCAGGCCCCCGACGAGCGCGACGACGGCGACCACCGCGACCATCGACAGGATGGGCGGCCCGAGCACCCACGTGCCGTAGTAGGCCGAGAGCCCGGAGGCCACGTCGCTCGTCAGCACGAAGTACGGCGCGACGACGACGCCCGCGGTTGCGAGTGCGGCCGCGGCGGCCGTCGCGGCTGCTGCCCGGCGTCGGTCCATGGTCCATCGATGGCCGGCCCGGTAGTTAAGCGCGACGTTCTACTCGGGCAAGGGTACCAACGTTAGCTTCGATAAACCCTGAAACCACCGTCGGGTGGGACTGAAAGGGGCGACGCGCTCGGCGTCCTGGCCGAGCGAAGCGAGCCCAGGGCTCGTCAGAGCTTGCTCTGACGGCGACGGCGGCCGACGCAAGCAGAGC
>CAZPIG010000336.1:0-2651 GCA_964586205.1 uncultured Halobacteriales archaeon | reverse complement strand
AGGACTTCGTCGAGCCCGGGGTGTGGCGCGGGCGGTACGAGGACCGGCCGGACGTGGACGGGTGATAGGAGGAATACCACCGTCGGCTCCGACCGCTCGGCTATCCACCATCGGGGTGGGACTGAAAGGGGCCGGTCGCTCGACCCTCCCCCGGCGACGCAAGCACCGCAGGGCCGGAGGCCCGAGGAGCGCAGCGAGCGGGCGGCGCGAGCGAAGTGAGCGCCGCCGTCGCGCGAACGGCGAAGCCGTGAGCGCCGCGGGTGGTCGAGCGACCGGGGGCTTTCGAAGACGAGGTGAAGGCGGCGTCTCGACTACCGTCGTCCTCGAAAGCCCCCGACCGTTCGACCCTCCGGGACGCTCACGGCTCCCTGCGGTCGCCGTTCACGTCCGAGGCGCTCCCTACGGTCGCGCCTCGCACTCGCTGCGCGCTTCGGGCCCTCCGGGCCCTGCAGTGTCTGCGGCGCGCCCGTGCGCGCGCCGCACGGCCTGCGAGGCCCGCAGGGCCTCGCTCTGCTTGCGTCGTCCGGGAGGGGTCGAACGGTCGGCCCCTTTCGTATTCCCACCCGACGGTGGATTGCGTAGCAAGCCGGAACGGACACCCACACCCCAATTCCACCGCGACAGCAACACGGAAGGACCGCCACCACCAACGACCCACCCATGAAGCGAAACCTCGACGAGCACGCCGCCCGGTTCGACGAGAAGTCCGGGGAGTACGACGAGAACCGACCGTCGGTCATCGGCACCGCCGGCGACCTCGTCGTCGAGCACGCGACCGCCGCGCTCGCGGAGGGTGATGCGGGCGACTCCGACACCCACGACGTCGTCCTCGACCTCGGCACCGGCACCGGGGCCATCGCGCTCGCGCTCGCCCCCCACGCCGACCGCGTCGTCGGCCGGGACATCAGCGCGGGGATGCTGGCGCAGGCCCGCGAGAAGGCCGCGAGCGGGGACTTCGACAACGTCACCTTCGACGAAGGGAGCTTCCGGGAGCCGAACTACGACGGCCCCGCGGACGTGGTCGTCTCGAACTTCGCCATGCACCACCTCGACGACGCCGGCAAGCGCGAGGCCATCGAGGTGATAGCGGGCTACGAGCCCCGGCGGTTCGTCCTCGGCGACGTGATGCTGTTCGCCGGCGCGGACCCGGAGACGCCCACCTACGACCCCGAGGTCGACGACCCCTCGACGGTGGGCCACCTCGCCGACGCCCTGACGGACGCGGGGTTCGCGCTGGTGGCCGTCGAGCGCGTCCACGACCAGGTGGGCGTGCTGGTGGCGGACCGGGTGGACAGCGGTGGCGGGTCTGACGGGAGTAGTGACCCGTGAGCCCGCTCCCGAAGCACCTCCGGCCGCGGTGGCGCTACCTCGCAGTCGCCGTCGAGACGTGGCCCGACGCCGACCTCGACCGCGCGACCCTGCAGGAGGCCATCTGGCGGGCGGCCCGGGGGCTGCTGGGCGACCCCGGCAGCGCCGACGCCGACCTGACCGTCCTCCGCTTCTCGACTGGCGACGGAACGGGGCGCAGCGACGAGGGAACGGGGACCGGCAACGAGACGGGGGACGGCGATGGAGCGAGGAGCGGCGACGGAACGCCCGGCGACGGGCCGACTGGCGGCGCTGGGACCGCGGAGGCGGTCGTCCGCGTCCGCCACGGCGAGGTCGAGCGCGCCCGCGCGGCGCTCGCCTGCGTGGCCCGGGTCGACGGCCACCCGGTCGGGCTGAGAGTGCGGGGCGCGAGCGGGACGGTCCGCGCCTGTGAAGAAAAGTATTTAGGACGCGCAACGGAACATTCCGAGGAGACGACCGTCGCGTTCGAGGGCGCCGACCGGCCCGCCGTCCGGCGGGACGGCCGGGTCGACGTGCAGGCCGACGGCGCGTTCGTCGGGGCGGCGGACCTCGATCTCGAGTGAAACCATGCAGGGACAAGCCCAACAGCAGGCCTACGACCGGGGCATCACCATCTTCTCCCCGGACGGCCGGCTCTACCAGGTCGAGTACGCCCGCGAAGCGGTAAAGCGAGGCAGCGCGAGCATCGGCGTCAGGACGAGCGACGGCGTGGTGCTGGCCGTCGAGAAGCGCATCCGCTCGCCGCTGATGGAACGCGAAAGCGTCGAGAAGATACACAAGGCCGACGACCACATCGGCATCGCGAGCGCGGGCCACGTCGCCGACGCCCGCCAGCTAATCGACTTCGCGCGCCGGCAGGCCCAGATAAACCGCCTCCGGTACGGCGAGCCCATCGGCGTCGAGACGCTGACCAAGGAGGTCACCGACCACATCCAGCAGTACACCCAGGTCGGCGGCGCGCGGCCGTTCGGCGTCGCGCTCATCATCGGCGGCGTCGACGACGGCGAGCCCCGGCTGTACGAGACCGACCCCTCCGGCACGCCGACGGAGTGGAAGGCCCTCGCGGTGGGCGCGGACCGCGGCGAGATACAGGAGTTCTTGGAGGACAACTACGACCCCGAGGCCGACCTCGACGGCGGCGTCGGGCTGGCGCTGCGGGCGCTCGCGTCGGCGAACGAGAACTCGCTGTCGCCCGCGGAGGTGGGGGTCAGCACGGTCGACGTCGAGTCCGAGCAGTTCATCGAGCTGACCGACGACGAGGTCGAGGAGTTCCTCGTCGAGCTGGACCTGCTGGCCGACGA
>CAZPIG010000335.1:0-2719 GCA_964586205.1 uncultured Halobacteriales archaeon | reverse complement strand
CGGCGTCGAAGCTCCGCCGGAGCTTCTCGACCGTCTCGGGCATCGGCGTCACGTCGGCCGCCACGACCACGGGCCGGCCGCGCTCGATTATCCACTCCACCACGTCCGCGGTGTCCGCTGTCCGGGTAGACTCGACGTCCAGCACCTCGCCGTCGAGGCCGACCAGCGCGATGGCGGTGGTCGTCCCCGGGTCCACGCCGACGACGACGTGGTCCCGGCGCTTGGCGAGCGGCTGGAACTCGATGCCGTCCCGGCGGACGCGCTCGACCTCGACGCGGACGTCGCCCGACCGCTCCGCCGAGACGGGGATGTCCGCGGGCCGGCCCGCGACCGTGAAGACGGCGTTGGCGAAGCCGCCGTACTTCTCGGTGACCTCGCGGTCGTACTCGAGGCCGGCGTCGTCCAGCGCGGACTCGACCTCGCGGGCGCGGCGCTTGACCGCGCCGTGGATGCGCCGCGTCAGCCGGTCCTCGCTCCAGCCCCCGCCGCCCGTCGTGCGCCCGCGCGCGACCTTCACGCGGGTCCGGTCGGTGAACGCGGAGACGACCTGGCCGACGTTCGCGGCCGCCAGCCGCGCCGCGGCCTCGGCCTCGTCCATCGGGTCCTTGCCGTAGGGGACGCCGTGGCGCGCGGCCACCCGCGAGAGGGGCTCGGGCTGCTCGGCTCCGGTGACCTGTACGAGCCGCGTCTCGGAGGGGAGTTGGCCGAGCAGGCGGACCAGCGCGTCCTTGTCCTCGGCTAGCTCGTAGGTGTTGTCGGTCGCGAGGATGGCCGGCTCCTCGCGGTCGACGAGGCGGAGCAGCTTCCGGCGGGAGACGACGTCCCGGTCCAGCGACTCGCCGTCGAACGCGACGAGCGCGTACGAGGGCGCGTCGCCCCGCACGTCCCCGCTCTGCACGTCGACCCCGAAGACCACGTCGTCGAGGGCGCTCGTCCGGTCGCTCACAGGGGCGGGTAGGAAAGGGCCGGTTATATAATCCACGGCGGGTCAGACGGGCGCTCCGCGCCAGCGTTCGTTCGGCGAGCGGACGAGAGTTTATCCCCGATGGCGGGACCACCCGACGGTGTACCGTCGGGGCACCGGAAGCCCTCCCACCAACCCCTAAGTAGGAGACCACTGAACATGGACATGGACATGAGCATGGACGAGGGCGGCACGGTCGTCCAGACCCGCCTCCCGCCGGAGGAGTACGAGCGCTTCCGCCGCGCGGCCGAGGCCGAGGGAGCGACGCTGAAGGAGGCGCTGCGGGAGGCGGCGCGGCGATACGCCGGGAGCCACGGCCGACCCGACCCCGACGACCCGCTGTTCGCCTTCGAGCCGGCGGACGAGTCCGGCGAACGCTTCTCGGCCGCCGATACCGACGACGTCCTCTACGGGGAGCGATGACCGCCGACGTCGACCCGTCGGCGTTCCACCCCACGACGGCGGGGCCGACGGCGCTCTTTCTCGACACCAGCGGGCTGGTCGCGTACTTCCACCCGCGGGCCGACGAGCACGAGGCGACGGCGGCGTTCGTCGAGCGCGTCCGCGACGGGGAACTGCCCTACCGGCCGCTGTACACGAGCACGTACGTCCTCGACGAACTCGTCACGGTGCTCGAATCCCGCGGCGACCACCACCTGGCGAGCCACGCTCTGGAGACGCTGCGGGCTTCGGACGCGACGCGCGTCATCTACGAATCGCCGGAGCGATTCGAGGCGGCCGTGGAGGCCTTCCACCGCTACGACGACCTCGACGCCTCGTTCACGGACCACCTGATAGCGACCCAGATGGACGCCCGCGGCGTCGAACACGTCCTGACCTACGACGGCGACTTCGCGGCGCTCGGGCTGACGCCCGTGCCGCGGTCCGGGGAGTGACCGGGGGTGGTGCTACCGTCGCCGGTCCGCGACAGTCCGTCGATGGGACCAGGACTGGAAGGAAGCCAGAGAGGACAGAGTAGATAGGAAAGACAGAGAAAGCAGAAATCGAAGAAAGATTCAAGGAGACAGCTACGATAGCATGCAACAGAGAGCGTCGATCCACCATGCCGAGCGTGACCGTCAACGTCGACGACGACCTCAAGGAACAGATGGACGAGCATCCGGAGATAAACTGGTCGGAGGTCGCACGGGGCGCGTTTCGGGAGAAGCTCGACGACCTCGAGCTGATGGAGCGGCTCTCGTCCGGCAGCGACCTCACGGAGGAGGATGTCGACGAGATAGCGGAGCTCGTCGATAGCAATGTCGCAGAGCGACTGGCGGGCGAGTAGGCCGCTCGTCGTGGACACCAACACGGCGCTGTCGGCACTGATCGGCGGTGTTACGCGGACGCTGATTCTCGAACTCGACCGGGACCTGCACTACCCCGAGCCGTCGTACGACGAAATCCGTCGGAACAGAGACGTCGTACAGGAACGGGCAGGTGCGTCCCCAACGACTGTAGACGAACTCGTCGAGACTGTTTTCAAGAACATCACGCTGGTCCCCGAGACAGAGGTCGTTCGTAACCGGAAGCGAGCGGCTCGGACTACCTCGCCCCATCCCGATGCGAATCCGGACCGAACGTTCCGGGAACGCGACGAAGCTGACGTCGTGTTCCTCGCCGCCGCACTCGCCGTCGATGGCGACGTTTGGAGTGACGACGGGGTCTTCGAGCACCAGGACCGCGTTGCGTGGTTCGAAACGAGTGACGTTGTCAAATACGCCGGCGTCGACCTCTGAACGGGACAGTGAATGC
>CAZPIG010000334.1:0-2800 GCA_964586205.1 uncultured Halobacteriales archaeon | reverse complement strand
TGCTGGAGCGCTCGAACCCCGGCGAGGGGCTGACCCGCGTGGAGTTCGCGGTCGGGCCGCGGGCCATCCGCCACCGGGCCGACCAGCGCCGGGCGGCCGTGACGGCGGCCCGCGAGCTCGGGACGGGCGTCGAGGACCTCCCGAACGCCGTCGCGGCCCGCCAGAAGGAGGTCGAGGCGCTGCAGGCGGAGGTCGCCGACCTCCGCGAGCGCGTCGTCGCCGCGCGCGTCGCGGAGCTACGGGACGACGTCGTCGAGCGCGACGGCCGCGAGTGACTCGTCGGCACCGTCGCGGGACTCGGCCCGAACGACCTCGGGGACCGCGCGAAGGCGCTCCGCGGCGACGCCGCCGACGTGGTCGCGCTCGCGGGCGAGGACGGCGGGACGTTCGTGGTCGTCGCGGCCGGCGACGGCGTGGACGCCAGCAGCGTCGTCGACGACGCGACGGGGGAGTTCGGCGGCGGTGGCGGCGGCAGCGCGGCCTTCGCGCAGGGCGGCGGCATCGACGCGGACCCGGACGCGGTGGTCGAGTTCCTCCGGTAGACTGTCGCCACCCCCGTTGCGGGGCTGCTACCGGCTTGTTTCCCGCTACATTCATATACTATCCACGTCACCGCTCCGGTATGCAGCGGCGCAGCTTTCTGGCCCGGGTGGTGGGGGCGGCCACGCCGTTCGCGGCGGGCTGTCTCGGCAGCCCGGGCGGCGGGTCCGGAACCCCCTCCGAGACGCAGCAGCGCTCGACGCCGACGGCGACGGCCACGCCGACGGCGACTGCCACCCCCACGCCGTCGCCCACGCCGACCGAGCGGCCCGGTCCGGACGCAGTGGTCCGGCTCCAGCGCGGGAACGCCAACCCCCCGTTCGCCAGCATCAGCGCCGGCGGCACGGTGGAGTGGGTCAACGAGGACCCCTATCCCCACAGGCTCACGGCGACGGAGTTCCACGACGGGGCTACCGAGTGGGACTTCGGTCCGGTCGAACTCTCGGAGGGGGAGTCGGTCACCCACACCTTCGAGGAGCGGGGCCAGTACGAGTACTACGGCATCAGGGAGGGCCAGGACACCCTCTGCGGCGCGGTCACCGTCTCGTTCGCGCTCGGCGAGGGCCTGCCCTGCGAGTGACCACCCACCGACGGTTCGAAAGCCGCTCGCAACAACTGTCGTGAACGGGCCGCGCTGCCGCGTAGCTATTTAAGTCCCGGTACGGTACGACGTGGCATGCGCGCGGCCGTACTGCAGGAACACGGCGAGCCACTCCGGATAGAGGAGGTCGACTACCCCGAGCCCAAGCCCGACCAGGTCGTCGTCGAGACGGAGGCCTGCGGCATCTGCCGCAGCGACTGGCACGCGTGGCAGGGCGACTGGGGCTGGATCGGCGCGAAAGCGCCCGAGGGCCAGATACTCGGCCACGAGCCCGCCGGCGTCGTCGCGGAGGTGGGCGAGGAGGTGACGGGCGTCAGCGAGGGCGACCGCGTGGCCGTGCCGTTCAACCTCAGCGACGGCACCTGCCAGTTCTGCCAGAACGGGCTGTCGAACATCTGCCAGACCATCGTGCCGCTGGGCTTCACCGGCATCGCGCCGGGGGCGTTCGCGGAGGCGTTCCCCGTCCGCGCGGCCGACCAGAACACCGTCCAGCTACCGGACTCGGTCGACGCCGTGGACGTGGCGGGGCTGGGCTGTCGGTTCGCGACGGCGTTCCACGCGCTGAGCCACCGCGCCGACGTGGACCCCGGCGACTGGGTCGCGGTCCACGGCTGTGGCGGCGTCGGCCTGTCCGCGGTCCACATCGCGAACGCGATGGGCGCGAACGTCGTCGCAGTGGACATCAAGGACGAGAAGCTCGACAGGGCCGAGGCGCTGGGGGCCGACGAGACGCTGAACGCCGCGGACGAGGACACCGTCGGCACCTCCGTCCAGGCGCTGGCGGGCGGCGGTGTCGACGTCTCGGTGGACGCGCTGGGGGTCGCCGAGACGTGCCAGAACGCCGTGGCGAGCCTCGGGCGGCGCGGCCAGCACCTCCAGATCGGCCTGACGACCCAGGAGGAGGAAGGGGAGATATCGCTGCCGACCGACGCGATGGTGATGCAGGAGATAGAGTTCATCGGCTCGTTCGGGATGCAGCCCACCCGCTACGACGAGATATTCAGCATGGTCGAGCGCGGGAAGCTCTCGCCCGGCTCCATCGTCAGCGAGACGCTGTCGCTCGACGGCGTGCCGGACAAGCTGGCGTCGATGAGCGACTTCGACACCGTGGGCATCCCGGTCATCGACGAGTTCTGAGCGGCGCGGCTCCGGCGGTCGGGGTGGGCGACTGCTCCGGTGCCCCGCCGCCACGTCCGCGGGCTGTCGTCTCACCGCGGGCGACTATCGCTATCAGTTATGAGAACGCTTTTCGCCCACCGGTCCTATGGGTCCGAGGACGGCAGTGGCCCCCCGACCTCGCCGCCGGCGGGGCGAGGACCGGCGGGCCCGACCGCGGCTCTGAGCCCATGTCACGCACGAAGGACGGGTCCGGGACCGGGTCAGTCCACGTCTACGAGCCGGGCCCCCACGAGACCGCGACGGAGGCGGTGATAACGGCGGTCGCGGAGGCGACCGGCCGGTCGCCCCTCGAGATGGACCCGCTGGTGGGGGTCGTCGACCCCGACGCGCTGAACACCGTCCTCGACGGCAACGGGTCGGACCCGCCCCACGAGTTCGAGCCCGGGACCGCCCCGGAGGACGCGCCCGTCGCCGTCGTGCTCGACTACGCGGACCACCGGGTGTTGGTGACCCCGGGCGAGGTCCGGGTGCGGCCCCAGG
>CAZPIG010000333.1:0-2812 GCA_964586205.1 uncultured Halobacteriales archaeon | reverse complement strand
CCCTCGACGACGAGCAGGTCGTGGTCGTCGCCCGCATCGAGTATCATCCGCTCGACCGCGCCGGCGGTGAAGTCGCTGACCACGCGGTCCACGGCGATGCCCCAGCCCGCTATCATGATTCCCGTCTGGCCGGTCGGCACGACGGCGGCGTCCACGCCGCGCTCGCGGGCCGCCCGCGCTAGCTCGAAGGAGACGGTCATCTTGCCCACCGAGCAGTCCGTGCCCACCGTCAGCACCACGTCGGCGGCCACCTCGTCGGCGACCCCCTCGGCGACCGTGAGGTCGTCGGGCGGCCGCCGGACGTCCCGTAGCTCCGCGCCGTGCTCGTCGGCGAGGCGGGCGAACTCCTCGTCCTCCTGTAGGAAGTAGTGCAGGCCCGCAATCACGTCGCAGCCGCGCTCGATTGCGGCGCGGACGTCCGGCCGCCACGACTCCTCGAAGCCGCCACCGATGGGCGCGACGCCGATTATCAGCGCGTCGACGTCGCCGACGTCGCCCATCCCGGCGACGACGGGGGCGTCCTGCACGTCCGGCACGTGGTCGTTGACGCGGGTGCCCGCCGACGTCCGGTCGAGGACGGCCGCGACCTCGTGGTCGGCGTACCGCAGGATTCCCAGCGCCGTCTTCGCCCGGTCGGGGAACTTCTCGTGGGCGAGGATGGCCACTCTCATGGACCCCACGTGGTCGACTATCCTCTTAAACGCCACCCACGGCGGCCGTCAGTCGGCGTCGACGCCCACCCGCTCCGCCACTGCCTCCAGCCCCCGCTCGACGTCCGCCACCAGGTCGGCCTCGTGCTCGATGCCGACCGACAGCCGGACCAGCCCGTCGCCGATGCCGAGCTCGGCGCGCTCGTCGGCCGACAGCGTCGAGTGGGTCATCGTCGCGGGGTGCTCGACCAGCGACTCCACGCCGCCGAGGCTGACCGCGAACGCGAACTCCTCCAACGCGCCCCAGAACGCCTCCGCGGCGGCCACCCCGCCCCGTAACTCCGCCGACAGCACCCCGCCGTAGCCCGACATCTGGCGGGCCGCGAGGTCGTGCTGGGGATGGCTCTCCAGTCCGGGGTAGTTGACCGCCTCGACGGCGTCGTGGGCCGCGAGGCACTCGGCGACCGCCGTCGCGTTCGACTCGTGGCGGTCCATCCGGAGCGCCAGCGTCTTCGACCCCCGGAGGACCATGTAGGCGTCGAACGGCGCGAGGACGTTGCCCAGCCCCGCCCGCTGGAGGAAGCCCACTGCCTCGGCGAGGTCGGGGTCGTCGGTCACCACCGCGCCGCCCAGCGAGTCGCTGTGGCCGTTGACGAACTTCGTGGTGCTCAGCGCGACCACGTCCGCGCCGAGCTCGAGCGGGCGCTGGAAGTACGGGCTCGCGAAGGTGTTGTCCACGCCGAGGGTGGCCCCGCAGTCCGCGGCCACGTCGGCGATGGCCGCGATATCGCAGAGCTTCAGCAGGGGATTGGTCGGCGTCTCCATCCAGAGCAGTTCGGTCTCGGGACGGACTGCCTCGGCCACCCTCTCCACGTCCGTCGCGTCCACGTACTCCACCTCGACGCCCATGCGCTCGGCGACGAGGCCGTCGAGCAGCGTCCGGGTCCCGCCGTAGAGGTCCTCGAAGGCGACCACGTGGTCGCCCGCCTCGACGCAGGCGACGATAGCCGACGCGACCGCGGACGTGCCCGAGGCGAACGCCATGGCGTGCTCGCCGCCCGCCAGCGCGGCGAGGCGCTGCTCGAGGGCTCGGCGCGTGGGGTTCGCGAGCCGCGTGTAGAGGTACTCCCCCGCCGCCGGGTCGGGCGACTCGAGGTCCATCTCCGGGTCCACGCCGGGCAGCGCGAACGTCGTCGCGAGGTGGACGGGCGAGACGATGTCGCCCGCGTCCGCCTCGGGGGCTTCGCCCCGCCCCACCGCCAGCGTCTCGAAGTGACGCGATGGTTCGTCCATTCGGGAAACGCTCCTCGGTTCTCACGCTCTCGCGGCCGTCGGTAAGTGTTCTGGTCGGTTCGGTGGAGGGGTCGCGACCGAGCGGTAGCGACGGCGAACGGGACGCCTACTCCAAGGCGTCCGCGAACTCCCGGAATCGCTCGCCCGCGTCTTCCGTCACGGGGTCGCCGTGACCGACGCCCGCCACGTCGAAGTCCGGCGCGCGCTCCGCCAGGTCGCGGATGCTCTCGCGGACTTCGTCGGTGTCGTAGGAGATGACCCACCCCGAGGGCTCGTACTCGCCGTCGTCGCTCACGCTGACGAGGTCCCCGAGGAAGGCCACGCCGAGGGCCTCGCTCACGAACGCGACGTGGCCGGGCGTGTGGCCCGGCGTGTGGTAGGCGGTGAAGCTCCCGACGGTGTCGCCGTCGCCGAGGCCGTGGACGGGCCCCGTCGGGCGCTTGACGAACAGCCCGAGGACCCGCTGGAGGAACCCCTTGTGGTTCGAGAGCGGCGGCGAGCGGTCGCCGGCGAGCACCTGCGCGTCCGCCGCGCCGGCGTGGACCGGCGCGGCCAGGCCGTCGATGCGGCCGAACGCGCCCGCGTGGTCCAAGTCGTAGTGGGTCATCAGCACGCGCTCGACGTCGCTGGCCTCGTTGCCCGTCTCGGCGATGGCCGCCTCGATGCGCCCCGCGTCCAGCGGCGTCCCCGCGTCGACGAGGGTGAGCGCGCCGTCGTCGACGAGGAAGGCGTTGACGCCCCGGAGCGACAGCCGCCAGACGCCGTCCGCTATCTCGGTCGTCATGGGCGGGGCTGGGACGCGACGGTACATAGTTCCCGATGGAACCGGCGGGTGCTAGGGTGGAAGGAACTCGGGGGAGCACCGTCCG
>CAZPIG010000332.1:0-2818 GCA_964586205.1 uncultured Halobacteriales archaeon | reverse complement strand
AGGTCGAACAGCGGACACGCCTCGGGGCCGTCCAAGCAAGCGGGCGTGCGCGCTTTGCAGTACTCCCGGCCGAACTGAATCGAGGCTGTATGCCCGAAACCACACTTCTCGGCCGGCACGTCGCGCTCCAGTATCTCCCGCACGTCCTCGTGGTCGGCGTCCGGCGGTGCGATTCCGAGCCGCCGGTAGATGCGGTGGACGTGGGTATCCACCGGGAAGACGCCCCCTCGCCCGCCCGCGAACAGCAGCACGCAGTCGGCGGTCTTCGGGCCGACGCCGTCCATCGCCAGCAGCGCGTCGCGCACCTCGCCGGGGTCGCCCTCGCGGACGAAGCGGTCGAAGCCGTCCGCGCCCCCGTGCTCGGAGACGACGTGCTCCGCGGCGTCGATGATGACGCCGGACTTCTGGTTGTGCAGGCCGGCGGGGCGGATGGTCTCCGCGAGCGTCTCGGCGTCCGCCGCCGCGAGCGTCTCGGCGAGGTCGGAGGCTTCTCCTCCGTACTGCTCTATCAGCGCGTCGTGGGCTGGCTGGCTGGCCTCGTCGCTGGTGTTCTGGCTCAGAATGGTCCGCACGAGGCACTCGAAGGCGGCCTGACCGCCGTAGGTCTTCTGCCAGTACCGCTCCCCGAGGCGGTCGACGACGGCCTCCGCGCGGGTGTCGGGCTCGCCGGTGGCGAACCGGGTCGCCGCGCCCCCGCCCGCCGCGCCGCCGCTGATGTTGCGCTCCGGCTCCGGGTCCGCGTCGTCTGGCATCTCGGGATGACGGTTGGCACGCGGGGGCGATAAGGGTCGTGGATGCCGGCGGAGAGAGGTGTCGAGATACGCTCGTAGCTGGCTACCCAACCGCAATCGGGCGGGACATCGAAAGGGGCGGCCCGCTCGACCCGCCGGGAGACCGAAGGTCTCCCGAGCTCGCGGCGGCTTCGCCGCCGCGAACGGCCCCGGCGAAGCAAGGACCGCAGGCGAGCGGGGCGAGCCGAGGACCGCAGCGAGCGCGCGGCGTGACCGAAGGGAACGCCGCGTTCGCGCGAGCGGCGAAGCCGCGAGCGCCGCGGCCGGTCGAGCGGGCCGGGGCTTTCGAGCCAGCCAGGGTCGTCGAAAACGAATACCCACGCCTGCCTTGACACCGCTGTGACCGGTAGTGTAGTGGTAGGACCTCCACCTCAACCCTCACCCCCACGCCTCGCCACTCGCGAGGTCCACCTCGTGGTCCAGCCGCGACGACGGACACAGGTCCTCCACCACGCAGTGCTCGCAGTCGGGCGTCCGCGCGGTGCATATCTCCCGGCCGTGGGCGATGAGGTAGTGGGTGTACTGCTGCCAGTGCTCGCGCGGGACGACGTCCATCAGGTCCCGCTCTATCGCCTCGGGGGACTTCGCCTCGGTGATGCCCAGCCGCCGCGAGAGCCGCTGGGTGTGGGTGTCCACGACGATGCCCTCGACGACGCCGTGACCGTGCTGGAGCACGACGTTCGCGGTCTTGCGCCCGACGCCCTTCAGGGCGGTTAGTTCGTCCATCGTGGCCGGCACCTCGCCAGCGTGCTCCTCGGCGATGGTCCCCATCGCGCTCTGTAGCCACTCGGCCTTGCTGCGGTGGTGGTTGATGGACGAGATGTCCGCGTCCAGCTCGTCGAGGTCCGCCGCCGCGTAGTTCTCGGGCGTCGCGTACTTCTCGAAGAGGTCCTCGGTGACCGCGTTGACGCCGGCGTCGGTGTTCTGCGCGGAGAGCATCACCGCGACCAGCAGCTCGAGGCGGTTCGAGAACTCCAGCGTGATGGTGGCGTCGGGGTACTCCGCGGCGAGGCGCTCGACCACTTCGGCGGCCTGGTCCTCGCGCGAGGCGAGCGGCGTGCCCATGGTCGATTCCACGGCGTCTGGCGGTTTGAGTTGTGGGGTGGTGGTCGAGCGCGAAGATGAGCGGGGCCATCAGTTCGGTTTCCCGAGAGACCACCACCGAATCGACAGCCACCGGCTGCACCACCGACGCACCCTTCCCCGGCCCCGACCAACCACCGCCCATGACCCACTGGACCCGGTCGGTGTTCGTCGAGAACCCCGACCTCTTCGTCGGCGACCTCGAAGCCCGCGTCGACGAGGCCGACGACGAGGTGACGGACCTGCTCGCCCTCCTCGACGCGAACCACGGCCTGCGTCCGGAGACGGGGCTCGACGTCGCCTGCGGCGTCGGTCGGCACGCGGTCGCGCTCGCGGAGCGCGGCGTGGCGACGACCGGAGTCGACATCGCGCAGGAGTGCGTCGCCCGCGCCCGCGACATGGCGGCCGAGGCAGGCGTCGCCGAGGCGGACGCCGCCGAAGCGGACGCCCCCGAGGCGGACGCCCCCGAGGCGGACGCCACCGGGGCGGCGCGGTTCGTCGAGGGCGACATGCGCGACCTCCCGCTCGACGGCCGCTTCGACCTCGTGCTGAGCGCGTGGACCGCGTTCGGCTACTACGACGACGGGACGAACCGCGACGTGCTGGCCGGGCTCTACGACCGGGTCGCCGACGGCGGCGCGCTGGTCGTCGAGGTGGCGAACAAGGAGGGCGTCCTCGCGGACTTCGACGACGACGGCGTCGCCGACGTGGACGGCCGCCACGTCGTCGAGACCCGCGAGTACGACCCGGAGACGTCGCGGATGGTCACCGAGCGGTGGGTCCACGACGACGAGACGGGCGAGCGCCTCGGGGCGTACGATATCGACCTGCGGCTGTACGCGCCCGTGGAACTCCGCCGCCTCTGCGAGGACGTGGGCTTCGACAGCGTGGCGCTGTACGCGGGCTTCGAGGGTGGCGAACTGCGTCACGACTCGACGCGGCTG
>CAZPIG010000331.1:0-2834 GCA_964586205.1 uncultured Halobacteriales archaeon | reverse complement strand
CACCCTCGCCGCGCCAGCGACCCGCCGGGTGGCCGACGAGGTGGGCGTCGACATCGACGACGTGCCCGCAAGCGAGGAGCGCGACGGCGAGGCGTTCGTCACCGAGGCGGCCGTCCGGGAGTACGCGGAGGCCCAGCAGGCCGCCCAGGCCGCCGACGCGGCCGCCGAGCCCGGCGCTGCCGCGCCCTCGAGTGCAGCCGGCGAGGGCGCGGTCGGCGAAGGCGCGGCGGGGGGCGTCGAGCGCGTCCCGTTCCGCGGCGTCCGCAAGACCATCAGCGACGCGATGGTCGAGTCGAAGTTCACCGCGCCGCACGTCACCCACCACGACACCGCCGTGGTGGACGACCTCGTCGAGACCCGCGAGCGCCTGAAGCCCGAGGCCGAGGAGCGCGGCATCCGGCTGACGTACCTGCCGTTCGTGATGAAGGCCGTGGTGGCCGCGCTGAAGCAGCACCCCAAGCTGAACGCCGAGCTAGACGAGGAGGCCGGCGAGATACTGCGCAAGCACTTCTACAACGTCGGCGTCGCCACGGCGACCGACGCGGGCCTGATGGTCCCCGTCGTCGAGGACGTGGACCGCAAGGGGATGCTCCAGATATCCAGCGAGGCCAACGAACTGGTCCAGAAGGCCCGGGACCGCTCCATCAGCACCGACGAGCTACGGGGCTCGACGTTCACCATCACGAACTTCGGCGCGGTCGGCGGCGAGTACGCCACGCCCATCCTGAACTACCCCGAGGTCGCGATTCTGGGGATGGGCGAATTGAAGCAGCGGCCGGTCGTTCGCGAGGAGCCACGCTCCTCGGACGGCGCGAGCGGGGATGGTGAAGTGGTCGCGGCGTACACCCTGCCCATCTCGCTGTCCATCGACCACCGCGTCGTGGACGGCGCGGACGCCGCCCGCTTTGCGAACACGCTCATCGAGTATCTGGAGAACCCCGACCTGCTCCTGCTGGAGTAGGTCGGGGGATCCGCCACCACCGGCAGTGGACGACCCCTATCAGTCGAACAGCCCCGTCGAGAGGTAGCGCTCGCCGCCGTCCGGGAAGACCGTGACGACCAGCGGGCAGTCGTCGTAGCCGCTCTCGCGGCCACCGTCGGACTGCAACGGTGCGCCGTTCGCTACACCGCCCGCCCCGCCCTCGACGGCGTCCGGCCCGCCGTCGGTGGCGGCGTCGGGCACGTCGAACTCCCCGGCCGCGGGCACGTCCGGACAGTTCAGCTCCGGCTCCGCGATGCGCTCGGCGACCCGGTGGGCCGCGAGGCTCGCCGCGCCGCTGGACTGGCCGACGAGGATGCCCTCCTCGCGTGCCAGCCGCCGGCACTCGGCCTCGGCGTCCGCCAGCGCGACGGTCTCCACGTCGTCGACGAGGTCCGTGTCGAGCAGGTCCGAGACGAAGCCCGGCCCCATCCCCTGGTAGTCGTCCGCGCCGGCCTCGCCGGTCGAGAGCACGGCGTTGGCCGCGGGCTCGACGGCGACGACCTCCATCTCGGGGAACTCCTCGCGGAGCCGCGTCGCGGTCCCGGTGATGGTTCCGCCGGTGCCGACGGCGACGACGAGGGCGTCCACCTCGCGGTCGCCGACCGCGTCGAGGATTTCGGGGCCGGTCGTCCGGTAGTGGGCCTCGGCGTTGGCCGGGTTCTCGAACTGCCGGAGGTAGACGACGCCGTCCGCCTCGGCCATCGCCTCGACGCGCTCGCGGGCGTCGCTCATGTCGCCCTCCACGAGCTCTACGTCCGCGCCGTAGGCCGCGAGCAGGCGGCGGCGCTCGGGCGACTTCGAGGCGGGCATCGCGAGCGTGAGGTCGTACCCGCGGGCGGCACACACCATGGCGAGGCCGATGCCGGTGTTGCCGCTGGTGGCCTCGACGACCCGGTCGCCCGGCGAAATCTCCCCCGCGCGCTCGGCGGCCCGCACCATCTCCAGTGCGGGCCGGTCCTTCGAGGACCCGCCGGGGTTGAGGTACTCCACCTTCGCGGCGACGGTCGCGCCCTCCGGCGACCGGACCCGCACCAGCGGCGTCCCCACGGCGTCGAGGATGCTGTCGTTCATTGCAATCCCCTAGGAACCGAAGGTATATACGCGTGGTGGACGCCGCAATCGGTGCCGTTCGGGGGCCGCGCGAACGGTGGTCGGTTCGACGTTCGCGGCCGTACCAGGGGCGTCCGGTCCACCGACGTTAAGCCGGCCGCGTCCCAACGGCGCGCCATGACCCTCGAGGTGACCACGCCGAACCCCACGTGGGACGCCGAGGCCCACGCCGCGACCGTCGAGGCGCTGGCGGGCCTGTCCGACGCGACGGTCCACGTCTGGGCCGCCGACTGGTGCGGCGACTGCCGGCGGGAGCTACCCGACCTCTTCGCGGCCGTCGAGGCCGCCGGCGTCCGGGACCGCGTGACCGTCCACGCCGTCGACGAGGACAAGGACGGCGACCTGACCGACGCGTACGACGTGACCCACATCCCCACCGTGGTCGTCGAGCGCGACGGCGAGACGGTGGCGCGGTTCGAGGAGCGGGCGACGCTGCCCGCGCCGCGCGCCATCGCGGAGGAGCTTCGGGACGATTCCGAGGTCTAGACCGAGGGAGTGGCGTTTCGGCGACGATGACGATGGGCTGTCCACCTTGTTTCAGCAGGCGGGCGAACCACAGTCGGGTGGGACTGAAAGGGGCGATGCGCTCGGCGAAGCACGACGAAGCAAGCACTGCAGGCGCGGGCGTTATGCGCCCGCGCCGAAGCGCGCAGCGAGTCGCGCGAGCCGAGCGCATCGGGGCTTTCGATGACACCAGAAGTCGAGATGGGTCTCCCACGTAGTCCTCGAAAGCCCCCGGTCG
>CAZPIG010000330.1:0-2834 GCA_964586205.1 uncultured Halobacteriales archaeon | reverse complement strand
ACGCTCACCGGCGTCTCCCAGATCGCCGGCTTCCTCGACGAGGAGGGCAACCTCCCCGACGTCGAGAAGCCGCTTCTGGCCGACTCCATCGGCACCACCATCGGCGGGATGATAGGCACCTCGACGGTGACGACCTACATCGAGTCCTCGACGGGCATCGAGGAGGGCGGCCGGACCGGGATGACCGCCTTCGTGGTCGGGGTCCTGTTCCTGCTGTCGCTGGCCGTCGTCCCGCTGGCGGCCGCCATCCCGCTGTACGCCTCCCACCTCGCGCTGGTCGTGGTGGCCATCCTGATGCTCCAGAACATCACCGAGATAGAGTGGAGCGACATCACCGAGGCGGCCCCGGCGGGGCTGACCATCCTCGCGATGCCGTTCCTGTTCAACATCTCGTGGGGCATCGCCGCGGGCATCGTCTCCTACCCGCTCGTGAAGGCGGCCAGGGACGGCTTCGACGCCACCCGGCCCGGCCACTGGGTGCTGGCCGGCGCGTTCGTCGTCTACTTCGTCGCCTACGGGCTGGCCAACGCCGGCGGCCTGTCGTTCTGAGCGGGCCTGCCGTCGGCGGTTTCTTCGTGGCAATCGCCCGCTACGGCCGCTGATTACCCGCTACGGCCGGTGCTCGGGAGCCACGGGCCCGGCGTCGAACTCGTAGGCCCGCGCGCGCTCGCGGATGGCGGCGGCGTCGGCCACCTGCACCTCGCCGTCGTCCATCAGGACCCGCCCGTCCACCATCGAGAAGGTCACGTCGTCGCCGTGGGCCGCGTAGACGAGGTGCGAGACGGGGTCGTGGACCGGCGTCGCGCGCGTGACGTCCGTGGTCAGCCCCACCACGTCCGCCGTCCAGCCCTCGCGGAGCGCGCCGACGCGCTCGAAGCCCGCCGCCCGCGCTCCGCCGAGGGTGGCCATCTCGAAGACGGTCTCGGCGGGCAGCGCCTCGGCGTCGCGGTCGTCGACCTTCGCCAGCAGGCTGGCCTGGCGCATCTCCGTGTAGGGGTCGAGCGTGTTGTTGCAGGGCGGGCCGTCGTTGCCCAGCGCGACGTTGACGCCGCGTTCGAGGTAGTCCACCACGGGTGCGACGCCGCTCGCGAGCTTCATGTTCGAGGACGGGCAGTGGACGACGTGGGTGCCGGTCTCCGCGAGCACCTCGCGCTCTCCCTCGGTCGTCCAGACGCCGTGGGCGAGCACCACGTCCGGGCCCGTCAGCCCCAGCTCGTCGAGGTAGTGGACGTTCCGGCGGCCGGTCCGGTCCTCGACGGTCGCCACTTCGCGCTCGGTCTCGCTGGCGTGGGTGTGGATGCGGACGCCGTCGTGGGCGTCCGCGAGGTCGCGGGCCCCGCGCAGGCACGCCTCGCTGCAGGAGACGGCGAACCGGGGCGTGACTGCGTACCGGATGCGCCCGCCGGCCGCGCCGTGGTACTCGCGTATCAGACGCTCGCTCTCAGCGAGCGCCTCGTCGGCGTCCTCGCGGAGCCCCGGCGGTGCGTCGCGGTCCATCAGCACCTTCCCGAGGACGGCCCGCAGGCCCATCTCGCGGGCGGCCTCGAACGCCTCGTCGGCGTGGGCGACCGAGAGGTGGTCGATGGCGGTCGTGACGCCGCTCTCCAGCAGTTCGAGGTAGCCCAGCTCCGCGGCGGCGCGCATCTCGTTGGCGGCGAGGTCGGCCTCCATGGGGAGGACGAAGTCGTACAGCCAGTCCAGCAGCGGCAGGTCGTCGGCGATGCCCCGGCCGAGGCTCTGGACGGTGTGGACGTGCGCGCCGACGATTCCCGGCGCGAGGAGGTCTAGCTCGCGGCGCTCGTGGTCCGGATACTGCTTCAGGAAGGACTCGCGGTCGCCGACGGCGGCTATCCGGTCGTCCTCGACCACGACGGCTCCGTCGTCGAGGACGGTGTGGGCGTCCTGCACGACCGTTCCCGCGAGCAACATGCCGGGCAATGGTCCGGGGGTGAGGCGGAAATAGGTTTGGACTTCCGGGTCGTACGCTCACAGCGAACGCTATCACGGAATCGCTGCCGAACGCCCGGCCCGTCCATGGCGGTGGCGGAGATGGCCGTCGCTCACCCTCTCACACTCGAAGGGCCGCTACTCCTACACCTTACTGTCGCGCCCGCGGGTGACGAAGCCGCGACAGCGGGAAGGAGTACCGCCGGAGGTGGCGGGCCTCGACCGATTCCGGGTCGAGGCCGGCCGGCAGCGGGTAGACCACCTCGACGACCGGGTCGTCCTCGGGGTAGCCCTCGTTGGTCGGGTAGTCCGCGACCGTGCCGTCGCCGGGCACGGCCACCGAGTGGGCCGGGCGGTCGGTCCGCCGGACGACCACGACGACGGCGTCCGTCTCGCGGTCCACGACGAACTCCCCGGGTCGCACGTCGCAGTCCTCGCAGACGAACGGGCCCGCGTCGCGCTCGTCGACGAAGAACTCGCGGCCGCAGACCCGGCACTCGACGGCCTTCTCGCCGGGGGCCGGGACGCGGCCGGCGGTGACCTCCATCGCGACCCGCCGGAGGTGCTTGCAGACCGCGCGCCGGTAGACGTGGTCCGGGCAGGTACACCGGCTGCCGGGCAGGTCCACGGTGTAGGTGTGGCCGCTCTCGCTGCGTACCTCGTAGACGCCGCCGCCGAGCGGGCGGACGGTCATCTGCTCGGTCCGGGCGCGCTGCGAGCGCGGGTCGGCGTCCTCGCCGACCGGGGGCAGCGGCCGCGAACCGTTCTGCTGCGTCTGGCTCATGGTGGTGGGTCGGGGTCGTCGGGAACGGGCTCGCCGGATGCCGTTCCGACGCCCCTGTAATCGCAAGACGGTAGGGGCTCGACGCGTATATGGCTGTTCCCCG
>CAZPIG010000329.1:0-2839 GCA_964586205.1 uncultured Halobacteriales archaeon | reverse complement strand
CTTCCCCGAACCACACACTGAAGCCCCTCGCCCGACACCGATTACGGACGACCATGACCGACGCCGAGATAGAGCGGGGCCTCGAAGGCGTCGTCGTCGCGGAGACCCGGCTGTCGGACATCGACGGGGCGGCGGGGGAGCTAACCATCGCCGCCTTCCCGCTGTCGGAGCTAGCCGCCAACGCGACCTTCGAGGAGACGCTGTTCCTGCTCTGGAACGACCGCCTGCCCACCGCCGACGAACTGGACGCGCTCCGGGACGACCTCGCCGGCAAGCGCGCGCTGCCCGACGCGGTCCGGCCGGTCCTCCGGGCCGCCGCGGAAGCCGACGCGCCGGCGATGGACGCCCTCCGGATGGGGGCCGCCGCGGCGAGCCTCGCCCGCGACGACGAGGACCCCGAAGCGGACGCCCGCCACCTCGTCGCGCAGTTCCCGACCATCGTGGCCACCTACTGGCGGCTCCGCCGAGGGGACGAGCCCGTCGCGCCCCGCGAGGACCTGCGCCACGCCGCGAGCTACCTCCACCTCCTGACCGGCGCGGAGCCCGACCCGGCGGAGACGCGCGGGCTGGAGACCTACCTGAACTCGGTCGTCGACCACGGCCTGAACGCCTCGACGTTCACCGCCCGCGCCATCGTCTCGACGGAGGCCGACCTCGTCTCGGCGGTCACCGGCGCGGTCGGCGCGCTGAAGGGGCCGCTCCACGGCGGCGCTCCCGGCCCGGTCCTCGAGATGCTCCTCGAGATACGGGAGTCGGCCGACCCGGAGGGCTACCTCGCGGACCTTCTCGATTCCGGCGAGCGGGTGATGGGCTTCGGCCACCGCGTGTACGACGTGCGCGACCCGCGCGCCGCGGTGCTGTCGGACGCCGCCGAGCGCTTCTACGCGGCCAGCGGCGACGAGGACTTCCTCGACCTCGCCCGCGAGTTCGAGCGGACGGCCGTGGACGTGCTCGCCGACCGCAAGCCCGGCGCGAACCTCGAGACGAACGTGGAGTTCTACACGGCGCTGCTGCTGCACGGCATCGGCGTGCCCCGGGAGCTGTTCACCGCGACGTTCGGCGTCGCTCGCGTGGGCGGCTGGACGGCCCACTGTCTGGAGCAGCTATCGGACAACCGCCTCGTACGCCCGCGGGCGAGGTACGTCGGCGACCACGGCCGGGAATGGGTGCCCGTCGAGGAGCGGGAGTGACCCGGTCCCTCGCTGCCGCCGACGGCCCGACTGGCGATTCTGCGGCTGCTGTACCACGATGGTAGCCCTCCGTCTGGTCCCAACGTCCCGGGGGTTCCGGCTCCGAAGTCCGCCGACTGACGACGGGGTCGAGTTCCGTCCACCGACGACGCGATAGCGACACCGGGGCCCCCAGTTCGTCACGAGGCCGCGACTTACGACGGCAGTCGCCGTCGAGAGGACTACTCGTCGGGGCCGGGTTCCAACCAGCCGGTCAGGCCGTGGACACGCTCCGTCAACGCGACCACGTTCCGGTCCCGGCCGCGTTCGATAATCCCCACGTCTTCCAGTTTGGGAAGGTGGACGTGGTTCAACGAGAGGTAGATCCGGTCCACCTCGTCGTCGGGGACGGTATCGCGGGGGCCGTCGTGTTCGAAGGCTGCGAGTCGCTCTGCGAGGTCGGCCACCGCCACGGGTCGGTCACGGGCGTACAGGTGACGAAGGAGTGCCCGCCGGAGCGAATCCCCCAGCAAGTGATGGACGGTGGTGACCGGCAACGGGTCGGCGCTAGGTGCTTCCTCCTCGTGACGCATACCCCATTCGACGCCGCGGATGCCGATGAACGGTGGGCTTGCCAGTGCCGGATTTTAAATCCTCTACGGCCGCCGCCACTCACTCCCCGTCCGTTTCGGTCGGTGTGGTGAGCGACGAGTCGACTAGCTTCGCCGTTCCGCGTCGAAGTAGCTCCGACAGGGCCTGGTGCGACGTGTCGAGCTCGGCAGCGAGTTCGCGGGCCGAAATCTCGCGCGGGACTTCGTAGTAACCACGTTCGAGCGCGGCCACCAACGCATCGCGCTGGCGCGGCGTCAGTGAAGCGGTGGATTGGCGCGGTGCCCCCGGCTCGACGAGGTCTCGCAGTTCGAATGCGAATCCCTCGTCCTGTAGCTGCTCCCGGAAGGCGTCGAGCTGCTCGCGGGAGGCAAACCGGAACTGGACTTCCCAGCCCTCGCCGGTCCCGTGGGCGTCGATGACCGACCCTTCCTCGTCGACGTAGGCGTCGATCCGGGAGACGACCTCGTCGGCCCATTCGACCTGGTAGTACTTCTCGTCCCCGAATCCGTCCGCCTCGACGACCCGGTCGACGGTCGGGTCCTCGCGCAGTGCCTCGTCGACCGCGTCGAAGTCGGCGTTGGCAGCCCAGAGACACGGCATCGTCCACGCCGTACTGTGCGCGGCGATGCGCTCGGCCTCGACCTCGAGGCCCGGGACCGCCTGGAAGGTCTGCTCTAGACCGACCGCGGCCAGATCGATGTGGAAGGTGGCGAGCAGCACAAACCGCTTAGCCGCTCGACGCCTATAGCGATGCCGGAAAACGCCAGACAGCACGGGGTCACGGGGCGTGACCGGAAGGCCGGTGGAGTGGATGGCCTCCGAAGCCCATCCCATCGATACTCCGTCCGCAAATCCCGTTTGCGGTTCTTCGGAGCGGCATCCGAATCTGACACGCAAGCACCTCGGGTCGGGTAGGCGGGCGTCGGTCCGGGGTCGCCTCCGGTGAGCGGCAGCACTGTCCGTTTCGCCGGTTTCGCTCGTTCTGACGCCTGATTTTCCCAACGACGCCGACGCGACTAGAAAATCGTCGTGATGGCGCGTTCACCGGTCTGAACGCG
>CAZPIG010000328.1:0-2843 GCA_964586205.1 uncultured Halobacteriales archaeon | reverse complement strand
TCGCCCCTTTCAGTCCCGCCCGACGGTGGTTTGACGGACTGGTCGAAGCTAACGTTGACACCCTTCCAGTGTCGGTCGTCGGGCTGGAAGTCCGCGCTACCGGGCCATCTCCGGGACGACTCACTCCCTGTGGACGCCCGTGAACTCGAAGCGCGCGCCGCCGGCCTCGCTCTCCTCGACCGCGACTGTCCAGCCGTGGGCCTCCGCGATGCGCTTGACGATGGCCAGCCCGAAGCCCGTGCCGTCGGTGTCCGTCGAGTAGCCCGGCCGGAACGCCTCCTCGCGCTCGCCGGGCGGGATGCCGTCGCCGTCGTCGGCGACGAAGAAGCCGTCGGGGAGGCTGCCGACCCGGACGGTCACCTCGCTGCCGCCGTGGCGGACGGCGTTGCCGAAGAGGTTCTCGACGAGGGTCTGCAGGCGGCTCCGGTCCGCGGGGACCGTCCCGAGGTCGTCGCCCACGACGAGGCTCGCGTCCGCCGTCGCGGCCGTCTCCCAGCCGCGCTCGGCGACGCGGCGCAGCGACACCGGCTCGACGTCGCCGACCACGCGGCCCTCGCGCGCGAGCGTCAGCATGTCCTCGACGAGGTGGTCCATCCGGGCCAGCGCCGTCCGGGCCTTGCCGACGGCCTCCACGTCGCCCGTTTCGACGGCCAGCTTGAGGTACCCCTCCGCCACCGAGAGGGGGTTCTTGAGGTCGTGAGAGATGACGCTCGCGAACTCCTCCAAGTGGCGGCGCTGGCGCTGGAGCTCCGACTCGCGCTCGCGCAGCGCGCGGTCGCGCTCGACGTGGCGGAGCGCGCCGACGGTGTGGCCGACGAGCAGCTCCGCCATCTTGCGGTCGTCATCGTCGTACGCGCCCGGCCGGTCGGTGCCAGCTCCGAAGACGCCCCACTCGCCGACCGGGACGCAGAGCAGCGACCGGCAGCCCGCGAAGGGGCTGTCGTCCGGGACCGCGCTCTCGGCGGCGTCGGTGACCACCTGGGACTCGCCGGTCCGGTAGGCCGTGGCGGCGACCCCCTCGGAGACGGCCACCCGGCCCGCCCCGTCGGTGACCGCCGCGCCGGCGCTGGCGACGACCGACAGCGAGCCGCCGGACCACCGGAGGACCGCACACCGGTCGAACGGCAGTATCTCGCCTGCCCCCGCGACGGTCGACTCGGCGACGGCCGACTCCGTCGTTCCGGCCTCCACCTCGCCGGCGACGTCGTGCAGCGCCTCGATGCGCCGGCGCTGCTCGCGGAGCTCCTCCTCGCGGCGCTTGCGCTCGGAGATGTCCCGCACGATGGCGAGTACCTGCTGCTGGCCGTCGATGGTGGTGCTCTTCAGGTGGACCTCGACCCAGATGGGGTCGTCGTCCTTGGTCCTGTTGAGCCACTCGAAGACCTGCGGGCCCTCCTCGGCGGCCAGCCGGATGCGGCGTCGGGCCTCGGCCTGGGTGAACGGGGCGTCGTCGTCGGTGAAGTCCGCGACCGACAGCTCCAGCAGCTCCTCGCGGTCGTAGCCCAGCATCTCCGAGAACCGCCTGTTCACGTCCTGGATAGCCCCCGTCTCGGGGTCGTGGAGCATGATGCCGTCGGTCGCCTTGTCGAATATCTCCCGGTAGCTGGACTCCGCGCGGTGCTTCGCGACCGCGTTCTCGATGCGGTTGGCGAGCAGCTCGTACTGCTCGGTGCCGCTGCCCTTCTGGAGGTAGTCGGTCACGCCGGCGGAGATGGCCTCGCTCGCTATCTCCTCGTTGCCCTTCCCGGTGAACAGCACGAACGGCAGCCCGGGGTAGCGGTCCCGAACGGCCTCGAGGAACTCCAGGCCGTCCATCCCCGGCATGTCGTAGTCGCTGACCACGCAGTCGACGGGCGCGTCGGCGAGTCGGTCGAGGCCGTCGGCGGCGCTCGTCTCGGTCACGACCGCGATGTCGGGGTGCTCGCGCTGCAGGAACGTCGCCGCGAGGTCGGCGAAGTCGGGCTCGTCGTCGACGTGCAGCACGGTGATGGTCTCGTCCGACCCGCTCGCCATGCGCGGACGATTATTTTCCACCGTCATAAACATTGGTAACGAAGTTACGCGTCGGGACCGTCGTCGGTGAAGGGAACTAACACTCCGTGCCGGGGTCAGAAGCTGCTGTCGGGGTGCTCCCAGTCCGCGAGGTACTCGCGCTGGCCGGGGGTCAGGTCGTCGATGGCCACGCCGGTGGCGGCGAGCGCGCGCTCGGCGACCGCGCGGTCTACGTCGTCCGGCATCCGGTGCAGTCCCGGCGGGAGGTCCCGGTCGCCGGCGAGCAGGTCCCGCGACGCCTCGAACATCATCGCGAACGTCGTGTCCATGACGGCCGCGGGGTGACCCTGGCTGTACGGGCCGGTGAGGTTCACCAGCCGACCCTCCGCGAGGAGGTTCAGCCGCCGGCCGTCGGCCATGTGGTACCGCGTGACGCCGGGGCGTGGCTCGGTCGTCCGCTCGGCGAGCGCCGCGAGGTCGTCGACGGCCACCTCCACGTCGAAGTGGCCGGCGTTGGCGAGGACGGCCCCGTCGCGCATCTCCCGGAAGTGCTCCTCGCGGAGCACGTCGCGGTTGCCGGTGGCGGTGAGGAAGTAGTCGCCGACGGCGGCCGCCTCGACCATCGGCACGACCCGGTGGCCGTCCAGCAGTGCCTCCAGCGCCTTCCGGGGGTCGACCTCCGTCACGACGGTGTGCGCGCCGACGCCGCGGGCCTTCCGGGCGATGCCGCGGCCGCAGTGGCCGTAGCCGGCGACCACGACCGTCCGGCCCGACAGCATCGTGTTCGTGGTGATGGCGAGGTTCGTCAGCGCGCTCTCGCCGGTGCCGTGGACGTTATCGAAGTGATGTTT
>CAZPIG010000327.1:0-2858 GCA_964586205.1 uncultured Halobacteriales archaeon | reverse complement strand
GAGCACGGGACCGACCACCGGTCGGCGTTCGACTGGTACGCGAAGGAGCGCGGCCCGCGCGTCGAGGGCCTGCAGGCGGCGGGCGAGCGCAGCCGTCACTACTTCGAGAACGTCGAGCGGTACGCCGACCTCGCGCCGCGGCGGTTCACCTTCAACATGCTCACCCGGAGCGGGCGCATCTCCTACGAGGAGCTGAAGCGCCGCGACGCGGCGTTCGCGGACCGCTACGACCGGTGGTTCGAGCGCCACGAGGGGACCGCCGATTCCACGCCGGTCGTCGCCACGCCGCCGCAGTTCAAGCCGCTCGGACTGCGCGAGGTGACCGTCCCCAACCGCGTGGTGCTGACCGGCGATATGGACGACGCCGCGACCGACGGCGTGCCGGCCGACGACACCCTCGACTGTCTCGTCGCGGCTGCTCGCGGTGCCGCGGGGCTGGCGCTCACCCAGCCGCTGGCGGTGCGGGCCGACGGCCGCGTCACCCCCGGAACGCCCGGGCTCTACGACGACGCCCAGCGCGACGCGTGGGCGGGGGCCGTCGAGCGGGTCCACAGCGATACGAATGCTGTTGCCGGCGCGCACCTCGTCCACGCCGGCCGCCGGGGCGCGAGCCGTCCGCGCCGCTACGGCCTCGACCGGCCCCTGCCCGACGGCGAGGGGTGGGAGCTGGTCGCCCCCTCCGCGAAGCCGTACGCGCCGGGCCGGCGGCGGCCGCGGGCGATGGACGAGACGGACCTCGCGGCGGTCCGCGAGGCGTTCGCCGACGCCGCCGGCCGCGCCGACGCGGCGGGGTTCGACTACTGTCAGGTCCACGCCGGCCACGGCTACCTCCTCTCGCAGTTCCTCTCGCCGCTCGCCAACGGGCGCGACGACGAGTACGGCGGCTCCGTGGAGGCGCGGATGGCCTACCCCCTCGAGGTGGTCGAGGCGGTCCGGGAGGCGTGGCCCGACGACAAGCCGCTCGGGGTCACCATGCAGGTCACCGACTGGAATCTGAACGGGTGGAAGACCCACCACGCCGACCGCTTCGGCGCGGCGCTGGCTGACCGCGGCGTGGACCTGCTCGCGCCGGTCGCGGGCGGGACGACCTACCGCGAGAGCCCGCGGTACGACGCGACGACGCTGGTGGACTTCAGCGACCGCGTCCGCAACGGCGTGGGCGTGCCGACGCTCTCGACGGCGCACTCGACGACGTTCGACGCGGTGAACACGCAGGTGGGCGCGGGCCGGGCGGACCTCTGTGCGTTCGACCCGCCCGGGATGGAGTGAGCGCCGCGGTCCGGGACGCGGTCGTCGCTCGGAACTCGCTCGCCGTCGGACCGGGCAATCGCAAGAACGGCAGCGTCGGTCCGTCGGAGGGTGTCAACGTTAGCTTCGACAAGTGCGCCAAACCACCGTCGGGTGGGACTGAAAGGGGCCGGGCGCTCGATCCCTCCCCGGCGACGCAAGCACCGCAGCCGAGCGGAGCGAGGTGAGGAGCGCAGCGAGCCGCGGAGGGTCGAGCGCCCGGGGGCTTTCGAGGACCCAGGTGTCGAACGACCTAGCTCGCAATATCCTCGAAAGCCCCGACCGGTTCGGCTCCCGCGGCTCGCTGCGGTCCTCGGTCACTCACTTCGTTCGTTCACTGCGGTCCTTGCCTCGCCGGGGTTCGCCGAACCGGTCGCCCCTTTCAGTCCCACCCGACGGTGGACTCTGGAGGTAGCCACCGCTACGGTTGACACCCCTAGTCCGTCGGTGGTGGCCACTCACTCTCGACTCTCGACCGTCTCGTCGTCGTGCCCGGCTGCAAGCGCGGTGCGGACGGGTCCGTCTCGCCCCATCGACCAGTAGAGGACGAGCGCGACCGCGCCCACGGCCACCAGATGGGCGACGACGCGGAACAGGTACCCCGCGAACGTCACCTCGTGGCCGGGACCGGCGTGCAGTACGACCGCTGCCTCGGGAATCATGGGGACGGAATTTCGGTCGTCGATGGGTACGACGGTTACAGCTCCCGCAGCGACAGCACGGCCCCGACGACGAACACGACCGTCGCCAGGTATATCGGCCCGAGGTGCGTCACCCAGTCGTGGGCGAACGCGTTCCCGGTGTAGTGCATGGGTAGCGCGAGCGCCAGTCCGACGACGGCGGCGACGACGGCCGTCGCCCACGCCCAGGTGAGCCGCTGGCGCACCCCGTACCACGACAGGGCTGCGACCGCGATGCCCGTCGAGATGATGAACGCCGCCGTGGCGACGTGCAGGTGGCTGATGTAGTACGCCACGGTCGGATTCAGCTCCCCGGGACCCAGCCCGTCGAGGGTGCTGACCCCGAGCTCGAAGCCGCCCCCGACGAAGTTCAGCACGAGGAAGACGACGCCGTAGCCGACGAACGCGACCCCGGCGAACGCCATCAACGCGGCCCCTCTCCGGAGGGTCGTTCGGTGCTCGATTCCGTCGCTCGCTTCCGCCGTTGCAGTTTGTGTCATTCGTTATCGCCTCTCTTTGAGTGGTTTCGGTTGGACGTACTGGTCACTATCCGGTGCGTCACGTCGGTTCGACGGTCGTGCGCGCGGTGTCGGTAGTGGCTGTCTCGGCGTGCTGTTTCTGGCTGTCTCGGTGTGCTATTTCTGACTGACTCCGTGCGCTATCACTTCCGGGCACCGAGCGAGATGCTCTTGACGCCGTACTTCTGACAGGCGTTCGCCGCCCGGTCGGAGATGAACTCGTACTCCTCGTTGTCCCCGACGTCCTCGACGTCGAAGCCGGCCGATTCGACCATCTCCGTGTACAGGTCTATCTGCATGGCCCCGCCGATGCAGGCGGCCCAGAGGTCGGCGTCGGACTTGATGCTGTCCGGCATCTGGGTCTCGCTGATGA
>CAZPIG010000326.1:0-2868 GCA_964586205.1 uncultured Halobacteriales archaeon | reverse complement strand
TACGGGACAGCGCCCTCAACGCTGCGCCGTTGGCCTAGCTTGGCTACCCACGCGCACCCCAGTCTACCCAGGTCGTGGATAAAAGACCTTCCCTTTCGCCGAACGCACGCTAAAACCACCCCCACTCCGGGACTCTTTTCACCACACCCCACCCACCCCGCACCGTGACGGACGACGCACCGCCCGAAGTAGACCACGCGTGGGTCCTCGAGGCCACCTTCGTGACCACCGTCGTGGCCGGCGCGCCGCTGGTCGCCGCCGTCGCACTTCTGGCGGGCGTCCCGCCGACGTGGGAGGGCCGCGTCGGCTTCGCCGTCCGCGTCGGAGCCGCGGTCTGGCTCACCACCGCGCTCGCCCTCTACGCGTACGACCGCTGGTGGCGGTGACCGCGTGCCGACCACCTCGCTGTCGTCCGTTGCTCCTAGTGCCCGGACGGCCCGTCGCCGACGTACTCGAACGCCGTCCCGGCGCGCTCGGCCGTCACCGCGTCGCGCTCCGAATCGCCGACGAACACCGCGCGCTCCGGCGGGACGCCCAGCCGCCGGACCGCCTCCAGCAGGGGCTCGGGGTCCGGCTTGCGCGCGCCGACCGAGTCCCGCCCGACGACGACCTCGACGTGGGCGGCGAGGTCGTGGCGCTCCAGCGCGGTGCGGCAGGCGGCCTCGCAGTTGAGCGAGCAGACGCCGACCGGAATCGATACCCCCGCTACCTCGTCGGCGTGGGGCAGCCGCTCGGCGCGGGCCGCGCCCTCGCGCTCGTGGTCGGCGATGATGCCCTCGACGCGGTCGCCCACGCCCGCCTCCTCGGCGGCGGCGAGCAGCTCCCACGCCGTCAGCTCGTCGGGGTCGACGCCCGCCTCGACGAGTACCGCGCCCACCGCCCGCTCGACGGCCGCCCAGTCGACGGCGAGGCGGACCAGCGTCCCGTCGAGGTCGTAGACGACCGCGTCGTACTCCTCGTACACGCGCCGGCGTACGAGGGGGGCGGGCAAATGGCTTCGGTTCGGCGTCGAACGGCAAGCTCACGCAGTAGCGTCGGTCAGTGCACCTCGTCCGTCGGCGCGTCCTCGCGCTCGACGCCCGCGACCGAGAGCACGAGGTCCGCGCCGTACGCGGACGAGGGGGTCCGGAAGCCGGTCGGCGCGTCGCCGCCGAGGACCCGCTCCGCGATGGTGGCGGCGCTCCGGGCCGTGAACTCGTAGCCGTCGGGCGTCCGGAGCCGCGAGACGGCCCGCAGGCCGTCGTCGGTGGCCACCTCGCCCCAGACGTGCATCTCGCCCTCGGCGCGCGCCGCGGCGTCGGGGCCGTCGACGGCGCGCTCGACCAGCCACTCGAGGACCGTCTGGACCGGCCGCGTCCCGAGCAGGGGACCGAGGTACCGCGTGGCCCGCAGCATCCGCACCGCCGACCGCGGGACGGCCACGTACACCGCGACGTTCGGGATGCCGGTGCTACGGTGCGCGGTCGCCACGTCGCCCCACGGGATGGTCACCGCGGTCCGGGGGCCGTCGCCGAAGTCGACGGTCCGGGTCCGCCACCCGGCGGGGACGGCGACTATCTCGCCGTCCCGGCGGACGACGCCGCCCTCGCCGAGGCCGCGCACCGCGGTCTTCGCGGTGCCGGGCGACAGCGACCCGAGCGCCTCGAACGCCAGCGACAGCTCCGTCGCCGCGGGTAGCCGCTCGACGAGGTGCGCCGCGAGGCAGTCGGTCGGCACCACGTCGAAGCCGACGCCCGGCAGGAGCATCGCGCCCGCGTCCGCCGCCGCCTCGTCGCGACCCGCGATGGCTTCGAGGACCTGCCACTCGCCGGTGACGTCGAGGTAGTGGGTCCCCGTCTCGACGCAGGCGTCGACCAGCGGCTCCCACGTGTCGGCGAACGGCCCCGCGCAGTTCAGCACGGCGGTGGCGTCCGCGACGGCCTCGGTCGCGGCGGCCGCGTCGTCCAGCGCGAACGTCCGCGAGGGGAGGCCGAGGTCGGCCGCCTGCTCGGCGAGGGCGTCGCCGTCCCGCCCAGCGAGCACGACCGGCAGGTCGCGGTCGGCGGCCTCGCGCGCCACGAGGTCGCCGGTGTAGCCGTAGGAGCCGTAGACGAGCAGTGTCATGTGGGGGTGTGGTCGGGCCGTGGTGGGTGGTTCGGAGTCCGGATACGCCGTGGTCGGGCCGGCGGGGCGTGGTCCGGACGTGCCGGCGTGGAGTCCCGAACGCCGCCCGGTACTTCAATCCAGCAGGTGGCGGGCGATGACCGTCTTCTGTATCTCGGAGGTGCCCTCGTAGATGGTCGTCACCTTCGCGTCGCGGTAGAAGCGCTCGACGTCGAACTCCGTCACGTAGCCGTAGCCGCCGTGGACCTGAACGGCCTCGTTGGTCACGTCCACGGCGGCCTCGGTCGCGAAGTACTTCGCGATGCTCGCCGCTAGCTGTGGGTTCTCGCCGGCGTCGTCCTGGCGGGCGGCCTCGCGGGCCAGCGCCCGCCCCGCCTCGACCCGGGTCTTCATGTCGGCCAGCTTGTGCCTGACGGCCTGTATCTCCCCGATGGGCTCGCCGAACTGCTCGCGCTCGCCGGCGTAGTCGACGGCCTCGTCGAGCGCCGCCTGCGCGAGCCCGACGGCCTGGCTGGCGATGCCGATGCGGCCACCGGTCAGCACCGACAGCGCCGCCGAGAGCCCGTCGCCGACCGGCGTCAGGCGGTTCTCGGCGGGGATGCGTGCGCCCTCGAAGGTCAGCGTCGTGGTGTCGCTGGCCCGCAGCCCTAGCTTGTCCTCCTTCTTGCCCACCGTCAGCCCGTCGGTGTCCTTCGGGACTACGAACTGGGTGACGGTGTTCGGGTCGTCGCGGTCGGTCTTGGCGAACAGGACGACGACGCCGCT
>CAZPIG010000325.1:0-2869 GCA_964586205.1 uncultured Halobacteriales archaeon | reverse complement strand
GACTCGCGGGGATTTGAGCAGACGAGACGCAGCCCGGAAAGCGACCGAAGCGAACGCCAGTGAGCAGAGGGAGCGACCCGGACCGTCTCGGCGAGTTCAAATCCCCGTCGGAGCAGTTTTGCGCAAACGACGAACCCCGAGCGACCCGACGCAAGCGATGTCTCCGGTTCAGTGCTCGGCCGGCCGCATCAGGTCCGCCAGCGTCGCCAGCACCCCGAGCACCCACCCGAGCGGGACCGAGATGGCGAACCACATCCCGAGGTAGGCAAAGCCCGCCAGCTCGAACGTCTCCCGGAGGAACGTCGCCAGCCCGCCGACCGCGAGGACGTTGTCGAGCAGCCAGACGGCCAGCGAGTAGCTCTGCGGCAGGACCACCGACCCGAGGGCCGGCGAGAACAGCGCGGCCATCACGGGCGGCAGGAAGACCGCGGTGACGCCGGCCGGGTACGCGACCAGCACGGTCGAGGTCCGGCCGTCCCGCCGCGCGGCGAGGATGGCGACGGCCGCCGACGGGACCGCGACGAGGCCGGCCGCCAGCACGGCGACGAAGCCGTCGCCGGAGAACCGGAAGCTCGCGAGCACCACCAGCAGCCCGGAGGCGACGGCGACGAGGAAGAGGACGCCGGCGAGCCCGAGCGCCGCCGCGACGGCGTTGGCCCGCCGGGCGTAGTACCGCGCTCCGAGCCCGACGACCGCGAAGGGGTACAGCAACGCCACGACGCCCGCTCCGGCGGCGGCCCACGCGAGGAACGCGAGCCGCGCGACGGGCGACTCCGGTCGCCACGCGCCCATGACCGGGTGCGGGCCCTCGCGGCGCTGGGAGAAGACCAGTCCCATCCACCGGCCGTGGAGGTGGCGCACGTCCGCCGCCACCGCCGCTGCCAGTCCTCCGCCGCCGCGCCCGCGGGTGGACCCCGTGCTCATGGCGCTACGTCCTGTGCGGGGCGTTGTGAAGGTTCCGCCGCGGGACGGTCGACGACAACCGATTCCATGATGACCGTGCGACGTTCGATCGTGCTGACCGCGGCGACCGCGACAGTGACCACAACAACGACCGCGACGGCGACCGCCGCTCCACGAGACACACTGACCCGCACCGACGACCGCAACAGCGACCGCGCGACGCCCGACCGTACTGACCGCACCGACTGCAGCGGCGACCGCGCGACACGCGACGTCACTGACCGCAACAGCGACCGCAACGACCATACGACCCCAGCGGGCCCGACGGCCGACAGTCCGTACCGCTCCGTCACTCCTCGCTGTCCTCGCCGGCACCCCGAACACCCCGCTGCGTGGCGGCAGCCGTCTCGACCGCAGCGACGTTCTCCGGAACGTCGTGGACCCGTATCACGTCCGCGCCCCGCTCGGCCGCGAGCGCCGTCGCCGCCACCGTCGGCGCGAGGCGCTCGTCCGGGCCGCAGCCGACGGCCTCGAACATCGACTTGTGGGAGTGACCGACCACGACCGGACAGCCCAGCGCGCGGAACTCGCCGAGACGGTCCAGCAGCGCGAAGCTCTCGGCCGCGGCCTTCCCGAACCCCAGCCCCGGGTCGACGAGTATCTGCTCGCGGTCGAGGCCGGCCTTCTCGGCCAGCAGCACGCGCTCGGTCAGCTCGTCGATGACGTCCTCGACCACGTCGTCGTAGTGGGCGTTCCGCCCCGGCACGACCGGCGCGTCGATGCTGTGCATCACCACCAGCGGGGCGTCGTGGTCGGCGGCGACGAACCGCATCTCCGGGTCCGACAGCCCCGAGACGTCGTTCACCACGTCCGCGCCGGCTTCGAGCGCGGCCTCGGCCACGCCCGCCCGCCGGGTGTCGATGGAGACGGTCGCGTCGACGTCGGCCAGCCGCTCTATCACGGGCAGCACGCGCTCGCGCTCGGTGTCGGGGGCGACCGGCTCCGCGCCGGGACGGGTGCTCTCGCCGCCCACGTCCACTATGTCCGCGCCCGCCGCGACCATCTCGCGGGCGTGCGCGACGGCGTCGTCGGTGCCCTCGTACCGCCCGCCGTCGTGGAAGCTGTCTGGCGTGACGTTCAGCACGCCCATGATGGCCGGGCCGCCGTCCCACGGGTAGCCCGTCGTCGGGGCGGACTCCGTCTGGATGCCGAGCGCCTCGCGTAGCTGGTCGGCGAGCACGGACAGCCCGAACGGCTGGCCGTCCAGCTTCTCGACGAGGCGCTTGAACTGCGCGAGCGTGCCCAGCAGTACCACGTCGAGGCGCTCCTCGCGGCGGTCGTCCACCCCGGAGACGGCGCACTCGCCGCCGAGCGACAGTAGCTCCTCCTTCAGGTACTGGGCCTGCCGCGGGCGGACCCGCGTCTTCAGCGCGCGGTGGACGCCCTTGCCGCGCATCCGCCAGACGCCCGGCGCGGTCACGTCCGCGCCCTCGAGGACCGCCCGGGACTCCTCTAGGTCCCGGATGCGCTTCGGAATCTCCGTCCGCGTCCACAGCGTCCGCGCCTCCGCGACGGTGTAGAGCGACCCCGTCACGACCACGCAGTCCTCCGGGCCGGCCCGGTCGACGGCCCGCTCGACGGCGGCCGGCACGGCCCGGACCGAGTCGACGCGCGCGGCGTCGACGTGGTCGGCGTCGTCGGCGTCGGCATCTCTCGTGTCCGCGCGCTCCGCGGCGGCGTCCTCGAACACGGTCCGGAGCACGTCGCGGTCGGCCGCGCGGCTCGCGTCCGGTTCGGTGACCACGACGGAGTCGGCCGCCGGGAGCGCGGCCGCCATCTCGCGGTGGTCCTTCTCGTGCATCGCGCCGAACACGAGGTGGAGGGCGTCGTAGTCGAACTCCGCGAGCGTCGCCGCGAGCGCCTCGCACGCGCCGGGGTTGTGCGCCCCGTCGAGGACGACCAGCGG
>CAZPIG010000324.1:0-2908 GCA_964586205.1 uncultured Halobacteriales archaeon | reverse complement strand
CTACGTCCCGCTGGCACGCCGCTACGTCCCGCTGGCACGCCACGCCGGACCGTGGTCGCTCCGCGCCGTCGGTACCGCTTCAGCAGTGGACGAGCGCGCTCTCGGCGACCCAACCGTCCACCGCGGAGAGATAAACGGCCCCGAATCGGTCACAGACCTGCTCTACGTACCCGCATTCTCCGGGAATCGCGGTGCCGATCTGGTCCCCCGGCGGACAGCCGTTGGCGTAGATTCCCGTCTCGACGTCGACGTGTGCACAGTCGCCGACCACGAAGTCGCTGGCCGCCGTCGGGGCCGTCGCGCCGACCATCGCCGCGAGCGCGGCCCCGCCCGTCTTCAGCACGCTTCTCCGGTTCGGACCACGAACGCCGTCTTTCATGGTTCGTTCGCCATTAATGCCCCAGTTGTATATAGGTATCCTAGTGAAACAAACACGCCCCGGCGTCGCACGTCGCCGGGGCGGTACCGAGGGGCGTCGGAACCGGGCGGAGCACCGTCCGCCGCGACGTGCCGGTGTCGTGAGAGATGGCCCGTATTCGGTGTTCGAACCACTACGATCCAATCGAGTGACGCCTATCCGGTCGAGCGTGCGGGGGCTTTCCGGCCCGTTACGCTACCGAGACACACTGAACCGCACCCCTGATGCCGACGCCGCCGATTCAACAGTCACGTCGATCACAAGAGCCGGAGGTCCTAGCAGGGCTCGAGGTCGCCGTCGTACACCCAGAAGCCGAGCCGGGAGTACTTCGTCCTGTCGGCCGGCTCGACGAACGCGTACGGGTAGCCGGTGTCGTCGGTGCACGTGCCGAGGACCTTCGCCGTGTCGCCCTGCTCGAAGAAGTCGCCCGTCCGCGCCCCCGCGCACTCCTCGAAGATGGGGGTGCCGACGGTGGCCCGGGCGCAGCCGGACGTGATGTGGTCGGCCGAGGCGCTCCCGGCGACGAGTCCCGTGCCGGCCAGCGCCGCCGCGGACGTTCTGAGGACGCTTCGTCGGTGGGTGGTGCCGTCGTCGGTCATGCGGAACCACTCGTCGTACGGCCTCCCCACCAATAAATTTAGTATCTATATTACTAGAATCAATCTGGTCGGGCGCGCCACCGCGGGTTCAGAACTCGACATCCGGCTCCGCCGTGCACCGCCCGCCTCAGAACTCCACGTCCGGCTCGGGAGCCACGCCGTCGTCCTCCGGCTCGACCCCGCCCGCGAGGTCGAACTCCTCGCGGAGCTCCCGGATGCGGTCGCGGATGTCGGCCGCCAGCTCGAACTCGAGGTTGTCCGCGGCCTCGCGCATCCGCTCCTCCAAGAACTCCACCTGCCGGGCCGCCTCGTCGGCGTCGGCGGGCTCGTCGCCACTGACGCCGCCGGTGTCGGTCTTGCTGCCGGGGAGGTTCGCCTCGCCCACCTCCTTGTCGATGGTCCGGGGCTCGTGGCCGTGCTCGTCGTTGAACTCCCGCTGAATGGTCCGGCGGCGGCGCGTCTCGTCGATGGCCGACTCCATGGCGTCCGTCGTCTCGTCGGCGTACAGCACCACCTCGCCGTTGACGTTCCGGGCGGCCCGGCCCATCGTCTGGACGAGCGTGGTCTCGCTGCGCAGGAAGCCCTCCTGGTCGGCGTCCAGGATGGCCACGAGGCTCACCTCGGGGATGTCGAGGCCCTCCCGGAGGAGGTTGATGCCGACGAGGACGTCGAACTCCCCGAGGCGCAGCCCCCGGACCAGTTCGTGCCGCTCGAGGGTGTCCGTCTCGTCGTGCATGTACTCGACGGCGACGCCGGCCTCCTCCAAGAACTCGGTGAGGTCCTCGGCCATGCGCTTGGTCAGCGTCGTCACCAGCACGCGCTCCTCGCGCGCGACGCGCTCGTCGATGCGGTCCATGAGGTCGTCCACCTGGTCCTCGGCGGGCGAGACCTCGACCGCGGGATCCACGAGGTAGGTGGGGCGGACGATCTGCTCGACCACCTGGTTGCTGTGCTCGCGCTCGTAGTCGCCCGGCGTCGCGGAGACGTACAGCGTCCGGCCCGTCCGCTCCTCGAACTCCTCGAAGGTCAGCGGGCGGTTGTCGTACGCCGTCGGCAGCCGGAAGCCGTTGGCCACCAGCGAGTCCTTGCGGGACTTGTCGCCCTCGTACTGGCCCTTTATCTGCGGGATGGTCTGGTGGGACTCGTCGATGACCGTGAGGAAGTCGTCGGGGAAGTAGTCGAGCAGCGTGTACGGCGCGTCACCGGACTCCCTGTCGGAGAGGTAGACCGAGTAGTTCTCGATGCCCGAGCAGTAGCCGGCCTCCCGGAGCATCTCTAAATCGAACGTCGTGCGCTCCTCGATGCGCTGGGCGGCCACGAGGTCGCCCTGGCGCTCGAAGTAGGCGATGCGGCTCTCCAGGTCCTCCTCTATCTGCTCGATAGCGTTCTCCAATCTGGCGTCGGGGATGGAGTAGTGCTCGGCGGGGTGGACCAGCGCGGCCGGCTGCTCGCCCTCGACCTCGCCCTCCAGGGGGTCGAGCTTGGTCAGGCGGTCTATCTCGTCGCCCCACATCTCCACGCGGACGGCGTAGCGGCCGTACATCGGGAATATCTCGACGGTGTCGCCGCGGACCCGGAAGGTGCCCTGGGTGAAGTCCACGTCGTTGCGCTCGTAGTTGAGGTCCACGAGCGCGCCGAGTAGCTCGTCCCTGTCGATGGTCTGGCCGACTTCGAGGCGCAGGGACATGTCCTCGTAGTTGGCCGGGTCGCCCAGCCCGTAGATGGCCGAGACCGAGGCGACCACGACGACGTCGTCGCGGGTGAGCAGCGAGCGCGTCGCGGAGTGCCGGAGGCGGTCTATCTCGTCGTTGATGGAGGCGTCCTTCTCGATGTACTTGTCCGTCTGCTCGATGTACGCCTCGGGCTGGTAGTAGTCGTAGTAGGAGACGAA
>CAZPIG010000323.1:0-2979 GCA_964586205.1 uncultured Halobacteriales archaeon | reverse complement strand
CGCGAGCTTTAAACGGACGCCACCACCCGAACTACCCGGAAGGAAACACCTCGAATGCGAGCCTACGACGCGGTCAAGCCCGCGCTGTTCGCGCTGCCCGCCGAGACGGCCCACCGCGCCGGCCTGGGAGCACTCCGGGCCCTCCAGGCCACGCCGCTGGAGCGCGCCGTCGCCGCGCGCTACCGGGTCGACGATTCGAGATTGGCGGTCGAGGCGTTCGGCCAGTCGTTCCCGAACCCCGTCGGCCTCGCCGCGGGCTTCGACAAGAACGCCCGCGCGCCGCGCGCGCTGGCGGCGCTGGGGTTCGGCCACGTCGAGGTCGGCGGCGTCACCCGCGAGGCCCAGGCGGGCAACCCCCGGCCGCGGCTGTTCCGGCTGCGCGAGGACCGCGCGCTCGTCAATCGGATGGGCTTCAACAACGACGGCGCGGACGCCATCGGCGACCGGCTGGCCGCCCAGTCGCTGCCCGACGTGCCCGTCGGGGCGAACCTCGGGAAGTCGAAGGCGACGCCGCTCTCCGAGGCCCACGAGGACTACCGCTACAGCTACGAGCGCCTCGCGGACCACTGCGACTACTTCGTGGTGAACGTCTCCAGCCCGAACACGCCCGGCTTGCGCGAGTTGCAGAGTCGCGACCGACTCGAACGGATCCTGACAACACTCGCGGACGCGGGCGCGCGACCGCTGCTCGTGAAGCTCTCGCCCGACCTCGCCGGGCCGGCGGTCGAGGAGGCGCTCGCCGTCGGCCGCGACGTGGGCGTCGACGGCGTCGTCGCGGTGAACACGACCACCGAGCGGCCCGACAGCCTCCGCAGCCCCCACGCCGCGGAGGACGGCGGGCTCTCCGGCGCGCCGCTCGAGCCGCGGGCCACCGAGATGGTCCGCTTCGTCGCGGAGCGCGTGGACGTCCCCGTCGTCGGCGTCGGCGGCGTCGCGACCGCCGAGGACGCCTACCGGAAGCTCCGCGCGGGCGCGAGCGTTGTCCAGCTATACACCGCGCTCGTGTACCGCGGCCCCTCGATAGCCCGGGAGACGAATCGGGGGCTGCTGGAGCTGCTCGACCGGGACGGCTTCGAGTCGGTCGCGGACGCGGTCGGCGCGGACCTGTGAGAGCGAGGGCCGACTGCCGTCCAGCCCGACGCGAACGGGACGATCGCACCACAGAGCCTTGCCGCTCGACGCCCAATACCCAACGGAGACACGATGAGAGACGCGACCACCGACGTCGTCATCGTCGAGGGGGCCCGGACGCCCCACGGCAGCCTGCTCGGCGCGCTCGCGGACGCCTCCGCGGTCGACCTCGGCGCGACGGCCGTCGAGGGACTGCTCGACCGGACCGGCGTCGACACCGCCGCCGTCGACTGGCTGGCGATGGGCAACGCCATCCAGGCCGGGGTCGGGCAGGTCCCCGCCCGCCAGGTCGCGGTGCGAGCGCTCGCCGAGGGCACGCCGGCGACGACCGTCAACGAGGCCTCGGGGTCGGGCCTGCGGGCGCTCGCGCTCGCGGCCGACCGGGTCGTCGCGGGCCGGGCCGACCTCGCGGTCGCCGGGGGGATGGAGTCGATGTCGCGCGCGCCGTTCCTCGTCCCCGAGATGCGCCGCGGCCGCCGCCACGGCGACGCGACGCTCGTGGACGCGATGGTGTACGACGCCCTCTGGGACCTGCCGAACGACGCCCACATGGGCGAGTTGACCGAGGACCTCGTCGAGCGCTTCGACCTCGCCAGGGCGGCCCAGGACCGCTACGCCGCCGAGAGCAACCGCCGGGCCGCCGAGGCCATCGAGCGGGGCCTGTTCGACGAGGAGATAGTGCCGGTCGAGGTCGATGGCGGGACGGTCGCCACCGACGAGGGCCCGCGACCGGACACGACCGTCGAGCGCCTGGGCGAGCTACCGCCCGCGTTCCGCGAGGGCGGGACGGTGACCGCCGGCAACGCCTCCAGCCTCGCGGACGGCGCGGGGGCGGTGCTGGTCGGCGACGCCGACGCCGTGGCGGAGAGGGGCCTCGAACCGGCCGCCCGCCTCGTGGACTACGCGGTCGCCTACCGCGACCCCCGGTGGTTCGGGATGGCCGTCGGCGACGCCGTCGAGGCGCTGCTCGACCGCAACGACGTGGGGGTCGCGGACGTCGACGCCTTCGAGCTGAACGAGGCGTTCGCCGCCCAGATGGTGTACGTACGCGACCGCCTCGGAATCCCGGCCGAGAAGCTGAACCCCCGCGGTGGCGCGGTGGCGCTCGGCCACCCCATCGGCGCGAGCGGGGCCGTCCTGACGACGACGCTGCTGCACGCGATGCGCGACGAGGGACACCAACGTGGCGTCGTCGGCGCGAGCGTCGGCGGCGGGGGCGCTATCGCGGCCCTACTCGACCTTTTTGCGGCGCGCGCATGAACGCGCGCGCCGAAAAAGCTCGACCAAAAATCGGCGTACCGTACTGGCCGATGGAGGTCGATTTCTCCCGACCGATACACGCCAATTTTTGGTCGAGCTTTTTCGGGAGCGGGGCGCGCGCCGAAATCGGCGCGCGCTCCCGCTCCAGCAAAAAGGTCGCGGCGCATCATTTATCACCGCCCGATGCAAAGGGAGGTTCATGGTCCAGTGCGAGATGTGCGGGGCGGAGACCCCCTCCCCGAAGACCGTCAAGGTCGAGGGGGCGGAGCTGCAGGTCTGTGCCGACTGCGCGGAGTTCGGGACCGAGGTGAAGACCGAATCCTCCTCCAGCACGTCCACGAAGTACTCGACGTCCTCCGAGGGGAGCTCCAGCGGCGACTCGTCCGGCTCGGGTGGCTCGACCGGCACCACCAGCACGGGTGGTGGGGGCTCGTCGGGCCGCGCGCCCGGCAGCGAGATGTTCGACGACGTCGCGGAGCTGGCTCAGGACTACGACGAGCGCATCCGGTCGGCCCGCGAGGGCCGCGGTCTGAGCCAGCAGGAGCTCGCCGACGAGCTCAACGAGAAGGCCAGCCTCATCCGGAAGCT
>CAZPIG010000322.1:2458-2990 GCA_964586205.1 uncultured Halobacteriales archaeon | reverse complement strand
CGACCCGCAATTCGTCTCGCACAACGTCGTCAGGGACGAGCACGGGCGGATTCTGAACGTCGAGACATACCGCGGGATGGGGCAGGTCGGCGGCGCCCCGCCGCGCGAGCGGTCCATCGCCGCCGGTCCGGGGGCCGAGGTAGTCGCTGACTACAGATGACCGACCCCGAGGAGTTCGGCCTCGACCTGATCCTCGACGAGGCGGACGAGGGAGCGCCGCCGCCGGCCCCACCGCCCCCGCCGTCGGGGCAGGCCTCGACCGACCGCCAGACCGCGACGCTCGTCCACGAGGAGTCCGACGCGGTCCGCTCCGGCCCGTTCTACGTCTCGCCGGACGAGCCCGACGACATGGGCCACATCGTCCCGGGACCGGGGACGCTCGACACGCTGTTGCTCCTCGCCGACGCCAGCGACTTCTCGGTGCTAATCGACACCGGGATGACGACGCTGGTCGACGACTCGTTTACGTTCTTGAAGGACAACACCGCGGAGTTGGAGCACGTCTCGGCGTACGAGCGCGCCGACGGTACGT
>CAZPIG010000322.1:0-2448 GCA_964586205.1 uncultured Halobacteriales archaeon | reverse complement strand
ATCACTATCTCGGTCCATCCCGCGAGCGAGATTACGTTCAGCCGGATACGCGCCGTTTTCGAGGTCGAGGCGGTGGTGTAGGCGTTTTCTGGAAAGGTAACGTTAAGTCTCCCGGAGCCGACCGCTCGTTCATGCGCGTACTGTATCACAGCGCACCGCCAATGGCGGACACGGGGTACGGCGTTCATACCAGGCATCTCGCGACGCGGTTGAACCAGGACCACGACGTCGACATATACTCGGTCGGCGGCTGGGAGGGGATGGGCATCGACTACGAGGGGATGCAGGTGTTCCCCGCCGGGCTCGGCAAGCACGGCGAGCACTCCATCCCCTACTGGTTCGACGAGTCCGACGCGGACGTCGTCTTCTCACACCACGACCACTGGGCGATGGCCGACGTCTTCCGGGGCATCCAGCAGAACGGCATCCCGACGGTGCTCTACACCATCCTCGACCACGACCACCCGGGCGGGCTGGCCCCGGAGGCGGTCGTGAAGGCCAACGAGAACGCCTTCCGGACCATCGTCATGTCCGAGTGGGCGGAGTCGCGCGTCAAGCAGAGCCGGATACCCGACTCGCAGGTCCGTCGCGTCCCCCACGGCGTCGACACGACCAAGTACGCGCCCGTCACGCCCGACTACGTCGACGGCGAGGGCATCACCGAGGCGGAGTTGAAGGCCGACCTCGGCATCCCCGAGGACGCGTTCCTGTTCGGCATGGTCGCCGCGAACCACGGCCCGCGGAAGAACATCCCCCAGCACATGGAGGCGTTCAAGCGGTTCACCGAGGAGTACGACGCCGACGACGCCTACTTCATGGTCCACGCCCATCCGACGATGGGCGGCGGGTTCAATCTGTTCGAGGTGCGCGACGCGCTCGACCTCGACGACGACCGGTGCATCTTCCCCGACCCGCACCGGAAGTACCACGGCATCCCGGACCTGACCATCGTCCAGTTGTACAACACCTTCGACGTCTACCTCAACTGCTCCCAGTCGGAGTCGTGGGGGCTGACCATCACCGAGGCGATGGCTTGCGGGACGCCCGTCATCGCGACGAACTTCTCGGCCATGACCGAGCAGTTTGGCGTCCCGTTCGACACCTACGTCGAGCAGGACGAGCAGTACCGCGTGACCGACCAGGGCCTGCTCGTCCACCGCGGGAACGAAATCTGGACGCAGAACGCGACCGCCCGCCGGTTCACGCCGCGCGTCGAGGACATAAAGGAGGCGATGGCGTACTACTACGTCAACCGCGAGGAGATTGACCGCCACGGCGCCAACGCGCGCGAGTGGGTCGTCCGGAACTACGAGTGGGACTACCTCTACGAAGAGCACTGGCTGCCCATCTTCGACGAGATAGACGAGGAACTCGGCGACGAGACGTACAACGAATACTACTTCAAGCGCCGCGACGCCGAGACGCAGTCGACGGAGTTCCAGCAGGAGGCCCACAAGATTCTCTTCTCCGTCCGCGGCGACACCGTCCTCGACGTCGGCGCGGGCTCGGGGACGATGGCCGAACTCCTCGCCGAGTACGACTACGACGACGTCGTTGCGGTCGAGCCCGCCGAGGCCGGCCGCGAGATGGTAGAAGAGAAGGGCATCGAGGTGTACGACGACTCGCTCCCCGACCTCCGGTTCAAAGACGGCGCGTTCGACACCGTGCTCGCCCAGCACGTTCTGGAGCACGTCGAGGGCGACGCCGCGGCGCTCCGCGAGCTTGCTCGCGTGGCCGACCAGCGCGTGGTCGTCGTCGTCCCCAAGAAGCGCCCCTACGAGGAGACGGCGGACAAGACCGAGGTGCGCGCCGGGTACGACGACAGCGAGTTGGAGCGGCTCTACGACGAGTTCGAGACGCTCGGGGGGCGCGGGACCATCGACGAGCGGGAGCTACAGGTCAACCCGAACACGACCAACTGGCTGATAACCATCGACGTGGCGTCCGCGGAGGCCGAGACCGGAGAGATGGAGGCCGCCGACGACTGATGTTCCCGTCGTACTTCCACTACACGCTCGGCGTGCTGACGGTCGGGTTCACGCTCGACTCGTTCGTGGCGGTGCCGCCGGCGGTCCTCGGCCTCCTCGACGCGCTCGCGGTCGCGCTCGCGGCCCGTGGCGCGTGGGTCGCGCTGGAGGGGCTGCTCTTCCCGGCGTCGGTCGAGGAGGGCGCCGTCCGATGACCGACGCGGAGGCGGCCCTGGCCGGCGTCCACTTCGGGTCGAAGGCGATAGCCGTCGGCCTAATCCTCGGGTCGCTCGTCACGGGGTACGACGGCTTCTTGAAGGCCGCCATCGTGCTGCTCGCCGTCTCGCTGGCGGCGCCGTTAGCCTGGAAGGTGATTCGATGAAGACGCTGCTGCTCGGCCTCGACGCGTACGACCCGGCGGTCTGTGAGAACGTCGAGACGCCGAACATCGACGCTATCGGCGAGGGGTTCGAGATTCGCA
>CAZPIG010000321.1:0-2991 GCA_964586205.1 uncultured Halobacteriales archaeon | reverse complement strand
GAGTATCCAAAGCACGACGGGCGAATGCCCGAAGGCCGACGGGCGAGTATCCGAAGCACGACGGGCGAGTGGCCGAACTTCCTCAATCGTCCCCGCCCAGCAACCGCTCCCTGTCGACCGCCCGCTCGACGAACGAGTCCGGTAGCTCGTCCACCTCGCCCACCTGGACGGACCAGAGGTCCGCGTACAGGCCGTCGTGCGCCAGTAGCTCCTCGTGGCTGCCCTCCTCGACGAGTCGTCCGTCGTCCAGCACGAGGATGCGGTCGGCGTCCCGCACCGTCGACAGCCGGTGGGCGATGGCGAAGGTGGTCCGGTCGGCCACGAGGCTGTCTAGCTGCTCCTGGATGAGCACCTCCGTCTCGTTGTCGACGTGGCTCGTCGCCTCGTCGAGCACGAGGACGGCGGGGTCCCGGAGGACGGCCCGCGCGATGGAGATGCGCTGGCGCTGGCCGCCCGACAGCTTCACGCCGCGCTCGCCGACCATGGTGTCGTAGCCGTCCGGCAGGTCGGCGACGAACTCGTGGGCCCCCGCGAGGCGGGCAGCCTCGCGGACGGCCGCGTCGTCGATCGGGTCGTCCGCGTTTTCGTTTCGAGGGTCCGTGAGCCCGTACGCGACGTTCTCCCGGACCGTCCCGTAGAACAGGAACGGCTCCTGGCTGACGTAGCTGATGGCCCCGCGGAGGCTGTCGAGGGTGACGTCGCGGACGTCGTGGCCGTCGAGGCGGACGGTTCCCTCGCTCGCGTCGTAGAACCGCAGCAGCAGCTTCAGCAGCGTGGTCTTGCCGGCCCCCGTCGGCCCGACCACGCCGACCAGCTCGCCGGGCTCGACCTCGAAGCTCACGTCCTCCAGAACGATTTCGTCGTCTCGCGGGTCGCTACGCTCCCCGCTCGACCGGTCCGAGGCGCGTGGCGCCTCGTACGCGAACGACACGTCCTCGTACTCGACCCGCCCCTCCACGTCCTCCAACTCCACCGCGTCCGGCCGCTCGGGGACGCCCGCGTCGGCGTCGAGCAGCCCGACGACGCGCTCGGCGGCGGCCTGGGCGTACTGGTACTCGTTCAGTATCTGGCCGAACTGTCGCATGGGGTAGACGAACCGCCGGGTGTAGAGCAGGAAGGTCACGAGCGTGCCCGCCGTCAGCCGTTCGGCGGCGAACGCCGGCGGGCCGTTCAGCACCCACAAGCCGCCGACCAGCAGCGTGGCCGCGAACCCCGAGGAGGTGATGACCCGCAGCGACGGGAAGAACTTCACCCGCGTGGTGATGGCGTCCCACTGGGCGTCGAGGTAGTCCCGGGAGGCCCCCTCGACGCGCTCGCGCTCGAAGCCCTCGCGGTCGTAGGCCTTGATGACCTCGATGCCGCCGAGGTTGTTCTCCAGCCGGGAGTTCAGCGCGCCCACGGACGATCGCACGTCCCGGTACTTCGGGTGGATGACCGAGACGAACCAGTACGACGCGGCGGCGAGGAGGGGAATGACGACGACCGGGATGAGCGCTAGCTGCCAGTACAGGAGCACCATCACCAGCCCCATCCCGCCGACGCGGACGACGATGCGGATGAGCGAGTTCAGCCGGCTGGTGAGGAAGTCCTCAAGTTGGTTGACGTCGTTGTTCAGGACGCTCATCATCTCGCCGGTCTGCTTGTCGTCGAAGAACGCCAGCTCCCGGCCCTGGAGGACGTCGTAGGTGTCCACCCGGAGCGCGTGCTGGAGGTGCTGGGAGAAGTGGTTCCACGCCCAGGAGTTGGCCCACCCGGTCGTCGCGCCGACGAAGTACGCCGCCGCGATGAGGCCGACGGTGAGGAACAGTTGCTCCTCCGCGGAGCCCGGTATCCAGCCGTCCGGGACGAGCGGGAGGACGTAGTCGCGCGTGTCGAAGAAGACGGCGTCGACGGCCACGCCGAGGACGAACGCCGGTACGAGCTCCATCGACCGCGAGAGCACGCTCGCGGTCGCGCCGGCGGCGAACTGCGGCCACTCCGCGCGGCCGTACTCCCGGAAGACCCGCCAGAGGGCGTTGCCCTCGTAGCCCTCGCGGACCTCCTCCATGGCGTCCTCGTCGCCCCCGGCGGCGGTGGCGGCCATGACCTACGTGGATTCGGGCGACAGCGGTCAAAGGGGTTGTGGAAGGCGAACCGGAAGCTGTTGGCCGGTCGCCGACGGACCTGCCGTCCGAGGACCGGGCCGCCCGTTGCCGGCCGGTCTCACGCCACCCCGAGCCGCTCCCGGTACGCGCCGTACTCCTCCTGGAAGACGCCCATCACCTCGCCCATCGTCGCGTAGGCCTTCACCGCGTCGACGACGTACGGCATCACGTTCTCGTCGGTGCCGACGACCTCGCGCAACGCGTCGAGGGCCTCCTCAACGGCCGCGTCGTCGCGCTCCTCCTTGACCGCGGCCAGCCGCTCGCGCTGGCGCTGCTGCACTTCCTCGTCCACCTGGAGGATGTCGGGGCGGGTGTCCTCCTCGATGGTGTACCGATTGACGCCCACGACGACCTCCTCGCCGTCCTCGACGCGGCGCTGGTACTCGTAGGCCGCGTCCTGTATCTCCCGGTGGAAGTAGCCGTTCTCGATGCCCGCGAGCACGCCGTCGCGGACCGAGCCGTCGCCCAGCTCCCGTATCTCCTCGATGTACGCCATCGCCCGCGCCTCGACCTCGTCGGTCAGCGCCTCGACGGCGAAGCTACCGCCGAGCGGGTCGACGATGTCCGCCGCGCCGGACTCCTCGGCGATTATCTGCTGGGTCCGCAGCGCAACGCGCACCGCCTCCTCGCTCGGCAGCGCGTGGGCCTCGTCGAAGCTGTTGGTGTGGAGGCTCTGGGTGCCCCCGAGCACGCCCGCGAGCGCCTGGATGGTCGTCCGGACGATATTGTTCATCGGCTGCTGGGCGGTCAAGCTCTGGCCGGCGGTCTGGGTGTGGAACTTCAGCCGCCGGCTCTCGGCGCGCTCGGCGTCGTACCACTCGTCCATGACCCGCGCGTAGATGCGCCG
>CAZPIG010000320.1:1659-3000 GCA_964586205.1 uncultured Halobacteriales archaeon | reverse complement strand
GTGCTACGCGAACAGAACATTGGTGGTGCTGGTTATCCAATTGATTCAAAGCATTTTGAAAAATTTGATAAAGATGATTTATTGAAAATTGAGGCAGTTAATCGGGTCGAGGTTCTTGAGAATAAATTTAGATTAGATTGCGAAACTTTGGACCCCATACAAATCCGACGTATTGCCGAGAGCGCAATGAAAAAGATTGCGGATGAGAATTAGCCTTCAGAATCAAATATATTACAATCACTTCTACACAGAATATATCTCGTGCACAGAATTTGACTTTCGGAACTCCTGTCCTCCTCCCCTCCCGCCCGGTGGCGAACGCGGTCAGCCGGTACGCGAAAGACATGCTTAATCTCGAACCTGGTATCCTACCGGCTCCTTCCCGGGAATAGGGCCGCCGCACCGGTGGCTGCCTCAAGCGCGGTCTCATCCCCGAGCGCGACACCGGGCCAACGGCCGACATGGCACTCGGGTTCGCTGACACCGATTTCGACCTCCAGTTCACGCTACATCACGCGGGCGCGTCCTCGGTCCCCGAATAGTGGAGTTCGCCACGTTCGCGAGGAGCAGCGGTTCTTCCGGCCGTGGCTCGACGACAACCTGTACCCGTTCGACAATGATTGTGTTCGGGAAGCTGGGCCCGACCACGAGCAGACGGTCGAGCCGCTCGCGAACGAGGTCCTTCCCGAGGCGTTCGACTGTACTCCCGAGGCGTTTGACCTGCCCGAAGCCCTCGACAGATTTGTTGCTGACGCGCACGCGAGCAGCAACCCCTCGACCTACCCCAGCCACTCGACGGTCTCCGCCGCGTCCTTTACTGCCACGCCGATGTCCGAGAGCTCCGCCAGGCCCCGCTCGTACGTGCCGGACGTGGCGTCAGCGACGAGGACGACCCGGTAATCGCGCTCGCTCGCCTCGTACACCGTCGTCCGCGGGCAGTTCGGGAAGTTACAGCCGGAGACCACCACCGTGTCGACCGAGCGCTCGTCCAGGAAGCCGTCGAGTTCGGTGTCGAAGAAGCCGCCCCAGCGGGGCTTGTACATCGCCCACTCCCGTGGCCCGAGCTGCTGGAACTCGCCGGCCAGCAGCGCGTCCGGGTCCAGTCGCGCGTCGGCCGAGGGCTTCAGCTCGTCGACGAGTTCGGCGCCGTCGCTCCCGGGCCGGACGATTTCGGCCCCCTCCTCCACCGCCCGCCTCCTGCAACGGTCGACGTTCGCGCCGTCCTCCCGGTACAGGCGGACGACGTGGACGATGGGGGCTCCCTCCACGCGGAACGTCTCGGCCAGCCGCCGCATCTCGGGGACGACGTCCAGCGTTCCATCTATCTCGGCGGGGGCTCCC
>CAZPIG010000320.1:0-1559 GCA_964586205.1 uncultured Halobacteriales archaeon | reverse complement strand
CGGCCGGCCCTACTCGACCTTCAGGCTCCCCGACGACTCCCCGACGCGCTCGTCGTCCATGGCGTCCGAGATTGCCGCGACGTGCAGGACCTCCGCTGGCCCGTCGCCGGTCTTCTCGAACCAGTAGTCGAAGCCGTGCGGGACGAGGACGCCGTCCCGCTCGCCCAGCTCCGCGACCACCTCGTCGTCCGCCCCGTAGAAGCGCGCACCGCCCGAGAGGACCACGAAGAAGCCGTCCTGGCCGGTGTGGTGGTGGAGCCTGTTCGCGCCGCCGTCGTCTATCAGCTGGACGTCCGCCTCCAGCAGGTCGGACCGACACAGCGACCGTATCACCTTCGCGTGTTCGGCCGGTGGTCGACCGCAGTGGAACGTTTCCGGCTCTCCCGTCATGGCCGATGCGTCGGGGTCCGCCGGCAAGTACGTTCGGCCGCGCCGGCGCTCACCGGACCACGTACCCGGGCTCGTACCGTCGGCCGGCGTCGGCCTCGTAGAGCGCGATGGTGGCCTCGATGTCGCTGGCGGCGTACTCCCGGACCGTCGGTTCGAGCCCCGAGACCGTCCCGTCGTCCGCGCGCTCGAGCGCGTCGAGGTAGCGCGGGGCGAGCTCCTCCCCGAACCGCGCGTTGTCGAGCGTCCTGCCGTCCCAGCGCGTCTCGGAGACCGGCAGTCCGTACGCCTCGAGGCACTCCTCGAGCCGGGGCCACTTCTGGTTCAGTCGGTCCGCCTCGCGCTTCCTGGGCGGGTAGAGGTCGACGTGGCGCCCCGTGAACGTCGGTTCCCGCTCGACCCCGAGCGCGTTCAGCCGGTCGCGGAGGAACGGGAGGTCGAAGTCGCCGCCGTTGTACGTCACGACGGCCGGCGGGTCACGCCGGTTCACCCACTCGAAGGCCCGCTCTATCACGGCGACCTCGTCGTTCCCCGACGCGGCCCTCGTCACCACCTCGACCTCGGCGCGGTCCGTCCCGGCCTCGTAGTACCCGACGCCGATGGCCGCGAGGTCGTTCGTCCGGCCGTCGAACCCGTCCGTCTCGATGTCGAGCGTGGCGATTCGGTCGAACCGGTCCGACTGCTCCAGGTCACGGGTGTACATGGCGTGGGCGACCGTTCGAATCGCCGCCCCCGCATATCAGCGTTCGCCAGCCGGTGTGGAAGTGAACGTGTCCGTCGGTCCCCGGTCGCCGGCGACCCGGTACTTCCGCCCGGCCGAACCGCGGCCCCCCGTCCTATCGGGCAGAGTTGTCGGCGACGGCCGCGAGGTCGCCGAGGAATCGCTCCGGGACGCGGCCGACCACCTCGGGCGGGAGCCGTTCGACGGCCCACTCGCCGGCCCAGACCATCGGCTTCCGCAGCAACGTGTAGACGGCGGAGACGGCGAGAACGCCGAGGATGAGCTCCTCGACCGGGCTCCCGAAGGCGAGGAACGCGGGTATGGAGACCACCGCCGCGAGCACGAGGTCCTCGGGCGCGCCGTCGTAGCGCACGAACCGGCGCGGGGCCAGCCACTCGCCGTGGTAGTGGCTGAAGACGGCCTGCTCGGACTCGCCGACCCAGGGCTTGAG
>CAZPIG010000319.1:0-3027 GCA_964586205.1 uncultured Halobacteriales archaeon | reverse complement strand
CCGCCGCGGTCCGGACCGCGGCGGCTCCGGGCTCGTCGGCTGCAACGGCCCCGCCTTCGCCGCCCGCGTCGGTCGTCTCGCCGGCCGCGTCGGTCACGTCGCCGGCAGCGGTCGCCATCGCGCGGTTGACGCGGTTGTGCAGCGCGGACATGCTCGGCCGGACCCGCCGCAGGCGACGTGCGAGGTCCGCTAGCTCGTCCCAATCGGCTCCGGCGTCGTGGTCGTCTCCCGCTTCGTCGTCGCCATCGGCCGACTCGTCGCTGTCCCCGGTCCCGTCTCCACCCACTGCGAGCAGGCCGGCGCGGTCCCGCAGTACTTCGAGGCCGCGGACCGAGATGTACGCGGAGCCGTGCTCGGCGTCGGCCCCGACCGAGGCGACCGACGGCGCGACGCGCTCGTAGGCGGTCCAGAGCCCCGGGACCGTCTCCCGGCGGAGTATCTCGGTCGGCGAGGTCCACTCGACGGCCGCTAGCTCCTCGTTCGGCGCGACGTCGCGGCTCCCGCAGTCGTAGAGGTACGGGTGGACCACCCACCGGCGGTCGAGGTCCTCGACGGCGAACGGTTCGCCGGCCCGGACCCGCGTCGCGGTCGCGAGCAGCCCGGTCTCCTCGGCCACTTCCTCGCGCGCGGCGGCGTCGGGGTCGCCCTCCGCGCACCCCGAGACGCCGCCCCAGAGGCCGGGGTAGGTCCCGACCGCGTCGCTGCGCCGGACCAGCAGCACCACGCCGTCGTTGCGGAGGAAGACGGTGACGACGTGGGTCCCCTCCCGGCTCGTGGTCGGCTCCCGTCCACCGTCCCGGTTCGAGGGCGGCGGTGGCATGGTCGGTGGGTGGGGCCGGTCGGACTTGAATCGGTCGGGCGCGGGAGTCGAGGTGGTCCGCCGCGAACGGGACAGTGGTTCCCACCCCACCCACCGTGTGGTGTTTAGATAAGGCAGCCAATCTACGGGCTATTGCCAACTGACCAGCCGCCCCGGGTGGGACTTCGGAAGGGGCGGCCCGCTCGCCGAACCCCGGCGAAGTAAGCACTGCAGGCCGCGTAGCGGCCGAAGCGCGCAGCGAGCCGCGGGAGGCGAGCGGGCCGGGGCTTCCCGGCGCCAAGGTGTAGCGCGACCAGTTGTAGCAGCCTTATCTGAACACTGCCGGGACGACGAGGGTCGGAGCTTCCCCGTCGACGCGGCCGCCGACGGCGGCAGTCAGTTGCCCTCGATGGCGTCGATGACCATCGCCGCGGCGACGACGGCCTCGCGGGGAGCGTCGCCCGTGTCGCCGATGGTGACCTCGTAGGTGTCCTTCAGCGAGAACTGGCCGGCGATGGTGCCTATCTCCTCGCCGTCGGGCGTCTCGACGTCGTAGGAGTGGGGGATGAGGCTGAAGATGCTGACGAGGTGCCGGAGGAAGGAGACCAGCTTGCTGCTGGACTCGATGGTCGCCAGTATCTCCTCGCCGTCGGCGTCGCGTATCTTCCACTTGTCGTGGAACAGGGTGAAGTTCTCGTCGAGGACGGCCACGGGCTCCTCGGTGCCGGCGTCGACGAGCGTGTAGTCGCCCGCGATGTCGAGGATGCCGCCCGCCTTGACCGTGAAGGCCTCCTCGCCGTCGCCGTCGACGAACGGGAACTCCTCCTTCATCTTGAACATCTTCTGCTTGCCCCGGAGGACCACGTCGCCGCTCGCGTCGAGCGCCTTGTACTTGTTCCGGATGAGCGACTGCACGACGGTGTACTCCTCGTCGGGCAGGTCGACCGTGGTGAGAACGTCGTCCGATGCCATGCGAGGGCGTTTTCAAGTGTGTGGTAAATAACTGGCGGCCTGGCGTAGTTACGAGGGTGGCTACGGCCGTGTGTACGACCTGGCGGGAAGGGTACGTGGCGGAAAGAGTGGGGTACGAACTGACGGGGGACGACACCCGGTCAGCGCCGAAACGCCTACCTGCCCCACCCGCGAACGGTCCGGCATGACCGACGCGCAGGGGGAGGCCGGCACCGTCGAAGCCCAGGGCCCGGTCCAGATAGACGAGGAGATGGCCCGCCACCTACAGAACAAGCGCGAGGAGCTGTTCGAGAAGTTCGAGATCCCCGACGCCTTCCCCGCAGAGGTGATGGCCGAGGCGGAGGCCCGCACGGAGGACGTGGGCAGCGAGATAGCGGGCGAGGTCGACGAGCGCCGCGACCTCCGGGAGATGACGACGTGGACGACCGACCCGGTGGACGCCCAGGACTTCGACGACGCCCTCTCGGTCGAGGAGCGCGACGACGAGTACGTCCTCTGGGTCCACATCGCGGACGTGACCCACTACGTCACGCCCGAGACGGAGATGTGGGAGGCCGCGAAGCGCCGCGCGAACACCGTCTACCTCCCGGGCTACACCGTCCACATGCTGCCGCCGATGCTCGCGGAGACGGTCTGCTCGCTGGTGCCCGAGGAGGACCGACTGGCCCACACCGTCGAGATGCACCTCGACAAGGACGACCTCGGCTACGAGTCCATCGACATCTACAAGTCCGTCGTCCGCAGCGACGAGCGGCTGACCTACACCGAGTGCGAACATCGGCTGGACGACTCCGACGCGCCGCTACACGACGAGAACGCGCTCGCGTTCGAGCTCGCGGGCCAGATGCACGAGCAGCGCAAGGAGGACGGCAGCCTCGTGCTCAACCCCCGCCGGGACCGCGCCCACACCATCATCGAGGAGTCGATGCTGAAGGCCAACAAGGCCGTCACCCACGAGCTGATGTGGGACCGGGGCGTCGAGGCGATGTACCGGGTCCACCCCCAGCCGTCGCCCGACGAGTGGGACGACGCGCTCCGGGAGATACAGGAGCTAGACGGCGTCTCCATCCCCGGCGACTCGTGGGACGACCCGCGCAAGGCCGTCAACGCGACGCTGGAGCAGGCCCCGGACCGCCAGCTCGACCGCATCCAGTGGGCCGTGATGAAGGTGATGCCCCGGGCGCGGTACATGAACGACCCCTTCGGCGGCCACCACGCGCTGAACTTCGAGATATACGGCCACTTCACCAGCCCCA
>CAZPIG010000318.1:0-3045 GCA_964586205.1 uncultured Halobacteriales archaeon | reverse complement strand
AGCTTGGTGCCCGGAAGCCCCGGGCCGCTCGGCTCCCGCGGCTCGCTGCGGTCCTCGCCCCTCACTGCGTTCGGGGCTGCGGTCCTTGTTCCGGAAGACGGTCCTGCTCGGCTCCCTTCGGTCGCCTGCGCGGGCTGCGTCTTCCGTCGCTCGCCTCACTGCGTTCGGCTCGCCGTCGCCGGGGTTCGCCGTCAGAGCAAGCTCTGACGAGCCTGCGCTCTCCGTTCGCGCAGACGCCGAGCGGCCCGCCCCTTCCGAAGTCCCACCCGGGGCGGCTGGTCAGTTGGCAACACCTCCGGCGGTTGGCCGATTATTTGAACACTACCCGTCCTCCCGACCCGCACCTATTTGCGGTGCGCGCCCGACTGCACCGGCCATGAGCGACGGTTCCGACCCCAGCGACGGGTCCGACGTGACCGACGCCCCGTCCCCGACCGACAGTCCCGAAGCGGCAGTTGCAGCCGCCGCTCGGGAGTTCGGCTTCGCCGAAGTCGACGCCGGCACCGTCGCGGACGAGATAGCCCCCCTCGACACCCAACTCGGCATCCTCGAACCGACCGCCTACGAGAACACAGCAGCCGGCAGCGTCCGACCCGGCGAGGACCCGCACAACGCCTTCCTGTACCGGTGCTCGCTGTCCGGCGAGGAGGGCCCGCTCGGCGACCTCGCGGTCGCCGTCAAGGACAACCTCGCCGTCGCCGGCGTGCCGATGACCTGCGGCTCCGAGGCCGTCGAGTTCGTCCCCGACTACACCGCCACCGCGGTCCGGCGGCTGGTCGATGCCGGCGCGTCGGTGGTCGGCACGACCAACATGGACGAGTTCGCCTACTTCACGACGGGGGAGACGTGCGCGCATGGGCGCGTGGAGAACCCCGCCGCCGAGGGCCGGAGCCCCGGCGGCTCGTCGTCGGGCAGCGCGGCCGCCGTCGCCGCCGGGCTGGCGGACGTCGCGCTCGGCAGCGACACCGGCGGCAGCGTCCGCATCCCGGCGTCGTTCTGCGGCGTGGTGGGGCTCAAGCCCACCCACCGCGCGGTCCCGCGGTTCGGCTTCGCCGACCTCGCGCCGTCGCTAGACCACGTCGGCACGCTCGCGGACTCCGTCCGCAACGCCGCCCGCGCGTTCGAGGCCATCGCGGGGCCGGACGTCCGGGACCCGTCGTCGCTGGGCGTCGACGCGGACGGTTACGGCGGGCCGGCTCCGGCCGGCAGTGACGACGGCCGCGGCGACGTCGCCGGCGCGGTGGACGACGGCGTGGAGGGCTGCCGGCTGCTGGTCGTCGAGGAGGCGATGGGCCTCGCCACCGGCGACGTGGCGGGCGTCGTCGAGGCGGCGGCCGACGACCTCGCCGCCGCCGGCGCGACCGTCGAGCGCGTCTCCCTGCCGGGCTACCAGACCCTGCCGCTGGCGCTGTCGGCCATCACGGGCCCGGAGTTCGCGGCGCTCGTCGCCGACGCCGGGCAGGTGTACGGCACCGGCACGGGCTACAGCGAGCCGTGGCGCTCGGCGCTCGCGGACCTCGACGCGACGGCGCTGGGCGACAACGTCCGCGAGCAGCTACTCACCAACCGGGCGCTGGACCGGTGGTCCGGCGGTCGGCACTACGTCGCCGCCCAGAACGTTCGCTCGCGGTTCGCGGCGCGAGTCGCGGACGCGCTCGACGACGCCGACGCCCTCCTGACGCCCACGACGCCCATCACCGCACCCGAATTCGGCGAGATAACGTCCATCGAGGACCTGCTTCGCACCATCTCCAACACGGGGCCGTTCAATCTGACTGGCCACCCCGCGCTGTCGGTGCCGTGCGGCGACGTGGCGGGCCGGCCCGTGGGCCTGCAGGTGGTCGCCGAGCGGGGTGCGGAGGCGACGGCGGTGCGCGTGGGTGGGGTCGTGGAGTGAGGACGCAGTGGAACGACGGGGTGACTTCGCGACTCGCGGGCAGACCGGCGTGGCGTTCGTTGCCGGGCCGACGTTCCGCGCGTCCGGCCGACGCCGCGGCGGTGCGGTGCGGTTTCAGGACCGTCGACCGCGAGTCACTGGTCCGTTCGGAGCGGGCCAGCGGGGTCGCGATGCAAGTACACCGGAAGAACACGCACACCGGAAGGGAACAGATGTATGGGCCAGCCCCGAGCACGACCGGTATGGCGCTCGTCTACGACCCGGAGATCGGCCTCGGACTGCTCGCGCTCGCCGTCCTGCTGTACGCGATGGAGGACGCCGTCGACCGCGTCGAGGGCCTCGAGCTGGGCTACCTGAAGTACACGGCCATCACCGTCCTGGGGTTCGCGCTCGCCGTCGTCGGCTTCCTGCTGGTCGCGCTGCTGGCCACCGACTCCATCGACGGCGTCGTCACGGCCGGCGTCTACGTCGCCCTGTTCGCCTTCCTGCTGCTCTCGGTGGTGCTCATGTACCCGCTGTACGACGACTGGGCGGCGATGCTGCTCGACCCGGACTACAGCTCGTGGCTCCAGGTGGCCGTCGTCGTCGGCCTGTTCCTCGCGGCCGGCCTGCTCATCGGCTTCGGCCCCGTCTGAAAGGTCGGCTTCGACCGGGCCGGCGCAGTTGGGCCTCGGGAAGCGAGACAGTCCTGACGAACGTCGTCACCGGCCGGCCGCGATGGAGCGGGTTTGCCGCCCGCCGGCCGCCACGCTACCCCGGTCCGGTCGTGCCGCCGTGGGGGCGCACGGGCCGGTGTGTTCGGGGACCCGCGCCGCGATTACCATGCCTTGCAGTCATGCAGACGGCGCGGACGTCGCCGCCAGCGGGTCGCGACCCCGCGGCCTCGCGAGGGGTCTGGTCCCGTCGCTGCTGCCCCCCTCTCGGAGCTGACCAGCGCGTCGCAGGGGTCCGGTCTGCCGCGAGCCGGCAGACACGTGCTCCTACGGCGCGAGACGGTTAAGCCCATCCCTCCGTTTTCACTGCGTGGGAACGCACGTGCCGGACCGGCCGTCGAGTCCCACTCCCGACCGCCGCCGCGTCGACCACCGGACTACGCGTCGACCACCGGACTACGCGTCGACCACCGGACTACGCGTCGACCACCAGAC
>CAZPIG010000317.1:0-3049 GCA_964586205.1 uncultured Halobacteriales archaeon | reverse complement strand
CGAAGCGCATCCGTCCGACGACTCGCGGGCGAGGGAGAAAAAGCGGTCGGAAGCGTGTGACGACGCCTGCCCCGACAGCCCCACCTTCCAACATCCCGCTTAAGACGCCCGCGCGCGTACGACCCCACCATGCTCTCGGCGCTGCGCTGGCTGGCCCTCGAGGTGAAGTACCTCGACCGGGCGCGGGCGTTCTACGACGCCCACCTGTCGCTGCCCGTCCGCCGCGAGACCGACCGGGAAGTCGCGCTGGCCGCGGGCGACGTGGACCTCGTGCTCCGCCGGCCCGTCGCGGTCCCGCGGGGCGGCGTCCACGTCCACTACGCCCTCTCGACGGGCGCGAACGCCTACGACGACTGGTGGGACCGGCTGTCGGCGGACCTCGACCTCGCCGAGCACGACTTCGGCGGGATGCGCTCGCTCTACTTCGACGACCCCGACGACCACTGCGTCGAAATCGGCGGCACGGACGACGCCGGCGAGGGCATCACGGGCCTCTTCGAGGTGGCCGTGGAGGTGGCCGACCTGGAGCGCGCCGTCGCCTTCTACCGGACGCTGGGGTTCGAGCCGGTCGACTACGGGGAGGAGCGCCGGCGGGTCCGGCTGTCCGGCCCCGTGGCGCTGGAGCTCTGGGAGCCCCAACTCGGCATCGCGGACGCCCGCGGCGGCGTCCACGTGGACCTCGGCTTCGCCGCCCCCGACCCGGCGGCCGCGGCCGAGCGGGTCGCGGACGCGGCCTGCGAGACGAGTACCGTCGACAGTGGTGTTCGCGTACTCGACCCCGACGGCCACGTCCTGACGCTGGTCGGGGAGTGACGCCCACGACGACTCCGCAGGAAGGCAGACGACTCCAAAGCCACCGTGCTCCTCGAAGCCGCCCTGTTCGTCGCGGGGCTCGCCGCGCTCGTCTACGGGGCCGACCGCGCGGTCTCCGCGGCGGCCGGCCTGGGGCTGCACTACGGGGTCTCGACGTTCTTCGTGGGCGTGACCGTCGTCTCCATCGGCACGTCCGTCCCGGAGATGGTCACGGCGGTGTACGGGGCCTTCTACGGGGCCGGCGACCTCGTCGTCGGCAACGTCGTCGGCTCGGAGGTGGCCCAGATGACCCTCGCCGTCGGGCTGGTGGCGCTGGTCGCGCCCATCGCCGCGACCCGGCGCGACGTCGCCGTCCACGGCGGCGGGGTGGTCCTCGCGATGGTCGTCGTGATTCTCGCCCTCGAGGACGCGGCCGTCCTCCGTCCGGAGGGCGTGCTGATGCTGCTGGCGTACGCCGTCCTCGTCCGCGAGCTTTACACCGGCACGGGCGGCGGCGAGATAGCCGAGAACGCGGAGGAAGCCGCGCCGCCCCGCGAGACGGTCCCGTGGCTGGTCGGCGGCCTCGCGCTCGTGGTCGTCGGCGGGCAGGTGATGGTCACCAACGGCGTCGCCGTGGCGCTGCTGCTGGGCGTCCCGGAGTACCTCGTCGGCCTGCTGACCGGCCTCGCGACGACGCTGCCGGAGATGGCGGTCGCGACCGTCGCCGCCCGCGAGGGCGAGGCGGGCGTCTCGGCGGGGGCCATCCTCGGGAGCAACGTCACCGACCCCCTCTTCTCGCTCGGCGTCGGCGCGCTGGTCGCGCCCGTCGTCGTGACCGACCTCCCGACGGTCCAGGCCTCGCTGACCTACATGCTCGCCGTCACCCTGGTGGTCCTCGGGCTGTTCTACTGGCGGCGCGGCATCGACCGGCGGGTGGCGGTGCTCTGTCTGGTGCTGTACGTGCCGAGCTATCTGGTGCTCTGATAGTAATCAGCGGAAACCACCATAGCTTCTCGTTGGGCAGCTGCCGGGGTCGAGGAAGCGAACCAACCGTCGAGCGGTGGCCAATGCGGCATCCGCTCGGGGGTGGGACTCCGGAAGGGGCGGGCCGCTCGGCGACGGCGGCCGACGCAAGCACTGCAGCGACCGGAGGGAGCGAAGCGCGCAGCGAGGCCCCCGAGTCGAGCGGCCCGGGGCTTCCGAGCGCCAGGCCGTCAGTCGAACACCGGCTTGACACCGTTCCGACCAGGTGTCCCCGTCCCCGAGTACTTCTGCTGATCACTAAGAGACGGCTGGACGGCACGCTCGGCTACACACCTCCGCACGCTGACTGCCCCGACACATCCCGTCCTCGACGAAACCACGGGATTCAAGAGGCCGCCGCTCGCCCTCACGGGCAGGCGATGAAGGTCAGCCACTACTTCGAGTGGGAGCGCTTCATCACCGGCGGCCACGCCCAGTCGGTCCGCAACCAGCGGACCATCATGGAGCGCCGGGGCGTCGAGTACACCACGACGCCGGACCTCTCCGCGGACCTGCTGCACCTCAACAACATGGGCCCGCGGTCGGTCTACCACGCGCGGCGGGCCCGCAAGCGCGGCGTCCCGGTCGTCGTCCACGCCCACCAGACCGCCGAGGACTTTCGGGAGAGCTTCGCCCTCTCGAACGTCCTCGCCCGGCCGCTCCGGCCCTATCTGGAATACGCCTACTCGCTCGCGGACTGTCTGGTCTGTCCCTCCGAGTACAACCGCCGGACCGTCGAGACGTACGCGGACGTGGAGACGCGCGTCGTCAGCAACGGCTTCGACCCGGAGAAGGTCGCGGACCCCGGCGGCCTCCGCGAGGAGTACCTCGACCGCTGGAATCTGGAGCCGCCGGTGGTGTTCATGGTCGGCCACGTCATCGAGCGCAAGGGCCTGGAGAGCTTCGTCGAGACGGCCCGCCGGATGCCGGAGTTGGACTTCGTTTGGTTCGGCTTCCTGAACCCCATGGGCGGGCGCATCGACCGGCTCCTGCGGAGCCGGCGGACCCAGAAGCTGGTCGACGGCGCGCCCGACAACTGCACCTTCACGGGCTACGTCGAGGACATCCGCGGCGCGTACGCGGCGGGCGACGTGTTCTTCTTCCCGACGAAGAACGAGAACGAGGGCATCGCGCTGCTGGAGGCGATGCACTCGGCCAGCGCCGTTCTCGTGCGGGACATCGAGACGTTCGAGTGGCTGACAGCGGGCGAGGACTGCCTGAAGGGCGACGGCGT
>CAZPIG010000316.1:0-3054 GCA_964586205.1 uncultured Halobacteriales archaeon | reverse complement strand
GCCTCGCCGGGGTCGTAGCTCCCTCCCGGCACCGTTTCACGCTCGCACGTGGTCCCGCGTGTAGTCGGCGTAGTTGGCGATGGCCTCCTCGACCACCGACAGCCGGTAGGCGAGCAGGTCCCACTCGCCCGCCGCCTCACCCAGCCGCGCCGTTTCGTCGGCCGTCTCGGCAGTCGCGGCACGCTCGCGGAGGTCGGCCGGCGACTCCGCGTCGAACTCGTCCTGCAGCGCCTCTATCTCCCCTTGAAGCTCGGCCTTCAGCTCCACCAGCTCGTCGCGCGTGTGCCCGTCCAGTAGCTTCCGGAGCGTCTGGAGCCGGACGTGGAGCGGGTCGGGCTCGTAGCGGGTGGCGTCGTCGCCCGGCACCTCGCGGAGGACGTTCAGCTCGACGAGCCGGTCCAAGTGGTCGTGGGCCGTCGTCGGCGAGACGAGCGCCTCCTCGGCTACCCACGCGGCCGTCCGTGGCCGGGAAAGCGTCTGGGCGACCGAGCGAACCCGGTCGAACGCCGTGGTGTGCTCCGTCCACGAGTCGGTCATGGACCTCCCTTCTGGCTCCGATACAATAAAATCTGTTCCAATCCAGATTATCGGACTCCCCATCGAGGGCGAACAGGGACGGTACGCTTCAGTCGGCCCCGAGCCCCTCGAACACAACGCCCACGTCCTTCTCGGGAGCCGACTGCGTCCGCAACGAAACGCCCACCGTCAGCAGCACGGACAGGACGGTCCCGTTCTCGGGGACGGTCACCGCCAGCCCCGCGGCCCACGCGCCGAGCAGGAACGCCGGGACGAACGGGACGAGCACCGGCCGGAGCGCGAACGGCCGTCACGGTCGGGCACTATCACTTTCGATGTCCCGAATCGGGAGAGCACGCGGTCAGTCCCCGGGCGGAGCGAGCGCGATGCCGAGGCGGTCCAGCACCGGCCCGGCGACGGAGCAGTGGTGGTCGTCGACGCCGTCACAGGCCGGACCCGTCGCCATCGTGCAGACCAGCTTGCCGTCCGGGTCCACCCACGGCCCGCCGGAGTCGCCCGTGTCGGCGAGGGCGGGCGCGACGACGGCCTCGTACTGGAGGGCGTGGTCGCGGGCCGTCCGCGTGCAGCGGGACTCCGCCCAGCAGGTCGAGCGGCCGGCGAAGGTCACCGGGACCGAGCCGTCGGGCTTCGCCGTGGCGTCCGCCAGCCCGGCGAACGTCCAGCTACCCGTGAGGTCCGGCTGGGCGTCGGCGACGCTCTCCAAGGTGGCCGCCGCGACGTTGTCGGTGACCTCGTACTTCGCCACGTCGAGCCCGCTCGGCGCGAGCGGCGACCCCGCCCGGTAGCGGCCGACGTTCTCGGCCCGCGGCTCGTCGCCGTCCAGCCCGGACTGGAAGAGGAAGTCGGTCGCGGCGGCGTCGCCGGAGCTGTCGTCGGTCGCACCGTCGTCGTTACTGTCCCCGCTCTCGCCCCCGACCGCTCCGTTCCCCTCCGCCAGCGCGACGACGTGGTGGGCCGTGACGAAGCACTCGTAGGGGTCCTCCGGGTCGTCGTTCCACGCGACGAGGCCGAGCGTCCCGTCGAGCGTCGCCTCGCCGTCGTGGTGGCCCTTGACCTGGACGCCCGCCGGCACCGGGTCGAAGAAGGGCAGGATGTGCTCGTCGCAGACGGTGTCGCAGCCCGGCGGCTCCTCCGGAGCCCCTCTCCGTCCCGTTCCGTGACCTCGCTTCCGGGCCCGCCCTCGTCGGCCTCGTTCGCTCTCCTCGCTCCGCCCCCACCCGGCGAGGGCCACCGGCTCTCCCACGTGCTCTGCTACCTCCACGGGCACCCGCCGGACCCGCGGGGGCAGCTTCCGGCGAGCCGACCACCCCGCGCTGTCGACGAGCACCCGCAGCCCGACGTCGCCGCCCCGGCCCGGCGACAGCGTGACCCCCCGGACGCCGTCGTAGCGGTCCCGGAGGGCGTCGACGTCGAGCGAGGCGTACACCGACAGCCGCCGGTGGCGCTCGCGCGGCACGACCCGGACGCGGTCGGGGTGGCCGCGGCGGTCGCGGGTCCAGACTATCGCCGGGCCGTCCGGCACGTCGTCGCGCATCCCTTCGAGCGCACGCTTCAGCCCGGCGGGTCCGGCCCCCGCAGCGGCGAGGCCGCGGAGGAACTGCCGGCGCGTCCCGGTGTCGCCCGGTATCTCGAACGTGGATTCGTCCCGGTCGTACGCCCCCTTTCGGTCTACTCTACCCCCATGTCGGACGGTCCCCCCGAATCGACTCCTACGACGCGGTGGGACGTAGTTCTTTCAGTAGATGACAGAGCAATGGCGGCCGTTTCCGGCCACGCGAGCGTCCGCGGGACTCCTATCGGCCACCCGGGCGTCCGCGGGACTCCCTACCCCGGTCGCCCTAGCGTCCACAGGAACATCGGCGTCTGCCCCGCCGCGCGCGGCGACAGGAACTCCGTCACCGCGTCGTCGTAGAACGTCAGCCCGGTCGCGCCGAGGTCCCGGTGGGCGTACGCGGCGAGGTACAGTCTCCCGGCCGCCAGCGCGGCCTCGAGCTGGGCGACCCGGTAGCCGCGGTCGCCCAGCGCGTCGGTCACTGCCTCTAAGTCCGCCATGAAGAAGATACACACCGAAGCGTCCCCGCCCAGTGGCTGGTCCAGCGCGAGGTGCTCGGTCTCCTCGCGGAAGCGTCCGGCCCGGAGCTGCTCCAGCTCGCCCGCCGTCGGGTGGTACTGGTAGACGCCGGGCGGGAGGCCGTCGACGGCGTGGACGACGGCGTAGGCGTCGACGTACTGCAGCGGCGGGCCGGCCCGCACGTCCATCGGCGTCCCCCGGGTCGCTCGGTCGAGCACGGTCGCGACCTTCCGGCCGTTCAGGCTGGCGCGCTCGTAGGACCGCGCCGAGCCACGCCGGCGGATGGTCCGTGCCAGCGGCGTCTTCGCCGCCCGCTCGTCGCTCACCGGCGCGAGCGGGACCCGCTCGCCGGCGGCGGGCCCCCGCGCTCCGACGGGGCTTCCCTCGGCGTCGCCGAGCCCCCGCGCTCCGTCTGGCTCTCCCTCGCCGTCCCCGAGCCCCCGCGC
>CAZPIG010000315.1:1354-3078 GCA_964586205.1 uncultured Halobacteriales archaeon | reverse complement strand
TGCCCCACAGCTCCTCGCCGGGGTCCTGGACGTAGCTGGCGGTGTAGTAGAGGTGCTCGCCGCCGTAGCGCTCCGGCGGGACGAAGTTCGTGTGCTCGATGAACACGCCGAACGGCGCGTCGTCGACGAGGTTGAGCCAGTAGGCGTCCGTGAGGCTCCGGTCCAGCGACCAGACCGAGCAGACCGTCCCCTGGAAGTCGATGTCGCAGGCGTAGCCCGTCAGGGCTTCGAGGACGTTCGGCATCGTCGCCACGACGACCCCCTCCACGTCGTGGGTCTCGGTGCTGTCGTCGGTTTCGACGGAGAGTGTCCGGACAGCGCCGTCCTCGAATCCGAGGTCGGTCACGCGCGCGCCCGTCGTGACCGTCCCGCTACCGCGGTCTTTCGTCCCGCTACCGCGGTCGTCCGTTCCGCTCCCGCGGTCGTCCGTTCCGCTCCCGCGGTCGTCCGTTCCGCTCCCGAGGGCCGCCAGCAGCGCGTCGAGGAAGCGGCCGAAGCCGCCCTCGAAGTACCCCAGTTGCTCGCCGCGCAGCAGGTCGCGCTCGCCGCGGAACTTCACCCGCCCGAGCAGCCACGCGGCGCTGACGTCGCCCATCCGGCTGCCGAACTTCGCTTCCAGCAGCGGTCGCCAGAAGTTCTCGTAGACGCGGTCGGTGGTGTGCTCGCGGAGGAACGCCTCCACGGGCACGTCCTCGTAGTCGGTGATGTCCCCGTAGACGTCGCGCCGCGGGATACCGCCGCGGACGTCGACCTCCATCGTGAGCATCCCCAGTCGAAATTTGTCGTAGAGGCTGAGGTGCGGGTAGGCGGCTATCTGCCAGACGGTGTCCATCGGGTGGACGACGCCGTCGACGTAGAAGGCGTCGCTCTTGTAGCGCCACTCGACGGCGTCGCCGAGTTCGAGGTCCTCGGCGAGGCCCACGAGCGCGTCGTCGTTGCCCGAGAGGTGGTGGTAGAACTTCTCGATGGGGTCGCCCGCCGTCCCGTAGGTCGCCGCGAGGCCGCCGAGGTCGTCGCCCGCCTCGAAGACGCGCACCTCGTGGCCCCGCTCGCGGAGGCGGTGGGCGGCCGCGAGGCCGGCGAGGCCGCCGCCCACGATACCGATCATGGCTCGTGTCAGTGGATTCGCCCGCGGGCGGGGATGACGCTTTCGGAACGCGGGTGGACGGCGCGGTGTGTGCCTCCGCGACCTCGTCACCCCGATTCGAGCACGAACGTCCGGTCCTCGCGGTCCGCGAAGGAGTGGACCACCTCGACGGTGGTCGGCGACCTGCCCTCGACCGACGCGACGCACCGGTACTCGTAGACGGCGTTCCCGCACTCGACGGTCGCGGTCGGACCGTACGGCGACTCCGTGCCGACCACGAGACGGATTCGCCTCGCCCCTTCGTCGTAGACGACCGACCGCAGGACCGGCTCGCGGCAGCCCGCGGGGTCCATCGCGCCGGTCACGACCACGCGGTCGGCCTCGAAGCTGGCGCTCGCCGTCAGTTCCTCGGCCCCGGTCGGCCCGTAGCTGTCGACGACCCGGAAGCTAGCTTCGACGCCGGCCGCCGTCCGGTGGATGGCCGTCGGCGTGGTTTTGGACGTGGGCGGCTCGTCGGGAGTCGTCTGTGACGGCAGTGCGTCCGTCGGCGACGCGTCGGGCCGCGGCGCGTCCGTCGCCGGCCGGTCCGTCTTCGGGCCGGACGGCTCGCCGCCGGAGAGACAGCCGGCGAGACCGA
>CAZPIG010000315.1:0-1254 GCA_964586205.1 uncultured Halobacteriales archaeon | reverse complement strand
CGGGCAGGGCCAGGGTGCCGCGGTGGTCTGGACGGTCTCGACGCGCGGGAACGGCTCGCCGAGCAGCGGCGGCCGGACCGGGACATTCAACAAAAGGGTTAAGTATCTGTTGGGTGGTTATTCAACCGGATGGCTGAACGAACGTCGGACGACCCGGACCTCGACCTGGACGCGATATTCCAGGCGCTGGCCCATCCGATACGCCGGGCCGTCCTCGAACAGCTCGCCGATGGCCCCGAGAGCGTCGGCGATCTGGCCGAGCCCCACGACGTCTCTCTGGCCGCCGTCTCCAAGCACCTGCACGTGCTCGAAGACGCGGGGCTGGTCGAGTTCGAGAAGGACGGCCGCGTTCGCCGGTGCCACCTGGAGGCCGCGCCACTGGGCGCGGCGTTCGGCTGGCTGACCCGGTACCGCGTCCTCTGGGAGGACCGGCTCGACGCGCTGGCCATCCACTTGGAGGAAGACGACCAATGACAGCCGACGACGGCGGAACGACGGATAGTGATACGAGCGAGACGCGGGAGCTGACGGTCAGTCGCGTCGTCGAGGCCCCGCCGGAGCGGGTCTACGAGGCGTTCCTCGACCCCGACGAGCTCGCCCAGTGGATGCATCCCACGGGCTTCAGCGCCGAGGTCCACCACCTCGAGCCCGAGGAGGGCGGGTCCTACCGCATCTCGATGACCGGCGAGGCCGAGGCGGTCGCGGAGCACAGCCACTCCTACGGCGGCACGTTCGAGGAGCTGGTTCCCGGCGAGCGCATCGTCCAGACGGAGGTCCCCGAGGTCGACGGGATGGACGGCGAGATGACGGTCACGATCACCTTCGACGACGTTCCCGACGGCACCGAGGTGACCGTTCTCGTCGAGATTCCGGCGGCGTGGCCCGACGACGCCATCTCCGGCTGGGAGGACGCCCTCGGGAACCTCGCAGAGCTGTTGGCTGGTGCGTAACCGGTATCGGGACCGGCGAGACGTGCCTCACTGTCCCCGTACCTGTGGACCACCGCCCGCGACCGGGGCGCTCTTTACCGTCGGCCGCCCGAGCACTCACCATGACCGACGACGGGGACGCGGGAGACGACGCGAACGGACAGTCCGAGGAATCGGAGAGCCACGACCACGACGCTCACGGCGACTCCCACGCAGCCCACCACGACCGCGAGGAGTTCAGCCACGACCCGGTCGCCCACGCCGACGTGTGGGCCGGGATGACCGTCGGGGACCTCGTCGAGCAGTACGGCGCGGCGGGCTTCGG
>CAZPIG010000314.1:0-3142 GCA_964586205.1 uncultured Halobacteriales archaeon | reverse complement strand
CGGTCGCTGCAGTGCTTGCGTCGGCCGCCGTCGCCGAGCGCGTCGCCCCTTTCAGCCCCACCCGACGGTCGATTGCGGAGGTGGCTACCGCTAACGTTGACACCCCCTGAGCGGTTCGAGAGTCGACCCCACGCCGGTCGGACCCGCGAAGCCGGTCCGCGGCGGGTGCGGGGACGACCGTCCGGAGCGAAACCGGCGGACGGCGCTGCTCCGTGTGACGGGCGTCTGACGGACGTTTAAGTGGTCGGCGCGAAACCGCACGCCCATGGCGGCACCGGGGACGGCGGTACTGGCGCTCGCGGCGGCCGGACTGTCGGGGTTCGCTGTGTTCCTGCTGCTGGTCGTGCTCTGGCGACAGCGGGGCAACGACGTCCCGACGGGCGACCTCGCGACGGCGGTCGACCGGGCGCTCGCGGAAGCCCAGTTCCAGGACCACGTCGTCCGCCTGGAGCAGCACGCCGAGGAGGTCCGCGAGATGCACACCGACCTCGAGAACATGCTGCGCCAGCCCCGCGAGCGCGGGGCCTTCGGGGAGCGCCAACTGGAGGTGCTGCTGTCGGACCACCTGCCGCCCGAGCGCTACGGCGTCCGCGAGCAGGTGGTCGACGGCAAGACGCCGGACGCCCACGTCCGGTCGTCGGCGGGGGTCATCCCCATCGACTCGAAGTTCCCCATCGAGAACTACGAGGCCTACGTCGAGGCCACCGACGAGGAGCGCCGCGAGCAGTACCGAAAGCAGTTCCGGCGCAACGTCCGCTCGCAGCTAGAGAAGATACGCACCGACTACGTCCGCCCGGACGCGGGGACGACGAACTTCGCGTTCGCGTTCATCCCCTCGGAGGGCGTCTACCACCACCTGATAACCGAGGAGTACGACCTGCTCGCCGGCTACGCGCGCGAGGGCGTCCACGCCGTCTCGCCGCTGACACTGGGCCACAAGCTCGAGCTCGTCCGGGCCGACATCCACGCCCACAAGCTCTCCTCGGAGGCCGGGGAAGTGTTGGAGCGGCTCCAGGCGCTCGCCAATCGCTTCGAGGCCATCGAGGACGACTGGTCGACGATGCGCCAGCACGTCCGCAACGCCGAGAACAAGGCCGTGGACGTAGACCAGCAGTTCCGGGCGCTCCACGAGGAGTTCGAGCGCACGGCCAGCGGGCGCATCGAGGCCGGGCGCGGCCGCGGGGACTGAGGGAGTGAGCACCGCTTCGCAGGAGGATGGGCGCTTCTTCGCGAGACGGCGAACACCTCGGCTTCCCCGACGAGGCCCATCGGAATCACGGGACGAAAACCGAACCGGAAGCGGCCGGCTTAAGGACCACCCCGGCGAATCCGCGACCATGCAGGCCTCCCGCAACACGCGGCTGCGGTACCCCGGCGGCCGCGGAGCCCTCTGGGGGATCGCCGCGTACCTGACCGGCCTCCTCGCGACGTTCGCGCTGCTCGGGTCCCGCGCGACGGCGGTACTGTCGCGGGCGACGTTCACCGTCGGTCCCGATACGATATCGGTCGCCGAACTGTTCGCGGCCGACCCCGCGCCCGGGTGGACGGTAGCGGGGTGGTTCCTCTACAACGCCCACTTCGTGTCCGTGTCGACGCCCATCCCCAACGGCGACGTCGTGTACTTCAACTACCTCGTGCTGGCGGGCGGTCCGGCCGTCGGGCTGGTGCTGCTGCCACCGGCGCTGCTGTTCGCCGCGGGCGTGCTGGCGACGCGGCGGGCCGACGGGCCGGTACACCTGCGGTTCGACCTCGGCGGGACGGCCGAGACCCGGTACGCCATCAACGGCGCGCTGCTGGCGATGCTGGGCTACCTCCCGCTCGTGCTCGTCGGGTGGGTGGTGTTCCGCGCCCCGGTCCCCTTCGAGGAGTTCCCCGTCACGGTGAACCTCGTCGTCGCGTGGCTCGTCGCGGGCATCCTCTACCCCGTCGTGTTCGGCGGTCTCGGCGGCCTCGCCGTCGCGCTCCTGCGGGCCCGCGGCGAGGTGGACGACGCGTCGCCGTCGGCGGCGTAACGGCCGGAAGGTAGTACTCCGGAAGGTACCCCCCGGAGACGCTACCGCCCGCTCACGACGACTACCCGGGCAGCGCGACGTTGATGGCCGCGACGACCAGCCCCGCCAGGCCCATGCGCCCGCCCGCGACGTACCACCGCTGGCGGGAGATAGAGCCCATGTAGGCCCCGAACGCGAACAGCAGCAGCGAGGCGACGAGCACGGACGCCACCGCGGCCTCGACCAGCGACAGCACCGTCCCCTCCAGCAGGAACGGCGTCATGGGCACGAGCACGCCGATGACGGGGCCGGTCCCGCTCGTGAGGGCGTGGACGACGCGGGCCCCGCGCTTGCTGCGCTCGATGCGGGTGTCGTCCAAGTCGACGAGCATGGCGCGCTCCATGCGGAGGATGTCCGCGCGCGTCTCCGCGCGCTCTATCTCCCAGACGCTCCAGACGCCGGAGGTGCCGAGGCCGACGGCCGCGCCGACGCCGATCTGGACGACGGTGAGGCCGTCGGCGACGCCGGAGAGGACGGCCCCGACGGCGACGCCGACGCTGGTGAGGCTCCCGTCGAAGCCGTTGGAGATGAAGTACCGCCGGCCGATAGAGCGGACGTCCTCGTCGCCGAGCAGGCGTCGCAGGCGGTCGCGTCTGTTCTCGGACACGGTGGTGGGCCCTCTTGTGTCAGTCCCGTGGCGTCAGTCCCGTGGCGTCAGTCCGGGCTCCCGTGGCGTCAGTCCGGGCTCCCGTGGCGTCAGTCCAGGCTCCCGTGGCGTCAGTCCAGGCTCCCGTGGCGTCAGTCCAGGCTCCCGTGGCGTCAGTCCTGGGGCGTCGGCCGGTCCTCGACGAGGCGCTCGCCGCAGACCACCTGGTCGACGGAGTGGACGCTCGCCCCGAGGTCCTCGACGGCCGCCACGACGCCGTCGTAGTCGACGGCCTCGCCCTCGACAGTCAGCTTGCAGTTCTGGACCTCGCGGTCCAGTTCGACGAGGGTGCCGTTGACGCCGCCGACTCCCTCGACGTCGGCCACGTCGCGGGCGACCTCCACGAGTTCGGGGTCGTGGGGCTTCAGCACGTCGAGGACGACGCGACGGATGGGTGCCATCGACCAGGTGGACGGGAGCCGCGGTAATGGGGCTTTGGCTGTGG
>CAZPIG010000313.1:0-3148 GCA_964586205.1 uncultured Halobacteriales archaeon | reverse complement strand
GACGCCGCTCCGGACCGCCGACCGGGCCGTCGTCGTCGCCACGCCGCGGCGGCCGGGCGTCCGCGGGGCCGCCGCAGCCGCTCGGATGGCCCGCGGCCTCGGGACGGCCGTCGCCGGCGTCGTGGTGACCGGGACCGACCGGGCCCCACCCGCCGCGAGCGCCCTGGAACCCCCCGTGCTCGCCTGCGTGCCCCCGGACGTTCGTGTCAGACGGGCGTCGTACGAGCAGGCCTTAGCGGCCCTCTAAGCGGTTTTAGCGTGTCAATAAGGGCCAAAGCTTTATCGGGGCTGGAGAGCAACCGTGTGAACGAATGGCGGGGCGGCTTCCCACGGGGATCGACGTCCTCGACCGGAAGATAGACGGGGGGCTACCGGCGGGTAGCATCGTCGCCCTGACGGCCGCCCCGGCGAGTCAGGCCGAACTGATGCTGTACGAGCTGACGGCCGCTCGCGGCACGCTGTACCTGTCGACCCAGCGCTCGGACCAGGCCGTCGAGGACGCGATCAGCCGGACGCCGACCAGCACCGGCAGCCCGACGGTGCGGGACATCGGCGGCGGCGAGGCCCTCGACCACGCGAACCGCCTCATCCGGGCGCTGCCGGAGGGCGCGAACCTCATCATCGACACGGTCGACCCCCTGGAGACGAAGGACGCCGCCCGGTACCGCAACTTCGTCAACGACCTCCAGACCCAGATGGTCAACACGGGCAGCATCGCCGTCCTGCACTGTCTGGACGGCCGTTCGGTCCCGGACAACCGCGACATCACCGAGCACATGGCCGACGTCATCTTCAAGCTCACCACCGAGATAGACGGCGACGAGGTCGACAACCGCCTGACGGTCCCGAAGTTCCGCGGCGGCAGCGCGCTCGCCGAAAGCATCAAGCTCGAGCTGACCGAGGAGGTCGCCATCGACACCAGCCGGGACATCGCGTGAGGGCTTCTGCTGGCGGTGGGCAGCGACGCCGACGACCGCTCGGTCTCCCCGGCAGCGACTGTCAGCGGCGGAAGCTCCCGCCCCGTCAGTGCTCGACGCCCGACAGCAGCGCCAGCACGGTCGCCTCCTCGTCCGACAGGAACTGCGGGTAGACGGCGAACGCGAGCACGTAGTCGCCCTCGTGGCGCACCCGCGTCACGTGCACGTACACGTCCACGTCGACCGGCCCGATGGCGGCCGCGCCCTCGAGCTTCGTCACCTCGGTCTCGCGGCCCAGCAGCGTCGCGTTCGTCGTGCCGACGGTCCCGCCGACCGACAGCCCCTCGTACTGGGACTGGAAGGTGTGGACCAGCTCGACCGCCGACATCTCGCCGACGGGGTTGAACGTCCGGCCGAGGACGTTCACCTGCGGCGTCGCCAGCACGGTGAACACGGCCGCCCGGTGCTCGCCCGCCGGTCCGAGGTCGACCGTCCGCTGGTACTCCGCGAGGTGGGAGGTGAGGTCCGCCGTCCTGGACTGGCCGGCGACGGTGAAGGTGCGGTTCTCCTGCAGGGACTCGTTGCGCGCCAGCTCGTAGCCCGCCGTGTCGAGCACCGCCGCGTCCACGGCGGGCGCGGTCGCCGTGGCACGGACGGGGGCGTCGCCGGTCAGCGCGCCGAGACAGCCCGCGGTGGCGAGCAGGAGGGCGAGCAGGGCGATCGCGGCCGCGCGTCGGTGGTCGGTCATCGGTCCGAATTGGGCGCGGGCTGTAATAAAACGGTTCGGGTCCGGGAACGAAGCGGGGTGTGATAGGGAACGACGGACTCGCCGGACGAGAACGCGAGTGCGCCGCGAAGCTCCGACGGGTGTTTGATGGGACAAGGCACGTCCGCTCTACCTCACAGTCGGTAGGTCGGCCCCTCGTCGGTGTCCTCGACCTCGACGCCGGCAGCCTCCAGGGCGGCCCGGAGGTCGTCGGCGCGGTCGTAGTTGCCGGCCGCGCGCTCGTCCTCGCGCACGTCCAGGACTAGCTCGACCAGCTCCTCGGCCAGCCGGACGTCGCCGGTCGTGTCGCCGTCGAACGCCAGCCCGAGCACGTCCTCGCCGTACGTCTCGAACGCTTCGAGGGCGTCGGCGAGCGCGGGGTAGTCGTACGGCGCGCCGCCGTCGGCGTGGCGGTGGACCGCGCCCGCCAGCTCGTCCAGCGCCGCCAGCGCGCCGCGGGTGTTGAAGTCGTCGTTCATCGCCGCCGGGACATCCTCCCGGACCGCCTCGACGGCCGCCCGGAGGTCCCCGTCGGGCGTCTTCGCGTGGGCGTCGACGCTGTCGGCCGCGTCGACGGCGCGCTCGTGGGCCCGCCGGAGCCGCTCCCAGCGGTCGACGGCCTCCTCTATGGCGGCCTCGGTGTACTGCTGCTCGCTGGAGTACGCCGTCGACAGCAGGAAGGTCCGGACGGCGTTGGCTCCGAACTCCGCCACGGCGTTGCGGACCGTGAAGAAGTTCTCGAGGCTCGTGGACATCTTCTCGCCCCCGGTCTCCAGCAGCCGGACGTGCAGCCAGTACTTCGCGAACTGCTCGCCCGTCGCCGCCTCGCTCTGGGCGATCTCGTTCTCGTGGTGCGGGAAGACGAGGTCCTGACCCCCGACGTGGACGTCGATGGAGTCGGCGAGGTGGGTCGTGCTCATCGCGGAGCACTCGATGTGCCACCCCGGCCGGCCCTCGCCCCACGGCGAGTCCCACGTCCGGCCGCCGGGCTCCTCGAGGGGCGGCAGGTCCGGGTCGCGGTGCTCGGCCGCCGTCTCGGGGGCGACGGCGTCGGCCTTCCAGAGCGCGAAGTCCGCCGGGTGGCGCTTGTCGGACTGCTCGTCGGGGTCGCCCTGGGCCTCGATGTCCTCGACGGACTGGTTCGAGAGTTTCCCGTAGTCCTCGAAGGTGGTGACGTCGAAGTAGACCGACCCGTCGGACTCGTAGGCGTAGCCCTTCTCGACCAGCGTCTCCACGAGGTCGATTATCTCCGGGACGTGCTCGGAGACGCGGGGGTAGACGTCGGTGCGCCGGAGGTTCAGCGAGCGCATGTCGCGGATGGTCTCGCCGACGAAGTGGCGGGCGACCTCGCCCTCGCTGTCGCCGAGGTCGTCCTCGCCGACGCGGGCGACTATCTTCTCGTTGACGTCCGTGAAGTTCTCGACGTGGCGGACGTCGTAGCCGAGGTGCTCCAGCCACCGGACCA
>CAZPIG010000312.1:0-3158 GCA_964586205.1 uncultured Halobacteriales archaeon | reverse complement strand
CTCATCGGTCCGCCTCCCGCTCCGCGGTCGGTCGCGGGTCGTCCGGTGTCGCGTCGCCGTCGCTGCCGGCTCCATCCTCGTCGCCGGCCACGCCGTCGCCCTCCTCTGCTCCGTCGTCCTCGATGCGCTCGATGGCCGCCAGCACGCCGTCCATCTTCCGCTCGGTCTCCTCGTACTCGGCCGCGGGGTCGCTGTCGGCCACGATGCCCGCGCCCGCGCGAACGGTGATGCGGTCCTCCTCGCCGGCGGAGTCGACCGTCGCCGACCGGATGACGATGGCCACGTCCGCGTCGCCGGTCAGCGAGACGTAGCCCACGCCGCCGCCGTAGACGCCGCGCGGGCTGGCCTCTAAGTCGTCGAGTATCTCCATCGCGCGCACCTTGGGCGCGCCGGCGAGCGTGCCCGCCGGGAACGTCGCCCGGATGGCGTCGAAGGCGTCGGGCGCGTCCGGCCCCTCGGGCAGGAGTCCACGCACAGTGCTCTCGATGTGCTGGACGTGGCTGTACTTGCGGACGGCCATGAACTCCTCGACGCGGACCGTCCCGGGGGCCGACACCCGGCGGACGTCGTTGCGCGCGAGGTCGACGAGCATGGTGTGCTCGGCCAGCTCCTTGTCGTCGGCCAGCATCTCGCCCGCGCGCCGGCGGTCCTCGACGGGGCTGGTCCCGCGCTCGCAGGTGCCCGCGATGGGGTTGGCCCGGACCGTCCGCCCCTGGACCGACACCAGCGCCTCCGGGCTCGCGCCGACGACGCTGTGGTCGTCGTGGGCGAGCAGGTACATGTACGGCGAGGGGTTGACCTCGCGCAACGCCGCGTACAGACCGAGCGCGTCCACGTCGCCCCGTAGCTCGCGGGTCCGCGAGAGCACCGCCTGGTAGACGTCGCCGTCGCGGACGTGCTCTTTCGCGCTCCGGACCGCGGCCTCGTAGTCCTCGCGCGGGCCGGCCGACTCCCCGGTCCGGACGAAGCCGCCGGGCTCGGGCGGGTCGGCGGCCGCGAGCGTGGCCGCCACGCGCTCGGCCTCGCTCGCCACGGCGTCGTACACCGCGTCGGGGTCGTCGTCCGCCCCGACCAGCAACGTCCGGACGAGCGTGACCGTCCCGGCCACCTCGTCGAACGCCAGCACCCGGTCGGCGAGCACGAACTCGGCGTCCGGGACCGGCGAGTCGGGGCGCTCGCGGCCGACCTCGGACAGCCAAACGTCGTACACCGCGTCGTACGACAGAAAGCCCACGAGCCCCCCTTCGAGGTTGCGGCGGTCGCGGTCGGGAAAGCCCCGGCGGGGGACGTCCGGCAGGACGCCGCGCAGCAGGTCCAGCGCGTCCGCCTCGTCGCTGGGCGGGCTGACGCGGTCGGCCCACCCGCCGGCTGCCGCGTCGCCCGGCGGCGACGCGGTGGCGTCGTCGGAGCGGGAGTCGGGCGAGCCGGTCCCCCCGCGGAGCCGCCGGACCTCGCGCTCGCCGCCGGTCACGCTGACGACCAGCGCGGGGTCGTAGCCGACGAACGAGAAGCGGGCGTGGCGGTCCGCGCCGCCGTCGTCCGCCCGGAACGCGCCGTCCGGGTCGCTGCCGGCCGTCTTCGCGGCGCTCTCCAGCAGGAAGGCGTACGGCGAGCGCGCACGGTCGGTGGTCCGCCCCGACAGCGCCGCGTACGCCGACAGCGGCGGGACGTCGACGGCGAGGTCCGCCGCGACCCGGACGACGACCGGCCCGTCGGCCGCGAGGTCGCGGAACTGCTCGCGGCCCGGCGTCAGGTCCGTCACGGCTCGTCGGCCTCCACGGGCGGGTCGTCGGCGGTCGTAGTGCCGGCCGCGCTCGCAGCCTCCTTCGCACGCTTGACGAACGCCCTGACGGCCGCGTGGTCCTTCTCGCCGCCGCGGTCCTCGACGCCGCTGGACGCGTCCACGCCGTACGGCCGGACGGTCCGGACCGCCTCGGCGACGTTGTCGGGGTCCAGCCCGCCCGCGAGGACGACCGGCGAGTCGAGTTCGGCCGCCAGGTCCGCGGTCGCCGTCCAGTCGTGGGTCCGGCCGGTCCCGCCGGCCCCGGCGTCGTCGGTCGAATCGACCAGCACCGCGTCGACCACGTCGTCGTACCGGCGGGCGCGCTCGGGGGCCGCCGCGTCGACGCCCACCACGAGGGCGGCGTCCACCGCGCCCGCGAGGTACGCGAGGTCGCCGGGCGCGAGGTCGCCGTGGACCTGCAGCACGTCGGGGCGGACCCGCTCGGCGAGGTCGACCGCACGCTCGGGCGCGGCGGGCATGGTCACCAGCACGCCCGCCGCGAACGGCGGGACGGCGGCGAGCAGGTCGGCCGCCCGCTCCGGCGCGACCTCCCGGGGCGTGTCCACCGGCACGTCGCAGACGACGCCGACGGCGTCCGCGCCGGCGTCGACGGCCGCCCGGAGGTCCGCCGGGCGCGTCACGCCGCAGACTTTCGCGCGGGCCATCACTGGCCCGCCGCTTGCATCGCGGCTAGCTTCGCCTCGGCGTCGCCCTCGTCGATGGCGTTCGCGGCGACCTCCGTGCCCTCCGCCACGGAGCCGGCCTCGCCGGCGACGTAGATGGCGGCCCCGGCGTTGGCGAGGACGATGTCCCGCTTCGCGCCGTCGACCTCCCCAGCGAGCAGGCCGCGGAGGTCGGCCGCGTTCTCCTCGGGGCTGCCGCCCGCGACCGCGGAGACGGGGTGGCGCTCGACGCCGGCGTCCTCCGGGGCGAGCAAGTACTCCTCGACGGACCCCCCGTCGACCTCGGCGACGGTCGTCTCGTCGTGGACGGCTATCTCGTCCAGCCCCGCGCCGTGGACCACGAGCGCGCGCTCGACGTCGAGGCGAGCCAGCGACCGCGCGACGAGCGGGACGAGGTCGGGGTCGTAGACGCCCACGACCTGGGCGTCCGCGCGGGCGGGGTTGGTCAGCGGCCCGAGGACGTTGAACACGGTCCGCATCCCCAACTCGCGGCGGGGGCCGATGACCGCCTTCATCGCCGGGTGGAACGTCGGCGCGAGCATGAAGCCGATGCCGGTCTCCTCGATGGCGGCCTCGACGTCCGGCGGCTCGGCCTCGATGGGCACGCCGACGGCGTCGAGCACGTCCGCGCTGCCCGACGACGAGGAGACGGAGTAGTTGCCGTGCTTCGCCACGGGGACGCCGGCCCCCGC
>CAZPIG010000311.1:0-3158 GCA_964586205.1 uncultured Halobacteriales archaeon | reverse complement strand
CCCCCGTACGCCCGCCGCACCGCGTCGCTGACGATGGTCGCCCGCGAGCCCTGCTCGTAGCTGTCCCGGACGCCGTTGGTCACGTACGAGACCGCCAGCCCCGACTCGGGGTCGGCCCACCCGACGCTGCTGCCGAGGCCGCCGTGGCCGAACGTCGCGCCGGAGGCGTGGGTCCCGTAGGCGGTCCACGGCCCGGTGGCGCGGGCGAACCCCAGCGCGTACCGCCGCGGGACGCCGAGGGTGCCGTCCTGCTCGACCTCGGCCGCGACCGCCGTCGCGCGCTCGACGGTCGCCTCCTCGAGGACGCGCGTCCCGTCCAGTTCGCCGCCGTTGGCCACGCAAGCGTAGAAGCGGGCCATGTCGCGGGCCGTCCCGACCCCGCTGGCGGCCGGCATCACTGCACGGTGGAAGGCCTCCTGGTTGAACTGCGCGGCGACCGCCTCGTTCTCGAAGCCGTCGAGGCCCGCGCCCGGCTCCCGGCAGCGGTCGAACTCCTCGAACCCCACCAGCGTCGCCACGTCGTCGGGGACCTCGCCGGGCAGCCCGAGGTGCGTGTCGTCCATCCCGAGCGGGTCGAACAGCACCTCCTCGACGTACTCGCCGATGGGGGTGCCCGCGACCCGCCGGACCACCTCGCCGAGCACCCAGCCGTAGTTCAGCGGGTGGTAGGCCGCCGTCGTCCCCGGCTCGAACGCGAGGTCGACGTCCTCCATCGCGGCGACGACCTCGTCCCAGTCGGTCCAGAGGTCCGGCCGGGCGTCGAACGCCCCGACCGGGAAGCCGCCCTGGTGGGAGAGGACGTGCCGGACCGTGACGGTCGCTTTCTGGGTCCCATCCTCGGCGAACTCCGGCCAGTGGTCCACGACGGCGTCGTCGTAGTCGAGCGCGCCCTCCTCGGCCAGCTTGTGGACGCACGTGGCCGTGTACGGCTTGGTGCAGGAAAAGAGGACGTGGCGGCGGTCGGTGGTCTCCGGCTCGCCGTCGGGGCCGGTGGTCCCGCCGGCGAGGTCCACCACCTGCTCGCCGTCGCGGTAGGCGGCGAGCTGTGCGCCGTGGTGGAGGCCGGCGGCCAGTTGGTTGTCGAAGTGGTGCTCCACCTGTGCGGTCGGGTCGAGGTCCAGCGGGTCGGCCATGGACGGTGGTAGGGCGGGTGGGCTAAATAGGTTCGAGTGGGGCAGTGTGAAGACGAGCAACTCATCCACCGGGCTGTTGCCGACTGACCAACCGTCATGGGTGGGACTTCGGAAGGGGCGGCGTCTGCGCGAGCGAAGCGAGCGCAGGCTCGTCGGAGCTTGCTCCGACGATGCTCTCGGCGAACCCGGCCGACGCAAGCACTGGAGGCGCGTGAGCGAAGCGAACGCGCCGAAGCGCGCAGCGAGGCCCGGGAGTCGAGAGCGTCGGGGCTTCCGACCGCCAGCGACTGTGCGGCCAATTCTCCTGGCCTTATCCGAACACAGCCGGACACACCATTCAAAACGCCTTTGGCCCGCCACAGGCTACCGCGTCGTATGTTACTCGCGCTCCGCGAGGAGGTAGAGGCGGTCCTCGCCCGGGCCCTCGCCGACCTCGACCTCCCGGCCGACGACCTCGCCATCGAGGAGCCGCCGGAGGACGTCGACGCGGTCCTCGCCTCCAGCGTGGCCTTCCGCGTCGCAGGGGCGGCCGAGGCCCCGCCGCCCGAGGTGGCCGCCGACCTCGCCGACGCCATCGACGCCGCCGACTACACCTACGTGGGCGAGGTCCACGCGACGGGACCGTACCTCAACTTCGCCCCCTCGACCGCCTTCGACGCCGAGACACTCGACGCCGCCCGCGAGGACGACTACGGCCACCTCGACCCGCGCGACGAGCGCGTCGTCGTCGAGCACACCAGCTCGAACCCCACCGGCCCCATCCACGTCGGGCGGAGCCGCAACACCATCATCGGGGACGCGCTGGCCAACGTCGTGGAGTGGGCGGGCTACGACGTCGAGCGCCACTTCTACGTCAACGACGCCGGTCGGCAGATAGCGGTGCTGACGTGGGCCGTCGAGACCTTCGACGAGGCCGACCTCCCCGCGCCGGAGCGCGACCGCGGCGACTACGACCTCGTGCGGTACTACCGCGCGGGCAACGACTACCTCGAGACGGCCGACCCCGCCGACGCCGACGCGGCCGAGACCGAGATAGAGGCCATCATCCACGGGCTGGAGAACGGCGACGACGAGGTGTACGAGCGCGTCCAGGCCGTCGTCGGGGAGATGCTCTCCGGGATGACGGCCACCTTGGAGCGCCTCCCCGCCGAGTTCGACGCGTTCGTCCACGAGACGCGGTTCATGCGCGACGGCAGCACCGACGACGTCGTCGAGCGCCTCAAGGAGTCCGACCACGCCGTCTACGAGGACGAGGCGTGGCAGCTCGAGCTCGACGACTGGGACATCGACAAGAACTTCGTCTTCCTGCGCTCGGACGGCACCACCCTCTACACGACCCGCGACCTCGCCCACCACGAGTGGAAGTTCGCGAACTTCGACCGCGCCGTCACGGTCCTCGGCGAGGACCAGGCGCTGCACGCTGACCAGCTCCGGGCCGCCCTCGAGATACTGGGCAACGACACCGACCCGCTGACGGAGGTGCTGTACGGCTGGGTGACCCTCCCCGACGAGGACATGAGCACCCGGAAGGGCACCGGCGTGGACCTCGACGACCTGCTGGACGAGGCCATCGACCGCGCCCGGCGGGAGGTCGAGGACCGCGTGGACGTGAGCCAGCGCGCGGACCTGACCGAGGCGGACGTCGAGCGCATCGCCCGGCAGGTGGGCGTCGGCGCGGTCCGGTACGACATCGTCGCCAAGCAGCCCACCAAGGCCATCACCTTCCGGTGGGAGGAGGCGCTGGACTTCGAGGCCCAGAGCGCCCCGTACGTCCAGTACGTGCACGCCCGGGCGTGCGGCATCCTCGAAGCGGCCTCGGACGGGGATTCGGAACTCCCCCTCGACGGACCGGCGGACGTCGAAGCCCTGACCGAACCCGAGTCGGTGGCCCTCCTGCGGACGGTCGCTCGCTTCCCGGCGGTCGTCGAGGGGGCGGCCGGGGATCTCGCGCCCCACCGGGTCGCCACGTACACGCGCGACCTCGCCGAGGCGTTCAACGCCTTCTACCGGGAGTGCCCGGTGCTC
>CAZPIG010000310.1:1542-3232 GCA_964586205.1 uncultured Halobacteriales archaeon | reverse complement strand
GCGCTCCAGGGGCGGTCAGAAGCCGACGGCCTGCCCGTCGCGGCGGGGGTCGGACCCGCCTATCAGCGTCCCCTCGTCGTCGCGGTAGACCATCTGGCCGCCGCCCCAGTGGCCGCCACGCTCGAAGAAGTCGTCCTCGGAGACGACATCGTGGCCCCGCTCGCGGAGGTCCGCGACCGTCTCCTCCGGCAGGCGGTTCGTCTCTACGGCCACCCGCGTCCCGTCGAGCCACCGGAACCGCGGCGCGTCGAGGGCCGCCTGCGGGTTCAGCCCCGCGTCGACGAGGTTCGCCACCACCTGGAGGTGCCCCTGGGGCTGCATCGAGCCGCCCATCACGCCCCACGAGGCTCTGAAATCCCCGTTCTTGCGCAACATGGCGGGGATGATGGTGTGGTACGGCCGCTTTTCCGGCACGAGGCTGTTGGCGTGGTCCGGGTCGAGGCTGAACGAGTGGCCGCGGTTCTGCAGCGCGAACCCCCGCGCCGCGAGGCCGCTGCCGAACGACATGTAGACGCTGTTGATAAAGGAGACCGCGTTGCCGTCGGGGTCCACCGCGGTCAGGTACACTGTGTCGCCGGTCTCGCCCGCGCGTGCGTCGTAGGTGCCGGCCGTCGCGTCTATCTCGCCCGCCCGCGCGGCCGCGTAGTCCTCGGACAGCATCGTCTCTACGGGCACGTCCTCGTGGTCGGGGTCGGTGATGTGCGCGTAGCCGTCGGCGAACGCGGCCTTGACGGCCTCTATCAGCCGGTGGATGCGCTCGGGGTCGGTGGGGTCGCCCGGGAGGTCGAACTGCTCGGCGACGCCGAGCGCCTCCAGCGCGACCGCGCCCTGCCCGTTCGGCGGGTGCTCGACCACCTCGATACCGCGGTACTCCCTCGCGATGGGCTCGGTCCACTCGCCCGCGTGGGCTTCGAGGTCCGACAGCGACAGCGCGCCGCCGTGCTCGCGGACGACCTCGACCACGTCCCGCCCCACCTCGCCGCCGTACAGGACCTCCGGACCCTCCTCCGCGACGAGCGAGAAGGTGCGGGCCAGCTCCGGATTCCGGAAGGTGTCGCCCGTGCCGGGCGGGTCGCCGCCGGCGAGGAAGGTGTCGCTCGCCCGGTCGAACTGCCGGAGGCGGTCGGCGGCGTGGCTCCACTGGCGGGCGACGTACTCGGGGACCGGGACGCCCGAGCGGGCGTAGCCGATGGCCGGCTCGAGGGCCGTCGCGAGGTCGAAGCGGCCGTAGCGGTCGAGCAGCCGGTGCCACGCGTCGAGCGCGCCGGGCACCGTCACCGGGAGGCCGCCGTCGGCGGGCATCCGCGGCTCGCCCGCGTCGGTCTCGGCGTCGGTCGCTTCGCGGTAGGCCGCGAGGTCCGCGTCGGCGGGCGCGCCGCCGCTGCCGTTGAGGCCGGCGTACTCCCCGTCGAAGTGGGTCAGCGCGAAGGCGTCGCCGCCGATGCCGGTCATGTGGGGTTCGACGACGTTCAGGACGGCGGCCGCGGCGACGGCCGCGTCGGCCGCGGTGCCGCCGTTCTCCATCGCCCGGACGCCGGCCCGGGCCGCCAGCGGGTGGCTGGTCGCCACCATCCCGTTCGGCGCGGCGACCGCCGACCGGCGGCCGGCGAAGCGCCACGGGTACTCGAAGTCCATGCTGGCGGTTGGGTAGGGCAGTTCCGTAAAGCGTGCGGTCGCTGTCGCGTCGAGC
>CAZPIG010000310.1:0-1442 GCA_964586205.1 uncultured Halobacteriales archaeon | reverse complement strand
GTCGCTGTCGCGTCGAGCACCGTCGCTGTCGCGTCGGCCGCGGTTGCGGGGGCCGGCCAGCGTTCGCCCCACCCGAGGGTGCTCAGCTACCGACACTGCTCGCGTTCAGCGGCGGCAGCGGGGCGAAGCTCCGGCTCTCGACCGACACGCTGGCGACCTCACTTCCGTCGTAGGTGACCCGCACCGTCTCCGCGTCGGCGGGCAGCGACGCGACGGCCCGGACGGTCGTCCGCGGCCAGCAGTCGGCCGGCGGCGTCCCCTCGTCCTCGGTCACCCGCTCGTCGGGACTGGCCGCCACGCTGACCACGTAGACGCCTCCCGACACCGCTTCGACGTCGGTGGTGACGTTCACCGCGGCCGACTCGTGGACCACGGTGAGGTTCAGCGTGGCGACGACCCCGTCGGCCACCGACAGCACGCCGACCGTCCCCGCCGTCGGCGTGTCGGGAGCGACGCACCCGGTCGCCGTCTCCGTGGTCATCGACGTCGAGGTCGTCCGGACGGTCGTCCCCAGCCCGGCGATGACCGCCGCCCCGACCACGAAACCGACCACCAGCCCCGCCACGACCCCCACCGCGAGGTCACGTCCGTTCATGGCGGTCAATGGACCCATCGACAGTTAAGAGCCGTCATCGGCCGGCCCGACCGCGCCGCGACCGCTACGCGCGCTCGGTGTCCCGCGAGATGAGCCCCAGGACCTCGTCGGGGTTGGCGACGTTGCGCAGGACTATCTCCGCACCCTCGCTGCCCGCCGTGTCGATGCGGACGTGGCCGTAGGAGAACAGCCGTCCGAGGAGGGACTCGGTGAACGACGTGTTCTGGATCTGGTCGACGTGGAGGTTCTTCACGGTCCGGGATATCAGCCCGCGCTTGACGTACACCTGGTGGGTGGTGACGAGGTACGTGATGCGCCACCGCTCCAGCAGCGTCCCGACGGCCCAGAACACGGCGATGCCGGCTATCACGGCCGCGGGCACTATCGCCGGAACGCCGCCCGTGCCGGCCGGCCAGAACAGGTACGCGGCCGCCGCGATGGCCAGCAGCACGACCGCGACCACCAGGCCGTCGAGGAAGTGGTAGATGACGGGCCGGCCCGTCCAGACCACCGATTCGCCCTCCGACAGCGTCGCCCATCCGGGTGCGTCGCTCATGAGCGGGGGCGACGTATCAGTGACCTATAAAGGTGGGGGACCGGACGGGTGGCCGGAACGGACCGGATGTCCCCCGACCGCGGCTCAGGGCCAGTTGCCGCTCTCCTCGTAGGCCTGCAGGACCCGCTCGATAGCGCCGACGTAGGCCGCCGTCCGCAGGGTCGGCGCGCCGGTGTCCTCGAAGGTGGCGACGAGGCGGTCGAAGGCGTCGACGATTATCGTCTCTAGCTCGTCGTTGACGCGCTCCTCGGACCAGTAGAAGCGCTGGCGGTTCTGGACCCACTCGAAGTA
>CAZPIG010000309.1:0-3240 GCA_964586205.1 uncultured Halobacteriales archaeon | reverse complement strand
CGGGCTTCGACCCGAACGCCTTCCTGTTCGACACCGTGCTGTTCGCCGCGTTCACGGCTGCCGTCGCCGTCGTGCTCGTCCCGGTGCTCGTGGCGGCGTTCGTCGGGACGCCGCTGCCGCCGCTGCTCGCCGTGGGGCTGGTGGTTGGCTCGGTCGTGCTGGCGGCTGCCGGCTACGGGCTGTACCGGCGGGCGGTGCCGCGGTGGGATAGGAAGCTGCGGGTGGAGTGAGGGGTCGAATCGTCCACAACCGTGTTTGGAGAAGCCGGGCATCCAGCGGGCTGTTGCTGATTCGACAGTCACTAGGGGTGGGACTTCGGAAGGGGCGGCGTCCTCGCGAGCGAAGCGAGCGAGGGCTTGCGGGAGCTTGCTCCCGCAGTGCGCTCGGCGAACCCGGCCGAAGAAAGCAGGGCGAGGTCCGACGGACCTCGCTTGCCGTGCGGCGCGCGCTGGGGCGCGCCGCAGACACTGCAGCGACCGAAGGGAGCGAAGCGCGCAACGAGGTCTTCGCGAGCGACCGCAGGGAGCGAGCGAAGGCTCGGAGGACGAACGGAGTGAGTCCTCCGGTGCCCCCGAGCCGAGCGGACCGGGGCTTCCGAACCGCTAGCTGTAGTGCGAACAGATCCGAACACCTCGATTCTACAGCATCCAAACGTCGCCACACTCCCACCCGAAACCCCAACCACACGGACGCCGTACCCACGCCCATGTCGCTGTCCATCCAGCGACGCGCCGCTCTCTGGGGCGACCGGGTCGCCGTCGTCGACCACGCCGCCGACGAGGTGCTCTCCTACGCGGCCCTCGCCGCACGCATCGACCGGACGGCGGGCCGCCTCGCCGCCCTCGGCGTCGGCCCCGGCGACGCCGTCTCGCTGGTCACCCGCAACCGTCCCGCGTCGCTCGTGCTCCCCTTCGCAGCCCGTCGGCTCGGGGCCACCTACGCGCCGCTGTCCCACCGCCTCCCGCCGTCGGCCGTCGCCGCGCCCCACGACGCCGTCTCGCCGGCGGTGGTGGTCCACGAGTCGGCCCAGCGCGACCTCGTCCGCGGGCTCGACCCCGACGAGACGGTGTCGCTGGCCGAGTTCCGGGACGTAGAGCCCGCGGAGTATCGGGCGGCGACGCCCGCCGAGTGTCGGACGACGGACGGAGAGGTCGACGGATTCGCTGACGAAGCGGCCGACGCGCCGCTGCTGGCCTTCGCCGCGCGCGGCCCGGAGGACGTGATCGCCGACGGTGCGGACGACCGCGACGACACGGACGACGCCGACAGTGATGCGGACGCCCCCGCGGTCGTCGAGTACCCCGCCAGCACCGTCGAGTGGAACTGCGTCACCGCGGCCGCCGCGTGGGGGCTGGGCCGGGCGGACTGCGCGCCGGTGCTGCTCCCGCTCTCCCATCCCACGGGGCTGCTCTGTCCCGCGCTCCCGCTGCTGTACGTCGGCGGGACGGTCGTCCTCCACCGCGCGTTCGACCCGGAGGACGTGCTCGCCGTCGTCGTCGAGGATTCGGACGCTCCGCCCCGCCCGCCCACGCTCGCCGTCGGCCGGACGCCGGAGCTACGGGAACTGAGTCGCGCACCGGGGTTCGACCGGGTCGCCGGGTCGTCGCTGTCGTGGGTCGCCTGCGCCGACCGGCCGCCCGAGGCGGTTCACGCCGCCTTCGCGGAGGCGGGCGTCCCGGTCCCCCGCGTGTTCGGGACAGTCGCGACGGGACCGCACAATCTGCTCGTGCCGCCGGAGCGGGCTCCCTGGGCCCACCCCGACAGCGTGGGCCGGCCGTTCCCCGACTGCGAGGCCCGCGTGGCGGACGACGCCGGCGAGCCCGTCGAGCCGGGCGTCGTCGGCCGGCTGGCGGTTCGCGGGCGCGTGGTTCCCGGTGACGGTGGTGACGGCTCCAGTAGCGACGGCGACGAGTCCGATTCGTGTGGGTGGGTCTCGACGGGCGTGCGGGCGCGTCGGGCGGCCGACGGGGACTTCCACGTCGTCGAGGGTCGAGAAAGTGAGAATGACAGCGACGGAACCGAAATGCCGTCGTCCGAATCGTAACCATCCGACTGCAGTGTTCAGATCGAACACTAAACTGGCTGAAACTGCTGCTGTGTCCTCGAAAGCCCCGACGCGCTCGGCTCGGGGGACTCGTTGTGCTCCTCGCCTCGCTCACTGCGTTCGCTCGGCTGCGGTGCTTACGTCGTCCGCCTTCGCCGAGCGCGTCGCCCCTTTCATTCCCGCCCGACGGCGGTTGGTTCACCGGAACTAGCTCGCGGGGTAGCCCGCTTATCTCAACACCACCGGTCGACCTCCCACAGTCCTTTTGCGCGGCAACGACCAACCACGACCGTGGTCGGGTCCCGCACCACCACCGCACTCGCCGGCCTCGCCGCCAGCCTCGCGGTCAGCGTCGCGCTCTGGTGGTACTTCGACGCGCTGTTCGTCTTCCTGTTCGTCCCCTTCGTGCCGTTCCTGCTGCGCGGGTGGGACGGTGACGACAGCCGCGGCGACGAGCGTCGCCACGGGGACGGGCGCGCCCGCGACCGACCGCCGGTCCGCACCTGCCCGGAGTGCGGCTTCCGCACCCGCGAGGAGTCCTTCGAGTTCTGCCCGCGCGACGGCCGGCGGCTGACGGTCGAGGACGAGCGAGGATGGTGACGAAGGGGACGACCGAGGACTGTCCATCCAGGACTACTCGCCCCGGCTACCGGACTGGACGGCCGTCTCGCCGGTCACTCGAGGCAGATGCAGTCGCAGCACTCGAACGGACAGTCGATCTCGCTGCACCTGCTCTGGAGGAACCGACACTCGGGGTCGGTCTCCGGGATGCAGCCGTCGTTGTGACTCCCGGCGGCCGCGCCCGCCGCGGCGACGGTGGCCGTCGTCGCTGCGCCGATGCGTCGGATGACGGTTCGTCGGTTCATGAATCCCACTTCGCCGACGGACGCCAGCGACATAAATTTCTAGGTTACTATCAAGAATCTAACCCCAACAGCCCCGTCAGTCCGGGTCCTCGACGACCTCGATGCCCCGGCTGTTGACGGCGTGGGGGTCCAGGCCCACCTCCTCTAGGAACTGCTCGTACTCGCGCTCGCACTGCTCGGCGTCCTTCTGGCGGTCGCTGGCGTGGTCGCAGAGCGCCGCGAGGTCGGCGGGCACGTCGTTGGTGTAGACTATCCAGTGGTTCACCAGGTCCGACAGCCGCCGGATGGGGCTGGTGAAGTGGCCGTATATCTCGAAGTTCAGCGCGTGGT
>CAZPIG010000308.1:0-3246 GCA_964586205.1 uncultured Halobacteriales archaeon | reverse complement strand
CACCTGACCGACGCGCCGTACGACGTCGAGCGGGCGAACGACTGGATGCCGGTCGACCAGTACGTCGGCGGCATCGAGCACGCCGTGATGCACCTGCTGTACGCCCGCTTCGTCACCAAGGCGCTGGCCGACCTCGACATGCTGGCCCACCGCGAGCCATTCGAGGACCTGGTGACCCAGGGGATGGTGCTGCTGGACGGCGAGAAGATGTCGAAGAGCAAGGGCAACGTCGTCTCCCCGCAGAACATCGTCGAGGAGTACGGTGCCGACACGGCCCGGCTGTTCACCATGCGGGCCGCCCGCCCGACCCGCGACTTCGACTGGAGCGAGGAGGGCGTCCGGTCGAGCCACCAGTTCCTGCAGCGCCTCTACGGGGCCGTCGAGCGCTACGTCGCCGACCCGCCGGGCGGCGAGGCCGGGCCGGTGGCCGACTACGTGGACCGCGAGATAGACCGGACCGTCGCGGTCGCCGAGGAGGCCTACGAGTCGCTAACCTTTACCGACGGCCTGCGGGAGCTGCCGGAGCTGCTGTCGCTGGTCGAGCGCTACCGCGACTACACCGACGCCCACGCCGGGACCGTCGAGCGGGCCCTGCAAACCGTCGTGAAGCTGCTCGCGCCGGTCGCGCCCCACGTCACCGAGGAGCTGTGGGAGCGGCTGGGCGGCGAGGGCTTCGTCGCGGAGGCCGACTGGCCCGCCTTCGAGGGCGACCGGGAGGCCATCGAGACCGAGCGCCGGCTGGTCGAGCGGACCCGCGAGGACGTCCGCGAGATACTCGACGTGACTGGCATCGAGGAGCCCGAGCGCATCGCCCTGACCATCGCGCCGGAGTGGAAGCACGAGGCCTACGGGATAGCCCGGACGACCGACGCCGACGACGTGGTCGGCGAGGTCATGGCCCGCGAGGAGATGCGCGAGAAGGGCGACGCGGCCGCGAGCTACGCGGCGGACCTGCAGCAAGAGCGCCACTCGCTGCCGCGCCAGCTACGGCCGGCCGAGGAGGCCCGCGTGCTGCGGGCGGCCGCGTGGCTGGTCGAGGCGGAGTTCGACGCCGAGGTGACCGTCCGGACCGCCGACGAGGCGGGCGAGGCGGCCGCCGACGCGCGGCCCGGCCACCCGGCCATCGACATCGAGTAACGGCGGTCGGTCGGCCCACTCGAGAAGTGGACGGTCGAGCGTACGCAGCCGACCGCGACTCGTCGTCCGACCGCGCTCACCCGGCGCGGGCGTCGAACCACCCGCGGATACCCCCGACGACGCCGCCGAGGTGGGCGCTGCCCCAGACCGCGACCACCAGCCCGCCGACCGAGTCGAACACGAGGTCGAGCATCGTGTCCTCCAGCCCGTACTGGGTCAGCACCGGCTCGGCCCCGAGTTCGGTCGAGAGCCCGGCGACGCCGAACTCGAGGACCTCCCAGAGCACGCCGAACGCGAGGACGAACAGGAGGATGAACACGAAGGTGAACCGCGGCGGCAGCCGCACGGCGTCGGAGTGCTCGTCGACGGCGCGCGTCGTCGCGTAGCCGGCCGCGGCGACCAGCGACGACGATAGCACGTGGGTCATGTGGTCCCAGCCGGGGACGTTCTGGTAGGGCCCGAGCGTGCCGACGACGTGGAGGAAGACGGCGGCCGTTATCCAGAGCGTCAGCCCGGCGTCCATCGGGATGCCGTAGTCGCCCTCCAGCAGCCCCGGCAGCCGGGTGATGGCCAGCGCGAGCAGCGTGTTGACGACGATGCCGGGGTCGCCCCGGTCGAGGCCGACGAAGAACAGCCCGACGAGGGTCAGCTCCATCGCGTGCGCTAGCTGGCGCTGCCGACGCCGGGAGATGCCGAGGTAGTCCCGGACCCGCATCAGTGCTCGCCTCCCTCGTCGGTTGGCGAGGACGTAGCGCCGCCCGTCGGGTCGGTCTCGCCGTCCGGAACGGTCCCGTCGTCGGTCTCCGCGGGCGTCCGCGCGCTCACCCGGGCGTGTCGGCGGAAGTAGCCCTCGAAGATGCCGCCGGCGGCGAGCCCGGCGGCCGTGGAGTAGGTGAACTCCCACATCAGCCCCGTGTGTATCTCCGCCTCCGTCAGCGCCGGGTCGAGGAGGTACGCCGTCCCGAGCCCGAGGTCCGCCGCCCAGCGCGCGACGGCCCAGACGCCCGCCGTCGCCATGGTCGCGACGGCGACGAACAGCACGGCGAAGCCGGGGGACATCCGGACCCGGGTGAAGGTGTGTAGCTCGACGGCGACCAGCAGCGCCACGGCGGCCACCGAGAGGTAGGTGGCGAGCGCGCTGGTCAGCGGCAGCGTGGCGAACGAGCGCCCGATGACCGGCAGGACCGCCAGCACCAGCACCTCCCACGGCAGGGTCACGCGCGGGTCGCGGTAGGCGACCGGGGGGACGACTGCCAGCACGGCCAGTACGGTGGTGAAGGCCGCCCAGAGGAGGTCCCCGTCGAGCAGGCTCTCGGCGACGACGAGCGCGAGGAACGCGACGACGAGCCACGACGCCACGGCGTTCAGTCGGTGGTCCGTGACGACGGCTCCGATGTCTGACCGGTGCATGGGCCCCTGTTGTCCACCCGGTCACAAAAACGTCGCCGTGCCGAGCAGGTACGTCGCCGCGTACGCGAGCGCCGCAAGGGTGACCGCGGCGAGCCCCGTCGCGACGGTGCGGCGGAGGTCCGGCAGCGAGCGGTCGCCGGCGGAGTACCGGCGGACTGCAGTGGAGGCCCGCTGCCGCGCGGTTCCGACCGCCCGGCCGGCGGCCGACCACCGGGCCACCTGCCGGAACGGGACGGCGGTGACCGCGCCGACGGCGAGCACGCTGAACACGAAGTGGTAGGACACCTCCATCGTCGGCGGCGGCAGCGTCAGCGCGGCGACGGCGTACGCCCCGGCGACGACCGCCCGGCGGTCGACGTGGGCCGCGAGCGACCGGCTCGAGAGCCGGAAGTAGACCAGCGCGGCCAGCCACGCGGCGGCGACCTCCAGCCCGAAGACCGCGAGGAGGTTCAGCGTCGGGTCCGCGGCCAGCGCCACGCGGCCCCCGACCGAGACGGACAGGACCGGGTAGAGGAACTCGGGGGGCTGGCCGGTGAAGACGTCGCCGAAGGGGTGGCTGAGCAGGCCGACCAGCGCCGCCGCGAGGACCGCCCGCGGCGCGACGCCGCCCCGGCGGACGGCGACGGCCGCGCCGGCGACGCCGCCCGCGGCGGGCCGCGCGACGATGGCGGCCGCGCGGCCGCCGCTCGCCCCAAACGC
>CAZPIG010000307.1:0-3260 GCA_964586205.1 uncultured Halobacteriales archaeon | reverse complement strand
TACCACCACGCGATGGTCGTCACCGAGGACGGCGACTGGTGCGTCGTCCAGCAGGGCATGGGCGAGGAGACGGCGCGGCGGTACCACTGGCTGTCCGAGTCGGTCGATGACTTCGTGGTCGAGCCCCAGAGCGCCATCTGCGCCCAGCAGCGCCGCGCGGGCGTCCTCGACATGACCGCCGCGACGTCCGCCGAGGCCCGGGCCGTCTCCGTCGACCTCGTCAACGACGACCCGGCACACCTGAAGCGGTACCTCCGCGACGGCGGCCAGCGGTCGCTGTCCGCGTTCGGCGGCGGCGCGAAGCCGGATGGGCCGAGCCCCGACGGGGGTGACCCCGCCGGCGCTGACTCCGGCCGCGCTCGCGACGCGAGCGCGCGCGACGCCGGCGCGAGTGCTGCCGATACGGACCCGAGTTCCGTCGCCACCCCCGTCGAGGACCTGCGGATGCCCGACCGCCACGAGCTACGGGCCGCGGACCTCGGCGAGCGGGCGATAGACCAGCTCCGGGCCGCCTACGAGGTCCAGCCCGCGGACTACGAGGAGCTGATAGGCGTCGCGGGCGTCGGTCCGAAGTCGTTGCGCGCGCTCGCGCTGATCGCGGAGCTGGTCCACGACGCCGGCGCGGCCCGCGAGGACCCCGCGAAGTACGCCTACGCCCACGGCGGGAAGGACGGGACGCCGGCCCCGGTCGACCGCGAGCGCTACGACCGGTCCATCGAGCACCTGCGCGCCGCGCTCGGGGCCGCCGCAGTCGACGACGACCGCCGGACGGACGCGCTCGACCGGCTGGCGGCGCTGTCGTCGGACTAGTCGCCGGCGAGCGCCAGCAGCGGGTCGACCGCCGCGAGGTGCGCGCCCGCGACGACCGTCCGGGCCTCGTCGTCGTAGGTCACCAGCCCGGCGGCGTCCAGCTTCGGCAGGTGGGTGTGGTGCAGCGTCGCGGCGACGCGGGCGGTGCCGCCCCCGGTCCGCTCGACCACCGTCTCGACGACGCTCTCGACGGGTAGCGGGCCCGACTGCCGGCCCAACTCGGCGAGCACGGCCCGCCGGTGCGGGTCGGCCACCGCGTCCAGAGCGACGTCGACCGGGAGCTCGTCCCCAGGATTAATCTCGGTCGGTGGTGAATTGCGACCCATCGGGTGACCCGAAGGTGACGTGGAGGCTACAAAAATGTTGCCCCACTGGGTCGGTGGCCCGGCGGGCGGGGACGCACGCGCCCGTCGTGGCTGTTGCCGCACGAGCGCGCGCCGGACGCTGCGCGTCCACCGTGCGAGGAGGTGGACGGAGGAGCGTCGCGCGCGCACCGCGCACGCGGCGCGACGGGACGCCGAGTGCGCGGACGCCGGACGTGCGAACGTCCGACGTTCGACCGCTGGAGCCCCGTCGTACGGCCGGTCCCGCCACGGCGGTCCACGCCAGCGCGCGCCGCTCGTTGCCGCCCCGACCGACCGAGGCGGGGTCGCCCCCGCTGGCGGAGCGGTCCGAGCCCGAACTGATTGCCGAAACCCGAATCTATAAGTTCGACCGGGAGTTAGACATCACCACCACCCGGAGTGGTGGTACTTCGGGTGGTCGCGTGCGACGACGCCCGTCCCACGTTCGAGCCTCTGACCGACCGCAAGAGGGGGGAAGAAGGGGTGGGGTGAACCCCTGCAAATGGCTTCCCGGCTGAGAAGCCGGTTTCCCATTCAAACGGACAATTTATCAATGTTTTGGACCCGGACGACGCGAACCGCTCCGACGCGCCCGCCGACGCCCGCCCCGTCGCCGCCCCGGCCGGGCGTCGGCCCCGCGACGCGTACCGTTCCGAAGCATACTTTGCCGCCAGGGCCCCGCTTTCCGGCGATGAACACCGGCGTCGCAGTCCCGGCGCGGCCGCCCCGCTGGCGCGGTGGGAGGCCAGCTCGCGGCCGAGGCTGCCGGCGGGGACGGCGTGCGCCGCGGCGGTGTTTGCAGCCGCAACGGAGTCGAAGTTCCGGAAGACGGAGCGGAGTCCGCAGGACCGGGCCAGGAGTTCAGGGAGCACCCGTTCCCGCCCGCGCGCGCCGGACGGGGGAGGGCGACCGATAGATGGACGCCGAGCGGCTGGTGTCCGCGCTCGAGGACGTCGGCCTCACCCAGTACCAGTCGCGGGCCTACCTCGCCGCCGTCACCCTCGGAACCGCCCGCTTCTCGGCGCTCGCCGAGGAGGCTGACATCCCACAGCAGCGCATCTACGACGTCGTCGACGACGTCGAGCGCGCGGGGCTGGTGGAGGTCCACGAGGGCAGCGGCGGCAAGGAGGTCGTCGCGCTGCCGCCCGAGACGGCGCTGTCGGAGTTCAAGCGCCAGCACATAGAGGAGTTCACCGACAGCGTCGACACGGTCATCGACGACCTCCAGGAGTCGTTCAAGGAGGTCGACACCTCCCGGGGGTTCGTCACCGTCGTCAACCACGAGTCCTCGATGCGCCGGCACATGCGGAAGGCCGTCGAGGCCGCCGAGTGGTGGCTGCTGCTGTCGATGCCGCCACAGCAGTACGAGGCGCTGTCGGACTCGGTGACCCAGGCCGTCAACCGCGGCGTCACCGTCCGGCTGCTGCTGCACGCCGACGAGCTGGTCGACGCCGGCAGCGTTCCGGAGGGCGTGCTGGTCCGCCAGCGCGGGTCGGCCGACACCATCGTGGCCGCCGACCGCGAGTACGGCATCTACCGTGGGCTGTCCTCGCCGGCGCTGGCCCGGCCGGCGCTGGTGACCCGCGACGAGAACATCGTGGAGATGATACAGCGCTACAGCGAGCAGTTCTGGTCCGCCGCCGAGCCCATCCGCGAGGAGCGGTCGTTCCCCCGGCGGTACCTGACGCCGTGGCAGGTCATCGCCGACCTCGGCGACGCTGTGGGGACCGACGGGCTGGGTGCCCGCGTCGCCGGCCACTTCACGAACACCGGCCGGGAGGGCGTCTGGGAGGGCCCCGTGGTGGACTTCGACTGCAGCGTCCCCATCGAGGACCCCTACCGGTCGCAACTCCCGGAGGTGGCGACGCTCGCCGTCGAGACCGACGACGGGACGCTGTCGGTGGGCGGGTGGGACGCGACCGACGAGGACGTGGCGGCCCACGGCATCGAGATGCGGCGCGTCGACTGACCACTGCCAGTTCGGAGGATCTCGGTCGGTGGCCGGGGGTACCAACGTTAGCGGTGGCTACTTCCACAGTCCACCGTCGGGTGGGACTGAAAGGGGCGACGCGCTCGGCGAACCCCGGCGACGCAAGGACCGCAACC
>CAZPIG010000306.1:1536-3274 GCA_964586205.1 uncultured Halobacteriales archaeon | reverse complement strand
GAGTCGCAAGTGATACCCCGCCCCAATCACCATCACCTACCAATGCCGACCGTCCGCGTCGTCGCTGGCACCGGCCGCGCCCCGACGGCTCTGTCCGCGTACGACGCCGCGCTCGCCGCCGCGAACGTCCACGACTACAACCTCGTGGCCGTCTCGTCGGTCCTCCCGCCCGACGCCGAGGTCGAGGTGGTCGAGCGCGCGCCCGACCTCGGCCCCGTCGGCGGCCGCCTCACGGTCGTCGAGGCGGCGGCCACCGTCGCCGGAACGGGCCCCGTCAGCGCGGCGCTCGGGTGGACGCGCGCCGGGGGTGGCGCGCGGGATGGCGGCACGCGGGACGGCGCTGGCGTGGTGTACGAGGCCGCCGACGCCACGGGTCCGGAGCCGGTCGAGGCCGAGGTCCGGGCGGGGCTCGCCGCCGCGCGCGAGATACGCGACTGGACGGCAGCGACGGAGGAGACGGTCGTCGCCACGGTCCCCGAGGGCGGGCCGGTGGAGGTGTCGGTGGGGGACGTGCGCAGGGACTCCGAAACCGCGAGGCAAGGAAACGGGGCGGGCTGCCACACCGCGGCGGTCGCGTTGGCGGTCTACGGCTCCGCGAAGCCGGTCGGGTGACTTGCGAAGCCGGGCGATTGACTGCGAAGCCGGTCGATCGCCTCGTGAAGCCAGCCGATTGTCCCGCGAAGCCGGCCGATTGCCTCGTGAAGCCAGCGATTGATCCGCGGAACTCGGCGACCGACCCGCGAAGCCGGTCGATTGCCCCGGGGTCGATGGCTTTAAGCCGGCAGCCCCCGGCCGGCCTGGTGCGACTGTATGAACGGAAACAACCCTTACGCCGGCGTCCCGGGAGAGGTCCGGGCCGGCCGGCGCGCCCCCGCGGACGTCCCCGAGTTGTCGCCGGACGCCAAGCGCGACCTCCGGCGGAGCGTGGCGGCCATCGCCGCGCGCACCCGCGAGTACCTCCCCGACGAGTACGACGTCGGTTCGGACCTCTCGGCCGGCGGTGACGGGGCCCAGGCCACCGTCGCGGTCCGGCCGCCCATCGGCCACCCCGTCAGCGCGGGGTTCGTCCCGGCCGACGAGCCCGAGGAGGCCATCTCCGACGACGACCGCGAGGAGGTCGCCCGCGGCCTCGCGGCCACCGCGGCGCTGCAGGTCAAGCAGGCCCTCGGCGACGGCGTGACGCCGACGGCGCGGTAGCGTTCCGCTCGCGTCCACCGAGGGCATCGCGCCGGGGATAGTCGATTCTCGACGTTGCGAGCGCCATCGGACGGCGTCGCCCCGCGTCGCCAGCCATTTACCCGGACCGCTCCAACTCCGGCCCATGAGGGTCGAGTTCGACCGGGACGCCTGCATCGGGATGTTCAACTGCGTCCACGAGTGGGACGCCTTCGAGGCCGACGAGGACGCCGGCAAGTCCGACCTCGCCGGGTCCGAGGAGGCCGAGCCGGACGTGTTCGTCCGCGAGGTACCGGAGGACAGCGAGTTCGACGCGGAGATGGCCGCGCGGGTGTGCCCGGTCGACGCCATCGTCGTGTACGACGACGACGGCGAGCAGGTCGCGCCGTGAGATCCGGTGGTGTTTCTGCAGTGTATCTCGCCGCAGCAGTAGCTCGCGACTGCTGGCGGCGGTGAAACCCTACCGCGACCGCCACGCTACTCGCGCTCGACGTTCCTGAAAACCGCACCGCGACCGCCACGCTACTCGCGCTCGACGTTCCTGAAAACCGCACCGCGACCG
>CAZPIG010000306.1:0-1436 GCA_964586205.1 uncultured Halobacteriales archaeon | reverse complement strand
ACCGCGACCGCCACGCTACTCGCGCTCGACGTTCCTGAAAACCGCACCGCGACCGCACCGCGACGCGGCGGCGTCGGCCGGCGGTCGGCCGACGCACGCCGCTCGCAGCCCCGTTCCTCCCCCAGCGGTCGCCAACCGCGGCGACCGCGGGCGTCCGTGGTCGGGTCGTCGGTGGAGCCCACGAGTGGTCCGTCAGGCGAGCGCACCTGCGACTGAAACTTTATCAGAAGTGCCGCGGCCAGGGCCGTCCCGAGCCCGGACATGGATTCGGAACACACTGACCCCGACGACCGAGCGAACCGACAGGTGGGGGCCGGTCGGGGACCGGACCGACCCATCCCCGCGGACCCGTATCTCCTCCTCGGAATCGCCGTCAAACAGCTGCTAGCCGCGCTGAACCGTGCGTACGATAGCTTCGAGGACCTCCCCGGGTGGACTCGCATCGGGTTCGGCACCGCGCTGTTCTTCGTCTCCACCTACTACGGTCGGCCCATCAGAGAGGCGACCAACGACGCCACGGTAGTCCTCGTGACGCCCGTCTCGGGGACCCTCGGGAAGATATCGCTCGAGGTTCGGGCCATCTTGCTCCTCCTGCTGTTCGTCTCGCTGCAGGTGCTGTCCGTCAACCGCCGGCTGAATACTCTGATCGACCGAGTGGAGGAAGGGCTTAACAAGGCGGCGAGCGAAGCAGAGGGAAACATGAAACTTATCGGCGATATTGCCTCTGACGGTGGGGCCCTGTCCACGGACGAGTCCGACACCGAACGGGTCGACTCGGGCTGGACGGGCGTGCTGGTCGGAGCGGTCGCGGGGGCGGCACTGGGGGCCCAGTTCGGACTCGTATCGGTCGTCACCGGGGCTATCATGGGTGCCATCGTCGGCGACGAGGTGGAGAAGTTCTCCATCCGGCGTCGACGACGCGACGGATAGACGAACGGATACACCGGCCACTCGGGGTCGATCCGGCGTTCCGTTCCGGCCGGCTACCGGTCGATCACGTTCCGCTGCTTCCGTCGACTACTACGCCCGCCGACTCGCTACTCCAACCGGTCCAGCACCGCCTCGGAGTCGTACTCCAGGGACAGCGAGCGCGAGCGCCCGCGACCCTCCACGTCCGCGTACTCCGCCTCGACCACGCCGAGGCGGTCGAGCTTGTTGATTATCTCGGAGTACCGGGTGTAGCCCAGCTCCGTCTCCTCGTGGAACGCCTCGTAGACCTCGCCGGCCTGCTCGCCGTCGTGGCGGGCGATGACCTCCACGAGCGCCGTCTCGCTGTCCGACAGCCCACGCAGGCTCCGGGAGAGGTGGACGTACTTCGACTGCTCGTAGGCGTCCTCGACGTCCTCCCGGCTGACGGTCCGGCTGGCGCGCATCTCGGCGTTCAGGCCGGCCCGCCGGAGCAGGTCGATGCCCACCCGGAGGTCGCCCGTCTCGGC
>CAZPIG010000305.1:0-3276 GCA_964586205.1 uncultured Halobacteriales archaeon | reverse complement strand
GGACAGCCGTTGCGGTCACGTAGCGGAGTTGACGACGATAGAGGACAAGGGGGCGGTGTGCTGCTGGCGGCCCGTCTGGGAGGACCGGGAGCGATGCATCTGGCACGCCGACGAGGCCGGCAAGCCCAGAGGGGTCCTGGAGGACCACGCCCCCGAGCGGGGCGAGCGTCTCGACGGGGCGGTCCTCCGGGACGCCCCGCTCGCCGAAGTGACGTGGCTGGCCGAGCAGTCGCTGGTGCGGGCGGACCTCTCCGGAGCGGACCTCTCGCGGGCCGACCTCTCGGGGGCGGACCTCCGGCGGGCCGAACTCTTCGGTGTCGACGCCGACGGTGCGACGTTCGTCGACGCCAACCTCGAGGACGCGGACCTGACCGAGGCCGACCTGCGGGGGGCGGACCTGTCGGGGGCGCTCACCTACCGGGCGCAGTTCGAGGACGTCCGGGTCAACCGCGCGACCGACTTCGGCGAGCAGTCGCCGTACGACCTCGGCGTGGACGCCGACGTCGACCCGGCGATGTGGACCTACCAGACGTTCGAGCGCGTGTTCGAGGCCAACGCGCTCACCCGGCTGAGCTACCAGCACTACGTCCGCAAGAAGGACGTCCAGCGCCGGGCCGCGTGGCGCGCCCGGGCGTACTTCGACGCGCTCCGCCTCGAAGGCGCGCGGTTCGTGACGGGCTACGGACGCAGCCCGACCCGCGTCATCGCCGTCTCCGCGCTCGTCATCCTCCTCGCGGCGGTGGTGTACCCGCTCACCGGCGGCCTCCAGCCCACCGCTACCGAGAACCCCATCACCTACCGCGTCAGGGACCCGACGGAGGCCTCGCGGGGCTGGCTGCTGGTCGTGTTTCTGGAGAGTCTCTACTTCAGCGTGGTCACGTTCGCGACGCTGGGCTACGGCGACATCCAGCCCATCGGGGCCGCCGCGCGGGCGCTCGCTGGCGCGGAGGCGCTCGCGGGGTCGCTGCTGATGGCGCTGTTCGTGTTCGTGCTCACCCGGAGCGTGTGGTAGGGTAGCGGCGGCGGGGACTCGTAGTGATTTGCAGAAGCATTCGGATGCTCCTGAGTGGGAGCCGTCAGCGGTGGGGTCCATTGGACGAGCGGCGACGTAGCGCCCGGAAGCCCCGGGCCGCTCGACTCCCGCGGCGCTCGCGGCTTCGCCGCTCGCGCGTTCGAGGTCCTCGCTGCGCTCGGACCTCACGCTCGTTGCGCTCCTCGCCCCTCACTGCGTTCGGGGCTGCGGTGCTTACGTCGCCGGGGGTCGCCGTCGAAGCAAGCTCCGACGAGCCTGCGCTCGCTCCGCTCGCGCAGACGCCGAGCGGCCCGCCCCTTCCGAAGCCCCGCCCCGGGATAGTTTGCGGAATTGGCCACCGACAGTGGGTGGACAACAGTCTCGGCCGCCGACTGCTACCCGGCGAGAATCTCCGAAGGGTTCCACCAATCACTATCTGAGGGGGCTGAAGGGCCAGCGGTTCGCAGGCGTCATCGACCGCGAGGCGGGTATCTCAGCTCCCCGCGCCGGACCTCATCCCTCGTGTATCTGCTCGCCCGCGTGCAGGCGCTCGGCGATGGTGAACGTCTGCTCGTCCTCGCGGCGGGTCGGGAAGTGCGCCGCCATGTACCGCGCGGTCGCCAGCATCACCAGCCGCCGCTCCCACGGGTCCTCGCGCAGGTCGTGCTGGGCGAAGCTGGCCTCGACGTTCTGGAGCGTGTGGAAGCCCGCGTCCTCGCGGAGCAGCGCCCGCGCGAGCGTCCGCTTCAGGGCGGCCACGTCGCCGCCCGCGTCGAAGTAGTCCGCCACCAGCCGCCCCGCCTCGTCGACGTGGCCCTCCTCGTCGTAGGTGTCGAGGAGGTCCGCCAGTAGCTCCTCGGGCGCGGCGTCCGGGTCGCGCTCCTCGGGGATGGGCGTCGGCGGCGTGTTGAGGAAGCGGTCGAGGTAGACGCTGGCCGCGCCCTGGGCGGCGGCGCGGTACAGGGGCTCGGAGTCGGTCCGCCGGGTGGCCCGGTGGACGGCGTTGGCGAAGGTGTAGGTGTGGTGGACGGTGTTCCAGTCGTTGAACTCGTTGGACGTGCCGAACTGGGCGACCCGCCGGGCTGCGGCCAGCGCGACCCGGTCGGCGACCTGCGCGGCGGTCGCGCCGCCGCGGACCGCCGACCGGAGCGCCTCGAAGGTGGCCTCGGGGTCGTCGGACAGCAGGGTCTCGACGAAGTCCTCCGGGGGCGTCCACTCCTCGCCCTCGCCCGCCGCGAGCAGGTCCGGAAGGTCCTCCTGGAAGTCGAAGGTCGTGCCGGCGACGTCGACGGGCTGTCGCCACGAGTTCAGCTCCTCGCTGCGCTGGGCCCCGGTCAGCCGCGGGACCACGGAGGGCAGTATCTCGTCGGCGCGGTCCCACCCGAGGTGGTCGGCCGCCTCGAGGGCCTTCGTCACGAAGTCGAAGGTGTGGCCGGCGGCCATGTAGAGGTGGTCGGTGGCGGCCGCGTACAGCACGTCGGCCACGTCGGCCGGCTCGAGGACCTCGACGGTCGTGTGGAGACACCGCTCCGCGCCGTCGTCGTCGCGGACCTCGACCGTCTCCCGGAACCACTCCTCGATGCGGCTCTTGTCGAGGTCCCGGGTCGAGAACGACGGCTGGCGGAACCGCGGCGGCTGGCCGGTGGTGTCGTCGGCCACGTCCACGAGGCCGCGGTACAGCGCCCGCCGGCGGTCGTCGGGCCGGAGGTCGTGCTCGGCGACGAGGTTGCCCATCGCGGTCAGCGTCACCAGCCCGCTGCCCCAGCCGTCGGCCCGGTAGGTCGTCCCGAACTCGACGCCGACCCCGAGGGGCTCCTGCAAGCCCACGCCCTCGTCGTCGAGCCCGATGACGGACTTGGCGACGACGAGGTTGAGGTTCTCCTCCAAGCCGGTCCGGAGCCGGTCGCGGAGGTGCTCGACGGGCTCTTCGTCCGGCGCGGGGCTGGGGTCGACGAGCACCTCGCCGTCGCGGACCGCGACGGGGAACGTCTCGACGTCGTCGGCCCACGGGTCGAAGGTGTCGCCGCAGGAGAGTTCGAAGCGCGCGTGGTGCCAGTGGCAGGTGAGGATGCCGTCCTCGACGGTCCCCTCGTGGAGCGGAAAGCCCATGTGGGGGCATCGATTGTCGACGGCGTGGACCTCGCCCTCGTGGTGGAACAGGACCATCGACCGCCCGCCGGCCGAGACGACCTGTCGGCCCTCGGCTTCGAGGTCTGCGAGGTCGGCGACGGGGACGTAGTCGTCGGCTGTCTCGCTGGACATGT
>CAZPIG010000304.1:0-3289 GCA_964586205.1 uncultured Halobacteriales archaeon | reverse complement strand
AGCGGCAGCGCGAGCGCGACCGTCAGCGGGCGCGCGAGCGGCACGTCCGTCCGGACGGTCGCGTACGCGAGCGGCACCGACAGCAGCACCGACAGCCCAGTCACGACGACGACGAGCACGACGCTGTTGGCGAACACCTCGACGGTCCCCGAGCGGGTCAGAAGCGACGCCGCCCGCTCGGGCCCGACGCCCAGCGCGGTGGCGACGAGCCACGCGATGGGGACCAGCGACGCCGCGACCACCGCCCCCGCGGCGAGGGTCAGCCCGACGGGCGTCTCGCGGTCGAGCGCCGCCCGGAGCCGCGAGTTCCGCCCGCCGGCCGCCTCCGGGCTCCCCGAGCCGGGGTCGCCCGAAGCGGGGCCGCCGGGGTCGCGGCCGCCCGAATCGCGGTCGCCCCGCTCGGAGCGGGCGGACTCCGCGTCGGCGGTGGTCGGTCCTGTCATGCGTCGGACGGCAGCCGCGGGTCGGGGCTCAGAGCACGCCCACGTCCCGCATCAGCTCGACGGTCGGCTCGAGGTCGGACAACGTCGCGAGGTCCAGCCCCTCCGGCGGCGATAGCTCGTCGATGGTCGGCAACTGGCCCACCGGCTCGACCTCGGGTATCAGCGGGTACTCGAAGGTCGTCCGCGCGAAGTAGTCCTGGGCCTCGCCCGACAGCAGGTGGCGGACGAAGTTCGCGGCGAGCGACTCGTCGTCGGCCGTGTCGACCACGGCCGCGCCGGCGACGTTGAAGATGGCCCCCGGGTCGTTCTCGGTGAACGCCACGTCGAGCGGAGCGTCCGGCCGGCCGGCCAGCACCCGCAGCGAGTAGTAGTGGTTGGCGAACCCGGCCGTCAGCTCCCCGTTGGAGACGGCCTGGGAGACCCGGAACTCGTCGGCGTACTCGGCGACGCCGTGGTCGAGCATCCCGGTGAGCCACTCGCGGGCGCGCTGCTCGCCGTCGAGCAGCCGCATGGCGGTGACGAACGCCTGGAACGAGCCGTACGTCGGGGCCCAGCCCATCGCGTCCGCGAAGCGCTGGTCCTCCGGGAACTCGTAGATGCTCGTCGGCACCTCGTCGGCGGATAGCTCGTCCGTGTTGAACGGTATCGACCGCGCCCGCCCCGACGTTCCGAGCCACTGGCCGTCCGGCGACCGGAACTCCTCGCGGACGAAGTTTGTCAGCACGTCGTCCGGAAGCGCCACCGTCCGGCCCCGGTCGGCCAGCGCGCCGAGCGCGCCGGCGTTGACCGAGTAGAAGACGTCCGCCCGGCTGTTCGACCCCTCCTGGACGATCTGGTTGACCAGCTCGGTCGAGCCGGCGTACCGGACGTCCAGCGCGAGGTCGTCGTAGAACTCCTCCAGCCCGGAGAGTAGCTCGCCGACCAGCGCCTCGCCCCGGCCGGAGTAGACGGTCAGTTCGCCCGACAGCGCCGGCATGTCCGCGATGGACGTGCCGCCGACGGTCCGGTCGCCGACCGGGCCCGAGCCGAAGATGGGGCCGTCCCCCTCCGAGTCGGGGGTGTCGGTGCTCCGGTCGAGGACGCCCATGCAGCCCGCCGACGCGGCCGCAGCGCCCGCGCCCACGGTCGCCAGCAGTCGGCGTCGTCCGATACGTCCCGCGTCCGAGTGTTCCACGTTCATTTTTAGGTTCCCCTAAATCACTTATATCTGCCGGTTCTCTGTCATCCGTTCGACGCTACGCCGGCGCTCGGCCGGGGGCGTAAGCTCCGCGAGGCAGTCCACCCAGCGGTGCATGGACTCGCCGACGTGGTTCAGGAAGTCGCCGCTCTCGTAGTCCCCGAAGTCGCCGCCGGCGAGCGCGTCGGCCATCGTCCGGTAGATGGCCGCGAAGCCCGCGGCGTCGTCGGAGAAGTCCGCGGCGGCGAAGTCGCCGTCGGTAGGGACGGCTTCCTCGCCCCCGTCCGCCGCGACGGCGTCGGCCGCGAGGCTCGCACCACGGCCAGTAGCCGCGGCGTCCGCTCCCACGTCGTCGACGAGTCGCCAGAGGTGCTCGTTCAGCTCGAGGCCGGGGGCCTCGCTGGCGAGGTCGCCGAACGTCGAGCGCTCGGCCTTGCGGTGCTCGCAGAGCGGGCCGCCCGACAGCACCTGCTTGCCGAGGACGTCGCAGGCGCGCTTCACCAGGACGCCGCTCCAGATGTCGTCGAAGCGACCGACGCCCCAGTCGTTGTCGTCCATCGGAAGCTGGTAGAACGCCGGCACCACCTCGCGGCGGAACGCGAGGTTCATCGAGCAGACGGTGAGGTACTGCCCGGGCGGCGCGACGAAGTCCTCGCCGTAGTCGTCGGCCGAGAGGCGCACGTCGCCCCGGCCGCGGGTGTCGCCGGCAGCGAGGATGCGCACGGCGTCGAGGTCGGGGACGTCCGTCCAGAGCCCCTGGGAGACGACCACGTCGTCCGCCGGCGCGGCTCCCTCCTCGACCGTCTCGCCCATCGCGCCGTAGGGGTAGCCGCGGGGGTACAGCTCCGGCGCGGCGTCGTGGAGGACGTTCACCCACCGCTCGTCCGACGCGAGCGACCGGGCCGGTCCCTCGTGGGCGAGGTTCCGGAGGTGCCGGCCGAAGAAGTCGTCGTCGGGGTGCGGGCGGGTGTCGTCGTCCACGAAGACGCCGTAGTCGAAGCCCTCGGCCCAGAGGACGAGCAGGCCGAAGCTGGTCTGGGCGTGGCTGGCCTCGGGGATCAGGTCGGCGTACTCGGCCACGCCGCGCTCCTCGAACCACCGCTCGCGTGCGGTGCCGTCGAAGACCGCGCCGTCGACGCCCTCCTCGGCCAGCATCGCTCGCATCGCGTCCGTGTCACAGAAGTCCTCCGTGACCAGCGCGACGAACAGTCGCTCCGTCGGGAAGCCGTGCTCGCGGGCGTTGTCCACGTACGCCCGCACGCACTCGGGCTCCCGGATTGTCGGCACGACCACGCAGACGTCCGGTTGCATCGAGCCGGACTTTTTAGGCCAGCCTAAAGTAACTGGCGATTTTTAGGGTGGCCTAAACGGGGTTCGACTCCGGTGTGTAATAAAGCATTTGGCACTACCGCGCCTCGGGTCGGGTCGTGACCGACGTTCGGGACGAGTTGCTCGGGGCCGCCGGTGGAGTCACGGTCGCGAGAGTCCTCGCCGTCGTTGGCGTCGTCGCGGTGCTTTACGGAGCGCTCGCGCCGTGGAGCTTCAACACGGTGGGATTCGAGCGGCCCGGGTTCCGCGTGGGGATGGTGCTCGCCGTCGTCGGCGCGGTCGCCGTGGTCGCCGGGCCGCGGCACCCGCTCGGGGCCGCCCTCGCCGTCGTCGGGGGCGT
>CAZPIG010000303.1:1697-3314 GCA_964586205.1 uncultured Halobacteriales archaeon | reverse complement strand
GAGCGCCGAAGCGCGCAGCGAGCGCGAGGTCCGAGCGAAGCGAGGACCTCGGTTGTGCGAGCGGGGAGCGAAGCGACCCGCGAGCGCCGCGCGAGCCGAGCGCGTCGGGGCTTTCGAGGTCCCAGGATCGGATTGACCCGCGTCCTGGGACCTCGAAAGCCCCCGGGCGCTCGACCACCCGCGGCTCGCTGCGCTCCTCACTCGGTCGCTCCGCTCCCTCGTTGCGGTGCTTGCGTCGCCGGGGGAGGGTCGAGCGCCCGGCCCCTTTCAGTCCCGCCCGACGGTGGATCGTAGCACTGGCCGAAACGAAAGCCGAACCCACCCACCGCGACGCCGCGCCTACAACCCCAATTCGCGCCCGACCACGAGGTGCTGAATCTCGCTCGTTCCCTCGCCGATCTCCATCAGCTTCGCGTCGCGGTAGAAGCGCTGGGGCGCGAAGTCCTCCGTGTAGCCATACCCGCCCAGCGTCTGGACCGCGTCCTCGGCCACCTCGCGGGCCGCCTCGCTGGCGTCCAGCTTGGCGAGCGCACTCTCCTTCGTCACCGATTCGCCCTCGTCGTACAGCCACGCCGCCTTCCGGGTCAGCAGGCGCGCGCGCTCGGTCTTGCGCTCCATCGACACCACCTTGTCCCGGATGGCGTCGAACTTCGAGATGGGCCGGCCGAACTGCTCGCGCTCGGTCGAGTACTCCTTGGCGGCCTCGTAGGCCCCCTGCGCGAGGCCGACCGACAGCGCCGCGATGGAGATGCGCCCGCCGTCGAGGGTCTTCTTGGTCTGGTCCCAGCCGTCGCCCACCTCGCCCAGCAGGCGGTCCTCGGGCAGGTAGACGTCGTTCAGCTGGATCTCGCAGGTGGGCGAGGCGTTCAGCCCCATCTTGTCCCAGATGGTCGAGACCTCGAAGCCGTCGTCGTCGGGGTCGACGATGAACGTGGAGATGCCGTCGTAGCCGGCGTCGGGGTCCGTGACGGCCTTGACGAGCACCGAGCCGGCGACGCTGGCGTTGGTGATGAACTGCTTGGTCCCGTTCAGCACCCAGCCGTCGCCGTCGCGCTCGGCGCGGGTGTCCATGTCGCTGGCGTCGCTGCCGGAGCCCGGTTCCGTCAGGGCCCACGAGCCGACGTACTCGCCCTCCGCGAGCGGGCGAAGCCACCGCTCTTTCTGTTCCTCCGTGCCGAACAGCTCGATGGGCTTGGTGGCGAGGCTGACGTGGGCCGCGTAGGAGAGGCCGACGCTGCCCGAGACGCGGCCTATCTCCTCGGTGACCAGCGAGTAGAGCAGCTGGTCGCCGCCGAGCCCGCCGTACTCCTCGGCGACGGGCACGCCCATCATGTCGAGCTCCCCCAGCGCGTCGAATATTTCCTCGGGGAAGCGGTGCTCGTCCTCTATCTCCTGGGCGACGGGCGCTATCTCGGCCTCGCAGAACTCCCGGACGCTGTCGCGGGTCATCCGGTGTTCGTCGGGGAGCGTGAAGTCCATGCCGGAAATCTCGGGAGGCGCGGAAATAAACGCACCGAACGACCTTTTTGCTGGAGCGGCGCGCTCGCCCCCTAACGGCGACGGGGCGCGCCCCCAAAAAAAAACACCAAAAAAAGCGCTTTTCGCACCGCCGCAAAA
>CAZPIG010000303.1:0-1687 GCA_964586205.1 uncultured Halobacteriales archaeon | reverse complement strand
CCCAATGCGGTGCGGGGGGCCCGCCCCCGCCCCCCCCCCCCCCCCCCCCCCCGCCGCTCCCGAAAAAGCTCGACCAAAAATCGGCGTGTTCCGGCCGGCCGATACAGGGTGCTCGCCACCCAGCGCGGAACGGCGTCTTTTTGCTCGAGCTTTTTCAGAGCGCGGCGCGCGGCCCCTTTCGAGGCGCGCACGGAGGCGCGCCTCGCAGGCCGCGCGTCCGCGCGAAGCAAAAAGGTCGTCGTTAGTAGTCGCCGCCGAAGCCGCCGCCGCTCCCGCCGCCACCGCTGCAGGGCAGGTCGCCGGCCTGCGACGCGCCGCCGACGATGACGACCCCGCACATCACCCCCCGCCGGTGGATGGTGCAGTAGTACTCGTAGACGCCCTCGCTGTCGAACGTGTGGGTGACCGACCCGCCGGACGAGACGGTCTGGCTCTGGAAGTCCCACGAGGTCGCGCCGTCGTTGAACTGCGCGGACGCCACGTCGTGGGCGAGGGCGTCCTGGTTCACCCACTCGACCGTGGTCCCCGCCTCCACCTCCAGGACCTTCGGCGAGAAGGACGTGTTGACCATGTCCACTGTCGCATCGGCCGACCCGGACGACCCGCCGTTCGAGGGCTCGTCGGTGTTCATCGGCTCGTCCGTGTTCGCCGGCTCGTCCGTCGGCTGGCTGCCGCCACCGCCGCCACCGCCGAGCGGGCAGCCCGCGAGGCCGGCCGTCGCTACTACGCCGCTGGTCCTGAGGAACGTGCGTCGGTCCATTGGTGCCGTCTACGGGCGTCATTGGTTTTTGAATACTTATAGTTACGGGGAACAGAAGTGGGCGAGATTTGGGTCTCCACCGCCGACTGTACCGTCGTCGGGGGGATGAGATTTTTCACGTGGGGCAACATATCGTTCGGGCGAGTACTACGAGCCGTGGCGCGTTCGGCCGGGCGGACGGCCATCTCCTTCGCGGGGCGAGGGTGCACGGACGCTGGCGACCGGTGGGTCGCCGCGTGCAGCGAGTAGACGTCGGTTCCTCCGGGCGACGGCCTGGCTGGGAGCCACCGGAGCGGCGCTCGGAGGTGCCGGGCTGGTCGCGGGCGCGGGCTACGCAGCTAGGCGGCTCTCGGTTCAAAGCGCGCTCTCGACCGAGGGGACCCTCGGCCCTGGCGCCTTCGAGCGAGAGGACCCTCGGCCGTGACGCGCTCTCGACCGGTGACGCGAGCACCGAGTAGGCCACACTCGGTCGGGAGCCATCCGTCGAACGTGTCGCTCGACCGACCGAGATTGGGTGGTTTTTTACTCCACACGACGTACCTATCACCCGAACATGAGCCAGCAAGCCAGCGAGCAGGTGTACGACCACTACATCGGCGGGGAGTGGACCGAGGGCGACGGCACCGAGACCTTCGAGAGCGTGAACCCGGCCACGGGCGAGACGCTCGGGGAGTTCCAGCGCGGCACCGAGGCCGACGTAGACGCCGCGCTCGCGGCCGCGGAGGACGCCTACGAGGAGTGGCGCGGGCTATCCTACATCGACCGCGCGGAGTACCTCTGGGACATCTACCACGAGCTACGCGAGCGAACGGACGAACTCGGCGAGATAGTGACCAAGGAGTGCGGCAAGGAGATAAGCGAGGGCCGGGCCGACGTCGTCGAGGCCGCCCACATGGTCGAGTGGGCCGCCGGCGACGCCCGCCACCC
>CAZPIG010000302.1:0-3343 GCA_964586205.1 uncultured Halobacteriales archaeon | reverse complement strand
GAGGGCGGGGCTCCGATGCAGCGCGTGGAGTCCGTCGCCGCCGTCGCGGGCCGCGGGCTGCGGGGCGACCGCTACTTCGAGGGGACGAGCACCTTCGACGCCGACGCCGACAGCGCCATCACCCTCTTCGCGGCCGAGACGCTCGACGCCGTCGAGCGCGACTACGGCCTCGCGCTGGGGCCGGCCGACCACCGGCGCAACGTCACCACCCGCGGCGTCGCCCTGAACCACCTCGTCGGCCGGCGGTTCCGGGTCGGGACGGCGGTCTGCGAGGGGGTCGAACTCGCCGAGCCCTGCAACTACCTCGAGGACCAGGTCGGGAGCGCCAGCGTCCGGGAGTCGCTGGTCCACCGCGGCGGGCTCCGGGGCCGCATCGTCGAGTCCGGCGAGATAGTGACGGGCGACGATGTGGCGGTGCTGTGACGGAGCGACGACGCTCCGCTCGGACGCGGGAACGACAACGACCGGCTGCTTCGCGCGCCACCTCCCCCGGACGACGGCCGCCTGCTCGACGCCGGCGGGGCCGGCTGGTACGCCGTCTGGCTCGCCGGGCGCGGCCACGACGTGACGCTGCTCGACCCGAGCGTCGAACAGGTCACCGTCGCCCGGCGAAAGGCCGCCGAGCACGCTCTCGCCGTCCGTGGGGGGGCTGCCACTCCGAGCACGTTCCAAGTAATTAGCGTCCGCGTTTTTACACCGCTATCCGGTAGCCGGTGGCATGACCGACGACGCACCCGGTAGACCACACGACGCACCCGACAGACCATGCGACGCATCCGACCGACTCCACCATTCGCCTGGCCGCCGCCGCTTCCTGCAGGCGGGACTGGCCGCCGCGGTGGCCGGGATGGCAGGCTGTTCGACCGAGACGGACCCGTCCGACGACTCCGGTCCGTCGGGTTCGTCCGGCGACCAGGCTCCCGAGCAGCGGCGTCGCTGGCAGGCCCACCACGACATGACGGCCTCGGAGTACCAGGACCGCTTCGACGAGTACGTCGGCGACGAAGGACTCCGGCTGCTGGACGTCAGCGGCTACGGCGTCGGCGGCGACGAGCGATACGCGGCCCTCTGGGCCGACGTCGCCGGACCGCGATGGGTCGCCCACCACGGCCTGTCGCGGTCGCAGTTCGAGTCCAAGTTCGACGCCCACACCGGCAACGGCTACCGCCCCACCACCCTCAGCGCGTACACGGTCGACGGCCGGCCTCGGTTCGCCGCCATCTTCGAGCAGTACGGCGGCCTCGCGTGGTACCTCTACTACGGTATGTCCTTCTCCGAGTACCAGAGCCGCTTCGAGGAGATGAACGGCAACGGCTTCCGGCCCACCGACGTCACGGGCTACACGGTGAACGGTAGCGCCCGCTACGGGGCCATCTGGCAGCAGTACGCCGGCCCCGCGTGGCACTCCCACCACGGGCTGTCCGGGTCGAAGTACCAGGACCGCTTCGACCAGTACCTGAACGACGACTTCCGGGTCACCGCCGTCGGCGGCTTCGGCGTCGGCGGGGAGGCGCGCTACGTGGGCACGTGGCAGCAGTTCGGCGGGCCCGCGTGGCGCGCCCACCACGGGCTGACGGGGTCGGAGTACCAGAGCGAGTTCGACGACTACCTCGACCGCGGCTTCCGGCTGACCGACGTCAGCGGCTACGGCGTCGACGGGGAGGCCCGGTACGCCGGCACGTGGCAGCGCGAGCAGCGCCGCCAGACGGGCTTCGGTGGCGTCGACGACGCCGTCGCGTCGTATATGCGCGACAACCGGGTGCCGGGGCTGTCGCTCGCCGTCGCGAAGGACGAGCGCCTCGTGCTGGCGAAGGGATACGGCTACGCGAACAAGGAGGCCGGGGAGCTGATGGGGCCGGACCACCGGCTCCGCGTCGCGAGCATCAGCAAGCCCATCACGGGCGTCGCCGTCCTGCGGCTGCTGGAGGACGGCCAGCTCGCGCTCGACGACGAGGTGTTCGGGGCGGGCGGCATCCTCGGCACGAAGTACGGGACGCCGACCCACGGCTACGCCAGCGGTGGCGGGAGCACCACCAGCATCACCGTCCACCACTTGCTCCAGCACGCGAGCGGCTGGCGGAACCAGTACGACCGCGACGGCGACGGCAGCCGCGAGGGTTTCGACCCGATGTTCGAGCACGAGGGCAAGGACCACGACGCGCTCGTCGATTGGGTGGTCTCGAACATGCCGCTGCAGTACGAGCCCGGGACCGCCAGCACGTACCTCAACTTCGGCTACTGCCTGCTCGGCCGGGTCGTCGAGGCGGTCAGCGGCAAGGACTACGAGCAGTACGTGAGAGACGCCGTCCTGTCGCCGGTGGGGGCCGACGGCATGGCCATCGCCGGCGACACCCGCTCGGAGCGCGAGCCGGACGAGGTGGCCTACTACGACGGCGGCGCGTACGGCATGCCGGTCGCCCGGATGGACGCCCACGGCGGCTGGATGGGGACGCCGACCGACCTGCTCCGGCTGACCGTCCGCGTCGACGGCTTCCCGGAGAAGGCCGACATCCTGGCGTCGGGGACCCTGGACGAGCTGGCGGACGACGACAGCCACAACAGCGGCTACGGCGAGGGCTGGCTGCTGCGCTCGGGGTGGCGCGGCCACAACGGCTGCTTCTCGGGGGCCATCGGCTTCCTCGTCCGCCGCGACGACGGCGTCTCCTACGCCGTCCTGACGAACTCCCGGCCCGGCGGCGACAGCTGTGCGTGGAACCTCCGGGGACGGATAGACAGCGCGCTGAACGCCGTCGGTAGCTGGCCGTCGCACGACCTGTTCTAGGCGGTCCGCCTCGCCCCGTCGTTCGGGAGTGGAGCGCCCGTCAGTACCGGTCCGTCCGCCCCGCCGCGGCCCAGCCGTCGGTCGGAGCCTCGCGCGGGACCCGCGCGCTACGACGACCCTGGAGGCCGCTCACCCGGCCCGCGAACGTCCAGCGGCGGCCGTCCCAGCCCGTCCCGGTCTCCCCGTCCGCCTCGGCCGCGAGCGCCTCCGCCCGGAGGTGGGCCCCCACCGCAGCCGCGATGGCGGCGGCCTCCCGCCGGCTGGCGCTGTCGGGGAGGTCGAGTCGCTCGGCCACGGCTACGGCCACGTCCTCGGGGCAGTCGGCCGCGCCCCCCGACGGGGCAGTCCCGTTCTCCGACCGGTCGGCCGTATCCTCCTCGGCGCTCACCATGGCTACAGGGGGATGTTGCCGTGCTTGCGGTCGGGCTGGTCGACGCGCTTGGTCCGAAGCATCTCCAGATCCGATATCAGCCGTGGCCGCGTCTCCTCGGGCTCGACCACGTCGTCGACGAAGCCCCGGTCGGCCGCCGTGTAGGGGTTGGCGAACTCCTCGCGGTACTC
>CAZPIG010000301.1:0-3364 GCA_964586205.1 uncultured Halobacteriales archaeon | reverse complement strand
TGACGCTGCCCACTCGCTCGCCTCCCGGTACAGTTCGGCGAAGGCTTCGTGGTCCGCCCCGGCCGCGCCGCCCGCTCCGGCCTCCCCGTCCCCCCCGGTCGCGCCGCCCGCTCCGGCCGCCTCCGCCACCCGCTCCGCGGCGGCCGCCAGGTCCCCCGCTCCGTCGAAGGCGGCCTGCACGTCGGCGTACACCCGCGGCGTCCCGCCGGTGACCGTCCCGACGAGGTCCGCCAGCCCCGCCGACACGGGCGTCTCGGCCCAGTCGGGCACGTCTTCGGCGGCCAGCGCGTACGCGAGCACGGCCGCGTGGGCGCGCGCCTGGACGGTTTCCATCGCCCGGTCGTGCTCCGCGGCGGTCGTCTCCACGAGGTCGTTGCCCCGCGCGGCGAGCGCGTCGGTGACCGCCTCCGTGGCGGGGCCGGGCGCGTCGGCGACGACGGCGACGGTCCCGGGCTCGTTTTCGGGGGCGAACAGCGGGTGGAGGCTCGCCCGCTCGCGGTCCGGGAGGTACTCGCGCATGGCCGCGACGGGCCCCTCCATCGCGCCGGTCACGTCCACCATCCCCCGCGTCGCCCGGTCGGCGTGGGCGGCGACGGCCTCCGCGGCGTCGGGCAGCGGGACGGCGAGGGCCACGAGGTCGAACTGGTCGTCGCCGTCGAGCGCGACCGCGCGCCCGGCGACGGTCTCGGCCGCCCGCTCGGCGACCTCCGGGTCGGTGTCGGCGAAGGCGACGGTCAAGTCGCCGCTGACGGCGAGCGCCTCGCCGAGCCACCGTCCCACCTCGCCCGCGCCGACGACGAGCGCTTGCATGGTCGGTGGGTGGTCGGGGGCGGACAAAAGGGGTTCGGGGTTCGTCCGACGGCTGTAGTTCTGGAGTCCGACGTTCGACCGACTCGATACCGTACCCCTCCGACCGCGACCCCGTCCACCCCCATCGGCCGCAATACTTAGTGCCTTGACCCGTCTCACTCCCACCAGTACAGCGAATGACCGAACCGATGCGGGTCCTCCACGTCGACGACGACCGCGACTTCCTCGAGACGGCGACGACCTTCGTGGAGCGCGAGAACGGGGCCATCGAGACGGTCACCGCGACCAGGGCCGACGGAGGCCTCGAACTGCTCGACGAGGAGTCCGTCGAGTGCGTCGTCAGCGACTACCAGATGCCCGGCGCTGACGGCCTCCAGTTCCTCGAATCCGTCCGCGAGGACTACCCCGACCTCCCGTTCGTGCTGTTCACGGGCAAGGGCAGCGAGGAGATAGCCAGCGAGGCTATCTCCGCGGGCGTCACGGACTACCTCCAGAAGGGGACCGGCACCGACCAGTTCGCGGTCCTGGCGAACAGGGTCGAGAACGCCGTCGAACACTACCGCGCCGAGCGCGCGCTCCGGGAGAGCGAGGACCGCTACCGCACCCTGGTCGAGCAGAGCCACGACGCCATCTACATCTACGGCCAGGACGGCCTCCTGTACGTCAACGACCGCGGCTGCGAACTCACCGGCTACAGCGAGGCGGAGCTATCGGAGATGGACGTCTCGGAGGTCGTCCATCCCGACGACCGCGAGTGGCTGTTCTCGCTCGGGAGCGTCCACGACTCGCCGGCCGAGTTCGAGAGCCCCCACCAGCTACGCATCGTAACGGCCGACGACGACGTCCGCCACGTCGAGTTCCACGCCCAGCCCATCACCTTCGAGGGCCAGCGGGCGGTCCTGGGGTCGGTCCGTGACGTCACCGAGCGCAAGCGGACCGAGGAGCGGTTCACGGCGCTCATCGAGGCCTCATCGGACGTCCTCACGCTGCTCGACGCCGACGGGACCGTCCGCTACCAGAGCCCCGCTATCGAGGACGTGCTCGGGTACGGCCAGGACGAGCTACTGGGCGAGAACAGCTTCGACTACGTCCACCCGGACGACCACGACCGGGTGGCCGAGCAGTTCTCCCGCCTCCTCGAGGAGCCGGACCACCAGCCGTCGGTCACGTACCGCTTCCGGCACGCGGACGGGTCGTGGCGGGTCCTCGAGTCCCGGGGCAGCAACCGCCTCGAGGACCCGGCCATCGGGGGCATCCTGCTGGACTCGCGGGACGTCACCGAGCGCCGCGAGCGCCAGCAGGAGCTGGAGCGCTACGAGACCGTGATGGACGCCGTCGGCGACCCCGTCTACGCCGCCGACGCCCGGGGCCGGTTCACGTTCGTCAACGACGCCATGGAGCGGCTGTCCGGCTACGACGCCGAGGAGCTGCTGGGCGAGCACATCTCGGCCGTGACCCCCGACGAGGCCGTCGCGCGCGGCCGCGAGGTGGTCGAGGAGCTGGCCACCGACGGGGCCGACAACGCGACGTTCGAGATGACCGCCGTCACGGCCGACGACGAGCGCGTCCCCTGCGAGATACACATGGCCGTGCTCCCCCACGACGGGGAGTTCCGGGGCACCGCGGGCGTCGTCCGGAGCATCTCGGACCGCCGCCGGATGGAGCGCCAGCTACGCTCCGAGCGCGACCGCTTCGCCACGCTGTTCGAGAACGTCCCGGACCCCGCCGTCGAGTACGAGCTAATCGACGGCGAGCCCGTCGTGCGGTCGGCCAACGCCGCCTTCGAGCGCATGTTCGGCTACGACCTCGGGACCATCGAGGGCGAGAACCTCGACGACTTCATCGTCGGCGAGGACCGCCGGGAGGAGGCCCGGGAGCTGAACGAGCAGGTCGCCGCCGGCGAGCGCCTCGACGTCGAGGTCCGTCGCCGGACCGCCGACGGCCTCCGCGACTTCATGCTCCGGAACGTCCCGCTCGACGGGGCCGACGCCGCCAAGGGCTACGCCATCTACACCGACATCACCGAGCGCAAGCGCCACGAGCGCGAGCTGGAGTGGCAGAACGAGCGCCTAGAGGAGTTCGCGAGCGTCGTCTCCCACGACCTGCGCAACCCCCTCAACGTCGCCCGAGGGGCCCTCGAGCTGTACGACCAGACCGGCGACGACGACCACCTCGGGAAGGTCGAGCGTGCCCACGACCGCATCGAGCGCATCGTGGAGGACGTGCTCTCGCTGGCCCGGCAGGGCCAGGCGGTCGACGAGCCCGAGCAGGTGGCGCTCCCCGGGACCGTGACGGAGGCGTGGGAGAGCGTCGAGACGAGGCGGGCGGAGCTGTCAGCCGAGGTGGACGGTCGGGTCCTCGCGGACCCGCCGCGGCTCCAGCAGCTTCTGGAGAACCTCTTCCGCAACGCCGTCGAGCACGGCGGCAGCGAGGTCGCGGTTCGGGTCGGCGACGTCGAGGGGGGCTTCTCCGTCGCGGACGACGGCCCTGGCATCCCCGACGGCGAGCGCGAGGCGGTGTTCGACTCGGGGTACACCACCAGCGACGAGGGGCT
>CAZPIG010000300.1:0-3377 GCA_964586205.1 uncultured Halobacteriales archaeon | reverse complement strand
GGTTATTTTACGGCCAGTCGCCTACCGCAATCCATGTTCGCCGTCGCGAACCGCTTCCACGTGGCCGAGGAGCACGCCGAAGACTTCGTCGACCGTTTCCGGGACGGCCGGAGCGCCCTCGCCGACCAGGACGGCTTCGTCCGCTTCGAGGTGCTCGCGCCCGTCGAGGCCGACACCCACGTCGTGCTGACCTACTGGGAGACCGAGGCGGACTACGAGGCGTGGACCAGCAGCGAGGCGTTCCGGGAGGCCCACTCCGACCACCCGCCGGGCGACTGGTTCACCGACGACAATCAACTGGAGAAACACGAAGTCGTCATAGAGCGCACGCCGGAGTAACCACGGAGCCGAACTCCTCTCCGCTGTCGATTCCGGGTCGGACCCGCGGGGGGTCACCTATCGAGGTCGGGGTCGGTGTCGATGACGCGGTCCACCGTCTCGGGCGCGCGCCAGTCGGTCGCCAGCTCGAGGAACTGCACGAGGATGCGGCCGGTCGCGCCCCAGACCGTGTAGCCGCCGACGTGGAAGAAGTGGATGACGATGTCGCCGTACTTCGGGTGCTCGCGGCGCTCGTTCTCGTAGTTTTCGTCCGCGAGGAAGCCCGACAGCGGCAGGACCGCTATCTCCGCGACCTCGCGCTCGTCGGGAACGTACTCGCGGTCGCGCACGGGCGCGACGAAGGGTGTAACGGCGTAGCCCGTCACCGTGCGGATGTCGTCCAGCCGGCCCACGAACTCCGCCTCGCGGGGGTCCATCCCGATCTCCTCGTTGGCCTCCCGGAGTGCGGTCGCCCGGAGGTCGTCGTCGCTGGGCTCGCGGCCGCCGCCGGGGAACGACATCTGGCCGGGGTGCTCGCCGAGGTGGTCGGCCCGCTTCGTGAAGAGGAGGTGCGGCCCGGACGGGCGCTCGACGATGGGGACGAGGACCGCCGCGTCGTGCTCCTGGTCGGCGATGCCGACCGGCGCGTGACGGGCGACGGCCTCCAGGTCCATGGTCGTGCCGTCGGCCCGGGCGCTCTTAACTGGTCCGACGTGGCTCCGAACCCCGTCGGACCCGTCACCCCTCCCGCACACCCGCCACGTCCGCCCGGGACGCCTCGACGACCGCCTCGGCCGACAGTGACGCGTCGCACCACGCGGGGAGCCGACAGTCCGGCCCCGGCGGCCGGATGGCCTCGGCGTAGGCGGCGACCTGCTCGCGCTCCGCGGCGGCGTCGTGGTCGAGCCCGTTGAACGCCGCGTCCGCGGCGTAGCTCTCGACCAGCGCCTCGGCGGCCGACCGGTAGGCGTCCCGGAGCGCGTCGTAGTCCGGCTCGACGCCGTGGTCGGCCAGCACCCGAAAGAGGGCTCCCGCGACCGTCTCGCTCATGACGGCGAGGCCGTCCGACCCGCCGACGGCCTTGTGGTCGTGACGGTGGACTCCGAGGTCCACCTGCGCGGAGCCCTCGAACCCCGCGTGGGCGAAGGCGTCGCCGAGGGTGCCGACCTCCAGCCCCCACCCGCGCTGGGCGCGCAGGCTGCGGGCGAGGTCGGCGGTCGCCGCGAACTCCCCCGCGAGCGCGTACCGGAACGCCGCGAGGTAGCGCACGACGGGGGCGTCGTGCCGGTCAGCGAGCGCGCGCACGAGCGGCGCGTACAGCAGCCGGAACAGCCGGCCGTACAGGCGGTCGTCCTCGACGCGCGCGTAGTAGCCCTTGACGAACGAGTAGTCGCGTCCGGAGGGGTCGTCGCGCTCTCCGCTGCCGAGCGGGGCGAGCAGCCGCCGGAAGTGAGCCGGCCGGCACGTCCGGACGTCCGCGTCGTGGACGGCGACGTAGTCCGCGCGGTCGGCGGCCACGCCGAGCGCGAGCCAGACGTCCCGGCCCTTGCCGTTCTCGCTGCTCGCGTCGGCCGTGTCGCTTTCGGCGTCGAGCCCGCGGTCGGCGAGGAGCTGCGTGACGCCGGGGCCGTTGCACCACAGCGGCGTCGTCGCCACGTCGAGGCCGGCCAGCCAGTCGCGGCACTCGTGAATCTCGTCGGGTGCGGCCCGGAGCGGGACGACGACCGTCGCGGGGTCGATGGCCCCCGCCGCCGCGAGGACGCCCTCGGCGGCGTCCGTGCCGCACGCGGCCGCGGTCATCGGGACGACGACGGCGGCCCGGCCGGTCGGCGCGGGCGGGTCCGGGTCGTCGTAGGCGTGGAGGGTGGCGACGCGCTCCTGGACGTACTCCATCCGGGTGGGGGTTGGTGGGGGGTGTTGAAAACCGTGGCTACTCCGGACGGTCAATTTTGTGATCACCTGTTCCCTTCGTCGGGAAAACCTCTGAGGCAGTTTCCCCTTCGACGGTCCATGCTTTGTCTTTGAGTTTCGGCGCACAGTGTACGCGAGCCACTCTGTTGACCCTCGTGGTTGACACTAAGGTTGCTCTAATCACAGAAAAGTATTATTAGTCGAATAGTATCGTAGGCCGCCGGTAGCATCCGGGAGGAGTAATCTTCCCTTACAAGATATTTAAAGGGTGCAAATCAGTGGGCCTCGTCCAATAAATAGGGAATCTAACATATGGGAGCCGGAAGGTTTATTCCGATTCACTCCTAAGGAATATACCTGACGGCGGTAAGTTGGTGGGACAAGTATGACCGCGGGGTGAAAGTTTATAACACCCGCGTTCCACCAGCGAACGACGTTAATAACTGTATAACAAAATGGCCCATCGTTGGAATCCCGGACCGAACCTGGAGGGATCGACCACGACTCATAGGGCCGATACGGGGTGCTGCGAACCCATGCCCGAGGAAAAAAAGAAACAGAAGTGCAAACGAGGGTCGGAGATCTTGGCGGAAGAAACAGGCAAACCGGAATCGGAGTTTGAATACGACGGAGAGGTGCCAGACGCCGAGGATCAGGAGTGGGAGCCTATCGACGAGGACGAGTAGCGGCCCACTCTCCTCGTATGCCGTGCCAGTTCTCAAACCGGCCCAGTAGGTAAGCTGCGTTCTCGATGAAGTACTGCTCACAGTACGCAATCGCCTCGTTCGGAGACACAAGCGAAAAGTCCTCGGTCCGCCGATATTTTTTGCCATCACGATAGACGTCAAGGTGGAGTCCCTCCTCTCGGATGTCGTGGGGGCCATCGACATCATGGTCGAAACGGGCAACTGGAACCCAATTTGAATCGCCGCGACCATCAACACTAGCCTCGAGGTCATACTCCATCTGTAGTACGAATTTGCAGACGTTACCGTGGACGATACTCCACTCGCGACGGATTTTGACCTGCGGCCACTCGATCCATAGTGGCTCGACCCGTCGAACGTCGTCCATATGGCCTTTTGCGAGGTCCGAGTTTATAAATGGTGGCGATGTGTCGGGTTCTGTTTACTTACTCCTAAAACCCC
>CAZPIG010000299.1:1741-3393 GCA_964586205.1 uncultured Halobacteriales archaeon | reverse complement strand
CCTCGATAGGCATGGACGTCGAGAAGAACGTGGGCGGATACGACCGCATCGCGCGCGCAGTGCTCGGGCCGGTACTCGTCCTGGTGGCCATCGCCGGGCTGGCAGGCGTCCTGATGGAGACGACGATGCCCCTGATGGTGGGGTTCGTCGTCCTCCTCGTCGTCGGGGCCGTTCTGTCGTTCACGGCCTACACCCAGGAGTGCATGATAAACCAGACGCTCGGCATCGACACGCTGCAGGAGTAGTCGGACGCGCCTCCGGAGTAGTCGGACGCGCTCCCGGAGTAGCGAACGGGCCGAGTTCACCACCACTCCTCCGCGGTCGGCAGTCCCATAGTCGTCAGTCCCGCGGCCGTCAGTCCGTCGCATCGCCGTCAGTCACTTGCGTCGCCGTCAGTCCGTCGCGTCGCCCAGCCGTCGGAGCACCAGCCGCGTCGCGTCGAGGTCGGCCGCCAGCGCGGCGACGTCGGGGTCCAGCCGGTATTCGCCCGAGCCCTCGCGCTCGACGGGCGTCCTGAAATCCAAGTTCTCGGACGGGCCGAAGTCGCGGTCGCCCAGCCCGTGGTCCTCGTACGCGCCGTGGGACAGCGCCCCGGCGAGGTGGTCGACGGTGCGGGGAAAGCGCGGGACGTCCCGGTCGGACCGGAGGCTGCCGTCGAGGAGGTGGAAGTAGCGGTAGGGGAGCACGAACCGGTGGCTCCGGGTGGGCCGGCCCGTGGCCGCGCAGTGGTCGGCGTCGGCGGCGAGGCGGGCGTCCAGCGCCTCGTCGTCCGCGACGACGACGTCCCGGCCGCTACTCGTGCCGCGGTGGGCTCCGAGCACCCGGCGCAGCGTCCGGTCGTCGGGGCCGGCGCGGGCGAGCCAGACGAGGACCGCCAGGGCGTCGTCGGCGTCGGCCGCGAAGCAGACGAGGTCGCTGCGCTCGGAGCCGAGCGGGTGGTAGTCGACGCGGACCGCGAAGGCGGTCCGCTCGGGGACATCCTCGGCGGCCCGGTCGCGCCGGCCGAGGTGGAGGTCGCTCACGAGCGAGCGGACCTCCTCGCGGTCGTCCTCGCGTCCGAACCGGACCGGGAGGACGGCGAGCGTGGCCTCGCCGCGCTCGGCCGTCACCTCGAAGCCGGGCGTGTCGTCGGGGCCGTAGGTGTCGCGCTCGAAGTCGGTCTCCGTCCACTCCTCGGGGAGGGCGAGGTCCGCGTCGGTCACGGTCGTCACGGTTTGACTGCGTGCAGGGGTGGTCTTAGCCGTTGCGCGTCTAGTCGGCGTTCGTGGTTGGATTGCCGTTTCGTGGCGTGGTGGTTGGGTCGGGGGTGATGGCGGTGCGGAGCGGTGCGGTTCAGGATGTCTCGATTCGGGCGGGGCGGTCTGACGGTGGCGGTGCGGAGGGGGTGCTGGGCGGTGCGGTGCGGAGTGGTACTGGGCGGTGGCGGTGCGGTTTCAGTGCATCTCGGTTCGGGCGGGGCGGTCAGCGGTGTGGTGCGGAGCGGTGCCGGGCGGTGCGGTGCTGGGCGGTGCAGTGCAGTTTCAGTGTGCCTCGGTTCGGGCGGGGTGGTCAGCGGTGCGGAGTGGTACGGGGCGGTGCGGTGTGGGACGGTGGGGTTTCAGTGTGCCTCGATTCGAGCGAGGTCGAGCGGTGCGGTTCGGGCCGCGTCGGTC
>CAZPIG010000299.1:0-1641 GCA_964586205.1 uncultured Halobacteriales archaeon | reverse complement strand
CTCGCGCTGGCGTTCCTGAACCCCGCTAACCGCCCCGCGACCGCACCGCGCGGTCGGCCGCGTCCGCGGCTCGCGGCTCACTTCGTTCGCCGCTCGCCCGTTCCGAGGCGCTCACTTCGTTCGCGCCTCGCGACCGACACGCGCTCTCGGTCCTCGCGGTTCGCCACGCTCACCGCTCGGACCTCGCGTAGCCCCTCGTCCTCCCTCGGCGGTCGCCTCGCTCGCGGCTTCGCCGCTCGCGCCTTCGGCGGCGCTCACTTCGTTCGCGCCGCCCGCGCGGCGACCGCGGGCGTCCAGGAACGGACACCCCAGGACGAGAAACGACGCCCGCGAACCCGACGCGACGACACGGAGCCCGACTCACGATTCTTCGCCGTCACCCTCGCCCGGAATCACCCGCTCCAAGACCACCCGCTCGTCGAAGCTACCCCGCCGCTCCGCCTTCTCGGCTCGAATCGCCTCCAGCTCCCCCTCGTCGATACCCTCGAACGCACGAATCGCCGCGAGCACCTCCAGAACGTCCGCCAGCTCCTCGCGGTCGCCGCTCTCGGAGTACTCGCGGGCCTCCTCGACCAGCTTCTCACCGAGCCGGCGCGCGTACTCCGCGTCGTCGGCCCGGTGAGTCTCCGCCCGGTCGCCGTCGGCCTCGATGATCGCCGGAATGCGGTCCCGGACGAGCTTGTCGTACGCCTCGACCATCGCCCGCGACTGGACCGGGTGGCGACAAAGAAGTCGGGGTTCGCCCGCGGCGCACCGACGCCCTACGCCGCCCCCGACAGCGTCTGTACGAAGCTCGCAACCACGATGCCGAGCAGCACGCTCACGGCGAAGTGGACCGCGGCGACCAGCCCCGCCCGCGCGTAGCGCACGTCGTACACGTACGCCACGGCCACGAGGTCCGCAGCCAACACGGCCGCGAGCACCGCCAGCGGGTGCAGCGACCCGACCACCAGCACGACCACCGGCGCGACGGGCCCGACCAGCGCGGCCTGCCGGAGCGACACGTCCCCCAGCACGTACCGCGCAGCGACGTGGAGCGTCGCGGCCGAGACGGCGGCCGCGACCAGAAGGGAGACGACGACGCGGACCGCGCCGCCGAGCGCGGCGGCGACGGCCATCCTACTCCAGCAGCCCCAGCTCCTCCAGCCGGGAGACTATCTTGTCCACCGCCTGCTCGGCGTCCTCGGGCTTCTTGCCACCCGTTATCACCAGCTTCCCCGACCCGAACAGCAGCGCCACGACCTCCGGGGCGTCCAGCCGGTATACCAGCCCCGGGAACTGCTCGGGCTCGTACTCGATGTTCTCCAAGCCCAGCCCGATGGCGATGGCGTTGAGGTTCAGATTCCGCCCCAAATCGGCCGACGTGACGATGTTCTGGACGACTATCTCGGGGTTCTCGTTCACCGCGATGTCTAGCTCGCGTAGCTTGTCGAAGACGATTCGCAGGCTCTCGTGGACGTCCTCGGTGCTCTTTGCACCGGTACAGACTATCTTGCCGGACCGGAAGATGAGAGCGGCGGACTTCGGGTCCTGGGTGCGGTAGACCAGCCCCGGGAACTGCTCGGGGTCGTAGTCGGCCCCCTCTAGGTCCATGGCGACGCTCTGGAGGTCGAGCTCCTGACCGATGCCCGTCGAGGCGAC
>CAZPIG010000298.1:0-3407 GCA_964586205.1 uncultured Halobacteriales archaeon | reverse complement strand
CCGTCCCAACGCCCCGCCGATGACCGACACGCCCCGAATCGTCGCCGTGGGCGGGAGCCTCCGGGACGACAGCTACACCCGGATGACGCTCGCCCGGGTCGTCCGCGCCGCCGAGGCCGCCGGCGGCGACGCCACCCTGCTGGACCTGCGGGACTACGACCTCCCGCCGTACGACCCGGACCGCGGCGACGCCGGCGACGCGGCCGCGGTCAAGCGGACCATCCGCCGCGCCGACGGCGTCGCGCTCGGGTCCCCGGTCTACCACGGCTCGTACTCCTCGCCGTTCCGCATCGTCCACGACTACTGCGGCTTCGACGAGTACGAGGACACCGTCGTCGGCCTCGTCGCGGTCGCCGGCGGCGGCTCCTACGGCTCCACCCTGGAGCACATGCGCTCGACCGTCCGCGGCGTCCACGGCTGGGTGCTGCCCCACCAGGTCGGCATCCGGAACGCCTCCGACAAGTACGAGGACGGGGTACTGGTCGACGAGGGGCTCGCTGACCGCGTGGACGAACTGGGCGAGCAGCTAGTGGAGTACGCGTCGCTGCCCGAGGCGGCGTTGCGGTGTCCGCCGGCTAGTGCGGACGATTGAGGGTGGGTTCGGAGGGCTTCGTTTCGGCGTTGTTGGCGTCCTCTCTCGGTATTCAGTGTCCTCGAAAGCCCCAACGCGCTCGGCTCCCGGGCCTCGCTGCGCTCCTCGTTCGTTCCCTCACTCCGTTCGGTCACTCACTGCGGTGCTTACTTCGTCCGGGTTCGCCGAGCGCACCGTCGGAGCAAGCTCCGACGAGCCTGCGCTCGCTTCGCTCGCGCAGACGTCGCCCCTTTCAGTTCCGGCGAGCAAAGCTCGCCGACGTTCCGCTCGCTCCGCTCGCGGAACTTCCACCCCGCGGTGGACCGTGGCGGTTACTCGACCGTGGACTGCGGCGGTCGCGCGGTGGTGGACTGCCGGAGTCACTTGGCCGTGGACTGCGGAATCGGCCGCCACCGAAGGACGGCCGACGCAATCCCCGACCTCACTCCCCCACCAACGCCTCCTTCTCCGCACGCGAGAGCTGCTTTATCTCGTACTCGCGGCGCTGGGCCGCCGCGCGCGTCTCGAAGGACTCGACGTGGCGCAGCGTCACCGGCGTCCGGCCGCGCGTGTACTTCGCGCCCTCGCCCGCGTCGTGCTCGGCCACGCGCCGCTCGACGTCGGTGGCGTAGCCGGTGTAGAAGCTCCCGTCGCTGCACTCGACGACGTACACGTGGTGGCTCACTGGGGGAGTGGTGGTCCCGGAGGGACCTGACCGTTGCGGACGAGTGGTGGTGGACGCGCAGGGACCGTCGACGGCGGGCTACGCACCGCTGCCGGCGCGGCGTCGCGCGGCCTCCGCGATGCCCGCGTTGGCCGAACAGCTAGGGCAGGCCAGCAGGCGTCCGCTCTCGTCGGCGAAGACGCGCGCGAAGCGCTCGGACACGTGCGCGCCGCAGTGGTCACAGCTTGGCATGGTCACTGCCGGCGCCGCGACCGCCGGCAGCGATTGAGTACCACACCCACAGCTAAATATCCTTGCCAGAATCTCTCCCAATTTCCTAATTTCAAAAAGAAATTATAAATATGAAATACCGAGGCCGGGGTCTTGAACGCGACTCGACCGGAAAACCCGGAGCAGGCGGCGGCCCCGGATTCCCGTGGCCGGCCGGTCCTGGCGTGGCGTGTCGGTGCCGGACGTTCCTTCGCGCACGCATATGTAAACCGTTCGGAGAACCCCCGCTTGACCGGCGTTACAGGCCCGATTTCGGGACGATTTGGGAAACCTTATTAAGGGCGCTCGGGTAGCTTGAGGCGTATGGCAGACCTGATCGTCAAGGCCGCCGTGAAGGAAGCGCTCGCCGACCACAACGTCGCCTCGGACTTCTACGACGCGCTCGACGAGCGGGTCGACGAGCTGCTGGAGGACGCGGCTCGCCGGGCTGACGCGAACGACCGTAAAACCGTCCAGCCCCGCGACCTGTAACGGTTCTGCGCCTCGCCCGGCCCATGGGGGGCCGGGGGCCGAGCTCTCTCCGCACCTCCAGCGGCCGCTCCGGCAACCCCAACCCAGGATGCCTAGAGGCACGCCGAGAAATTTTCTATATACATAGCAGATAGATTTATTCAATACTTGCTCGTATCGGGGGTCAGGGGGTGCGGACGGTCCCGGCGCGTGGGGGTGCGCCGGGCTCCGGGACGCGTGGTCCCGGGGAGGCCAGACAGGAGCGTTCGGGGGCCTCGCGGGAGCTTCGCGGGGTGACCCGCTTTCGGAGTCCGTCGCTCAGAGGAAGTCCCGGACGTCGGAGTACCACATGTCGTGGTGGTCGACGGCGTCGACCCGGCGGGCGACCGCGGCGGCGATGGCGTGCCAGCAGAGCTCCGTGGGGTCCTCGGGGTCGAGGTTGTAGGTCGCGTCGTGGCAGGTGCAGCCGCCGTCCTCGACGACGTACTCGTCGCCGCGGCCGACGACGACGGTGAAGTCGCGGTACTCCTTGACCCGGCCCTCGCCGGCGGCCTCGATGGCCCGCTGGCCGCGGTCGCCGTGGACCGAGACGACGGCCTCGACGACCGCCGGCGTTAGCTCGCCGGCCTCGGCGAGCGCGGCCTGCCACTCCTCGACCGGGTTCACGGGGCGTCGGTTCGTCGGCTGGCCGTAAAATCCCTCTGTTGCTCGGGGGCTCGACGGAACGGCGAGTCCTGCGGCGACCATCCCGCGGTGACCTTTTCCGCACTCCGACCCGCAGACCGACCGATGGCCGTCGGCCTGCTGACCGTCGGCGACGAGCTGCTCGCCGGCGAGACGACGAACGCCGCGTGGCTCGCCGGCGCGGACCGGACCGGACGGCTGGCCGATTCTACATTGCCCCAGGAGCGTTGGTTTCTAGAGATATAGGGGAAAATTTATCCTCGGGGCCACCCACGTCGTACGCGAGGTACGCCTCATGGATCGACGTACCCTGCTGAAGCGCATCGGCGCAGCGACCGCGGTGACCATCGGGACGGGGACGGCTGCCGCCTCGACGCCGGCCGAGCCCGACGAGACGGCTTGCATCGTCTGCAAGGACGGGACGTGTCCCGACGGCTGCGCGGACTGTACGAAGATCGACTGCTCCGTCTGACGGCCGCGACGACCCGCGCGGTCCGGAGCGGAATCCGTTGCGAGCCCGACGACTGGGTGGGTCGCGACGGCCCACCACCCGTGTGGCCCCGTGGACTGTCGGCCGGCGGTCCATCGCCGCCGCGAACGAAGTCGGGCCGCCGTCACGGCGGCCGGCCGGTGGAGTTTTTCCTGCTCCGGTCCCACGGGGGCAGCGTGCACGTCGCGCTGCTCACCGTCGGCGACGAGCTACTCGCCGGCGAGACGACGGACACGAACGCCGCGTGGCTCGCCGAG
>CAZPIG010000297.1:0-3411 GCA_964586205.1 uncultured Halobacteriales archaeon | reverse complement strand
GGGCGTTGGCGTACAGTCGACGGGTAACCACCAAAAAGTTGGGCCCGCCGATGGGGCAGTGTTCGGGTTTCGGAAACGACCCGTCGTACAACTCCAGTCGAATCCCGCCGTCGCCACGGCGCTGGTTGCCACCCCGCGGCGGTTTCAATACGTTCAAAACAGTCCCCTTCGTTTCGAAAGCCAGTGAGCGAGACCGAACCGCACAGTTCCATCACCGAGGGGAGCCTCGTCCGGCCGATGTTCCGGCTGGCGTGGCCCATCGTGGTCACCCAGCTACTCCAGGTCGCCTACAACATCGCGGACACCTTCTGGCTCGGCCGGCTGTCGGCCGATGCCGTGGGGGCCATCAGCCTCGCCTTTCCCCTCATCTTCCTCCTGCTGTCGGTCGGCGGCGGCTTCACGGTCGCCGGCAGCACGCTCGTCGCCCAGTACACGGGCGCGAAGAGCGAGGGCTCCGCGGGGAAGATAGCCGGCCAGACGCTCTCGTTCGTGACGCTGCTCGCGGTGGGGCTCGGGACCCTCGGCTTCTTCGTCACCGACGAGATGCTCGGGCTGCTGCCGAGCGGCGACCGGACCGCCGCCGAGGTGGTCCCGCTGGCCGCCGACTACATGGAGGTGTTCTTCCTCGGCATCCCGTTCCTGTTCGGCTTCTTCGTCTTCTCGGCGCTGATGCGCGGCTACGGCAACACCCGGACGCCGATGCGCATCATGGCCATCAGCGTCGCGCTGAACGTCGTGCTCGACCCGGTGCTCATCTTCGGCCTCGGCGCGGTACCGGCCCTGGAGATACAGGGCGCGGCAGTGGCGACGGTCCTCTCGCGGGGCGTCGCGACTGGGCTCGGTCTGTACGTGCTGTTCGGCGCGCGCGCCGGCCCGGACGTCCGCCCGTGGCACCTCGTCCCGAACCCGCGGGACATCTGGGACATCGTCCGCATCGGCGTCCCGAGCGCGCTGGAGCAGTCCACGAGCGCGCTGGCGATGATAACCCTGACGGCCATCGTCGTCACCTTCGCGCCGCCGGTGGTCGCCGCCTTCGGCCTCGGCAACAGGCTGGCGTCGCTCGTCTTCCTGCCGGCGATGGGGCTCGGTCGGGCGACCAACACCATGGTCGGCCAGAACCTCGGGGCCCGCAACACCGAGCGCGCGGAGCGGGCGGTCTGGTTGGCCGCGACCGTCGGCGCGGGCGTGATGGTGGTCGTCGCCGCCGTGGCGGCGCTGTTCCCGGACCCCATCGTCGGCGTGTTCATGGCGACCGGGACCGACGACGCGGCAGAGACCATCCGGCTGGGCAGCGAGTACCTGCGCATCCGCTCGGTCGAGTTCGCGTTCATCGGCGTGCTGCAGGTGCTGCTGGGCGCGTACCGCGGCGCGGGCAACACCAAGACCGCGCTGGGCTTTTCGATGGTCTCGCTCTGGGTCGGCCGGGTGCCCACCGTCGCGTTCCTCGCGCTCTCGGGCAGTCTCGTGCTGTTCGGCGGAGCCGTCACGATAACGGGAGTGGGACTGGGGCCGACCGGCATCTGGATCGGGATGGCGCTGGGCAACGTCGTCGGCGCAATCGCGGCGGCGGCGTGGTTCACCCGCGGCACGTGGAAGGAGACGGTCATCGACGACGAGGAAGTGGGGACGCCGGAGGATGCGGTGGCCGGGGACGGTGTGGACGGTGAGGGCGTCGGTGGCGGTACGGATGGCGGCGTCGGTGGCGGTGCCGAGGAGCGCGTCGGTGATGCGGATGGTGACCCCGCGGCGGGCGCGACGGAGGGCGTAGAGGACTGACTACCGTTCGATTGGTTGCCTTGGTTCACAACGATTATACCGGGGAGCGCTCTACGTGGGTGCGAGGGCCCGTAGCTCAGTGGACAGAGTGCTTGGTTCCGGACCAAGATGTCAGGGGTTCAAATCCCCTCGGGTCCGTTTTGCGACGGTCCCGCGAGCGAAGCAAAGGGGACGTCGCGACGAGCGAGGCGAAGTCGCGGAAAGCGGACGCGAGGAGCGAATCGACCGTCCGAGGGGATTTGAACTAGACCGGACGTAGCCCGCGCAACGGAACGGAGCGTAGCGAAGTGGAGTGAGCAAGCCCGTCCGGGCGTGGTTCAAATCCCGTCGGACCCACTTCACCAGGGCCGAACTCCGTCTACTCCGACTCCCGCGGATGAATCCTCTCCAACGAGGCCACTCGCGGTCCGTTCACCACGACCACCCGCCGGCCGTCTCGCGTCACCCGGAAGGCGTCGGCGAACGGGCCGTCCGGCACCACCAGCACGTCCTCGCTCCGCTCGCTCGCGGAGTGGTTCGCCAACGCATCCCGATACGCGCGCTCGAACTCCCGCGCGTCGGACCGCGTGTCCCAGACGGTCTTGAGAACGTAGCCCGTCTCGCCGCCGTCGGTCCGGTAGGGGACGACCCGGTCGCCCACCCAGCCGTCGGTCGCCGGGGCGGAGTAGTTGTACGGCGCGAGCGGGTCCGAACTCGCGGTCAGCGCCGAGCGGTTCACCGCGCCGTTGGCCCACAGCATCGCGAACAGCGTCGCCTCGCCCATCCGCTGAATCTCGGACTCCCCTCGCGGCAGGTCCGTGAAGCGGTCCCAGCGCCCGTCAGAGCGGTCCGGCACTGCCGCGGTGGTCGGCGAATCGTCGGGGTAGCGGCCGGGGTGGATGACCTGCTCGGTGCTGGCCGGCGAGTCGGCGTACGCCCGGTCGACGGCCTCCCAGCCACCGCTCCGGTGGAGCGACCGCACTAGCTGTGGACCCTCGGCGTAGGGGACGAAGATGGTCAGAAAGAGCCCCTGGTTGTACCCCGGCGGGGGCTCGCGGGCCGGCCGCTCCGGCGCGGCGACGCAGGACCAGTTGGTCGCGCAGCGCTGCTCGTAGCGGTGCTGGACGTAGTTCGGGTCGCCCTCGGTGAGACCCTGGCGGGCTAGCTGGGCGTCGAGCGTCCGGCCGGCGGGCCCGCCGCCGAAGTGCTGGTCCTGGAGGGCGTGGACTAGCTCGTGGGCCAGCACGCCCGTGTCCACGGTCGGCCTGTCCGGCGTATCGCTGACGAGGACTATCCGACCGCCCTCGGCCGGCGTGTAGAAGCCCGCGACCGACGTGCCGTACAGCACGTCGAACGCCGCGGCCGAGGAGCGGTCCTCGCCGACCAGCAGCATCGACTCCCAGAGCGTGTTCTCGAAGGCGCGGACGTCGGGCGGCGCGGGCCGCCCGCGCGGGCGGTCGCGGTAGTCGGCCCGCGAGATGACCTCGACCGGGACCGACTCCTCGAACTCCTTGCCGCGGATGTGCTCGACGCGGGCCATGGTGCGGGCGACGACCGCCTCGCGCTCGCGCTCGGTCAGGCCGTCCGAGCCGTTCACCGCGAGCGACTCGTCGTACCAGTAGCCGTCCTCCCAGCCGAGCACGTCCTCGTCGGGGT
>CAZPIG010000296.1:0-3428 GCA_964586205.1 uncultured Halobacteriales archaeon | reverse complement strand
TACATTCACCCCCGCTCCACGCTCTCCAACCGCCGGCCCTTCGGAATCCGCGACCGCAGCTCGCCGTGGACGTACAGGCCGACGCCGATGGGCTCCACGTCGCCCGCGACTTCGTGGGCCGTTATCACGTAGCCCCAGTCGCCGTCCCAGTCGTGCTCGCGGTCCTCGCCGGCCGCGAACCGGGCAGCCGCCGCGTCGTCGAGGACGACGACGTTCCGGGTCGCGTGCCGGCCGAACCGCTGGACGGCCTCGGTCGTCGGCTTCCAGTGCTCCTGGCGGGTGCGGACGAACAGCATCCCCAGCGCCTCCACGTCCGTCACGGGCGACGGCAGGTCGCCGCGGAACAACCACACCTTGCCGCTGCCCTTCTCCCAGAGCGTGTACCCGTCGAACGTCTCGCGGGATACGCCGAAGCGGTCCTGCCAGAAGTCGAGGACCGCCTCGCGGGTGGCCCGGCCCTCCACCTCGCGGTCCGCGGCGGTCGCGGGCAGGCGGTCGAACCGGTCGCCGATGTTTTCCGTCATCAGCCACCCACCTCCAGCTTCGCCACGAAGAAGCCACCCGTGTCGTTCTGGTGGGGGTAGATACGCTTCGCGCGGGTCACGGAGGGGTCGAACGACGCGCCGTCCCACTCCGTGACGCCCGGCGAGTGGGCCAGCGGGAGGTCCACCTCGACCAGCCGGCAGTCCTCCGCGTCGAGCACGTGGTCTACGACGGCCTCGTTCTCCTCCGGCGCGAATGTGCAGGTCGCGTAGACGACCGTCCCGCCCGTGCGGGTCGCCTGGACCGCCCGGCGGAGGATGCCCTTCTGGACGCCCGCGACGCTCCGGACGTGGTCGTAGGTCCACTCGTCCAGCACGTCGGGGTTCTTGCGGACGGTGCCCTCGCAGGAGCACGGCGCGTCCACGAGCGCGCGGTCGAAGGCGTCGAAGCCGAACGGCGCGAGCGAGTAGTTGCGGGCGTCGGCGTTGGTGACGGCCGCGCTCGCGACCCCCAGGCGCTCGGTGTTCGACCGCAACGCCGACAGCCGCCCGAGGTCGGCGTCGTTGGCCACCACGAGGCCGTCGTCGTCCATCAGCGCGGCTATCTGGGTAGTCTTGCTGCCCGGGGCCGCCGCGGCGTCCCAGACGCGCTCGCCGGGCTCGGGCGCGAGCACCACCGGCGGGAGCGCCGACACCTCCTCCTGGCCGTGGAGCCAGCCGTGGAAGTACGGCCACGTCCGGCCCGGCGTATCGGTCTCGACCCGGAGCAGGCGCTCGTTCCAGCCGGCCTGCTCGTGGTCGATGCCCGCCTCGTCGAGCGCCTCGCGGGCGCGTTCGACGGTCGTCTTCAGCGTGTTCACCCGGACGACGGTCGGTAGTGGGCGCTCGCAGGCGGTCCGGAACGCCTCGTAGTCGTCTATCAGCGGCCGGTAGCGCTCGAGGGGGTCGTCGTGTCGGGCGGCCGGGTCGTCCGTGGCGTCTCCCATTCGTGGTGGGCTCGGCGGGCCGGGCGCTTCTGGGTTTCGGACGGCGCTCCCGGGACGCGGCGTCGGTCACACTCGAGGCGCGACGCTGGCGTCGGGGGCGACAACGCTCCGGCCGCGGGTACCGACGACGCCGGCACGGCCCGCGAGGCGGACCGGTCGGCCCGTCAGCGGCGGCGGAGCAGCGGCCGCGCGGCCGCGACGGCGAGCGCGGCGGCGGCGAGGAGGAGACCGAAGCCCGGTATCCCGCCGCCGGCGGACTGGCCGCGCAGGTCCGCGACCTCCGACTCGAGCGCGCTCACGTTCTCCGCGAGGCGCTCGTTGTCGCTCTCGAGGCGCTCGACGCGCTCGGCGAGCCGGTCGTTCTCGCGTCTGACCGCCTCGAGGTCGCTCCGGAGGTCGTCGTTGGCCGCCTCGAGCCGGTCGACCCGCTCCTCCAGCCGGGCGACCTGGTCGCCCGCTTCCGCAACGTCCGCGCGTAGTGTGACGGCCAGCGAGAAGGCCCGCAGGTCCACCATCCGCGGCTCCGCCCCTTCCATCGAGAGGAGGTACCGCCCGGGCCGGAGCGTCGTGACGGCGACCCCGTCTTCGGACGTGACGAGCGTATCGACGGCCGAGCCGTCGGTGGTCAGGACCTCCACCTCCGTCCCCGCGACCGGCGTGCCGGTCGTCGCGTTGCGGACGGCGACGGTCAGGTTCGCCTGCTCGTGGGCCGCGACCATCGCCGTGCGGTCGAACTCGCCGGTGGGCTCCGTGGCGGCGAAGAAGTCCTCGTCCGACGTGTCCGACGGCGAGAGGTTCCCGTACTCGAAGGGGACCTCCGGCGGCGTCCGGCTACGGTTGCCGACTATCTCCCCGTTCTCGGAGTGCTTGACGATCAGCGTGTTGTTGGCCGGGTAGTACTGGTAGATGGCGTCGTCGGTCTTGCCGTCGCCGTCGTCGTCCGGCGGCCGGTCGATGGATACCCACGTCAGCCGGTCGAGGTTGCCGTCGTCGTCCACCCGCTTCGCGCCGCCGTTCAGGCCCCCGCCGAACGGACACTTCCCGACGAAGTGGCGGTCCCCGGACTCGTCCACCCAGACCAGCGCGAAGTACTCGTCGTGGGGCGGCTCGTCGTCCTCGGGGTCCTGGTCGACACACCAGATCTGGAGCTCGCCGTTGGCGTGGCTCTGCTCGTGGACCTTCCAGTCGTCGTTGCCGTCGCCGTTCACGTCGCTGTCTTTGGGGGTATCGTGCCGCGGACAGGAACCACCGCCGGCCTGGACTGCGGCTGCCGTCCCGGCCGCGGTGACGGCGGGCGCAAGCGCGACCAGCACCACCAGCCCGGCCACGAGGGCCATCCACGGAGCCGGCCGGTCGTCGCTCCGGCTCGTTTCGTCGGCTTGCCATCCCATGGTGGCCGATAACATTGGAAAATAATAAAGTAATCGGGATAGACACGATTTTGCAGCGGGGTCACGACGACGGGGCGGGGCGTTCCGGAGTCGTCGCCGTTTTGGACCCGCCGGACCAATCGGCCCCATGACCGACCTCGACGACGCAGTCGCGGACTTCCTCGCGGACGCCGAGACCGTCTTCGACGAGTACGAGCGGGGCTACGTGGACGCGGACGTGGCGCTCTCGCAGTTGGAGCACCACGTCGGACGGCTGCGCGAGCGCGTCGAGGAGTGAATCGCGTCGAGGAGTGGATCAGGGGGGAGCCGGACGTCCGTCTCCAGCGGCGGGTGTGGCGACGGAATCCCGAGAACATCAAGAGTTATCGGCCCTCGCCACACTCCTCAAACCATGTCCGGATTCTCCGACCGCGTCGAGCAGGTCTCCATCAGCGGCATCCGCGAGGTGTTCGAGGCCGCGGGCGAGGACGCCATCAACCTCGGCCTCGGCCAGCCGGACTTCCCGACGCCCGGCCACGCCCGCGAGGCCGCCCGCGAGGCTATCGCCGCGGGGAAGGCGGACGGCTACA
>CAZPIG010000295.1:0-3496 GCA_964586205.1 uncultured Halobacteriales archaeon | reverse complement strand
CAAGCTCCGACGAGCCTGCGCTCGCTTCGCTCGCGCAGACGTCGCCCCTTTCAGTCCCACCCGACGGTGGTCTGTGGCGGTTTCGCAGCTTATCTTAACACCCCTCCTCGTCCGTCACTCCCCGCGAACAGCTTCCTCCCCTGCCCCACCGACCGCGCCACCGTACCGCCCGACGACCCGCGACAGCACGGACCCTTCAGCCCGGCGGACCAGCACCGACGCGCTGCTCTCCGCACAGCCGAGCGCGTCCGCCACGTCCGCGAGCGTCGCCCGGCGCGGCACCTCGTAATAGCCGAGTTCGACGGCCGTCCGGAGCGCCTCGAGCTGGCGGTCGGTGAGCGCGCCGACCGTCGTCCCGCCGCGGCGGTCGTAGGTGCCCACCTCCTCGACCGTCACCTCGACGGCGTCGGGGACGGCGTCGAGCAGCTCGCGGATGTCCTCGCCGCTGCCGACGACCGTCATCCCCATCGCCGCGTCGCGGTCGAACCGCACCGGCGGCACGACGACCAGCCGGCGGTCCTCGAAGGCCCGCCGCCACGACCGCACCTCCGGCCGCGTCTCCTCGCAGACCCAGACGTGGGCCGACCCCTCGTCGATGGGCGTCAGCTCGTACTCGACGATGGACTCGACCTCCTCGACGGCTTCGCGGTACGGTTCGAGGTCGGCCTCGACGTAGAACAGCTCGTACTCCACGCCCTCCTCGGGCCGCACGGTCCACGTCAGCAGCTCCTCGTACCGTACGCACTCCTCGTGGCGGACGAACGCCGCCATCGGGTGCAGCATGGCGTCGGGCAGCCGGAGCCGCGCGTCGAGGTACTTCACGCCCGGCGGTACTCGCCGCGGGTACAAAAGGAGGCTAGGTGCTTCGCCACAATGCCCTCGGGCGTCGGCTGCGAAGGTCCGGACATGGCCTCGGAGACGTCTCCCGCGGGCGAGGCGGCGGACGGCGACGACGCTGGGGTCGGTAACGACGCGGGCGCTGGTGGCGACCCGGAAGCGACCGCCGACTCGGAAACGGCCCCGGACCCCGCCGACCACCCGCTCCCGCCGGGTCCGGACGGCTACCCCCTCGTCGGCAGCGCGCCGCGGTTCCTCCGGGACCCGTTCGCGTTCTACGACCGGCTGGCGGAGTACGGCGACGTGGTGCGCTGGCGGCTGCCGGGCGTGACCTTCACGACCCTGCTGCACCCCGACCACGTGGAGCAGGTGCTCGTGGCCGACCACGACCGCTACGAGCGCGACCTCGTGGGGGACTTCGACTTCGCGTTCGCCCCGGACGGCCTCCTCCAGAGCGACGGCGACCAGTGGCTCCGCCAGCGCCGGACGATGCAGCCGGCGTTCACCGTCGAGCGCATCCAGTCGTACGCCGACGCGATGGCCGGCTACGCCGAGCGGACCGCCGACCGCTGGTCCGACGGCGAGGAAGTCGCGCTGAACCGCGCCTTCTCGAATCTCACGCTACGCATCCTCGCGAAGGCGCTGTTCGACGTGGAGGTGGACCCGTCGGCGGAGGACGCCGTCATCCCGCGCGCCGCGCGCGCCGTGGACGACCGCACCGACGCGACCAGCCTCACCACCTTCCTCCCCCAGTGGCTGCCGACGCCGTCGAACCGCCGGTACGAGCGGGCGCTGGCGGCCTACCGCGAGCGCGCCGACGAACTGATAGCCGAGCGGCGCGCGGCGGGCGCGGACGGCGACGACCTGCTGTCGCTGCTGCTGACGGCGACGGGGCCAGACGGGGCCGGCCTGTCGGCGGCGGAGGTCCGGGACAATCTGCTCACCTTCACCTTCGCGGGCCACGAGACGACGTCGCTCGGGCTCACTTACGCCGTCCTGCTGCTTTCGACCCACGACGACGCGGCCGCGCGCCTGCGCGCGGAGGTCGAGTCGGTCGTCGGCGACGGCACGCCGACCGCCGGGGACGCGTTCCAGTTGGAGTTCACCGAGCGGGTCGTCAGGGAGGCGTTGCGGCTGCACCCGCCCGCGCACATCCTCGTCCGGCGGGCGACCGAGGAGAGTGTGGTTGGGGGCTACCGGGTGCCCGAGGGGACCGTGCTGACGCTCCCGCAGTTCCACCTCCACACCGACGGGCGCTTCTGGGACGACCCGGAGTCGTTCCGGCCGGACCGCTGGGCGGCGGAGACCGGCGGGGACGAGGCGGGCGGGGGGTCGGGAGGCGCGGACCGGGCGGACGAGCGGCCGGAGTACGCCTACTTCCCGTTCGGCGGCGGGCCCCGGCACTGCATCGGGATGCGCTTCGCGATGCTGGAGATGAAGCTCGTCGTCGCGGTGCTGGCGCGCGCGTTCGAGTTCGAGCTGCTGAGCGACCCCGACCCGGCCATCGGCGCGGGCGCGACCCACCGGCCGAAGCAGGACGTGCGGGTGCGGCTCCACGAGCGGTCGGGGTGACGGGACCGTCTGGCGGTCCACGACGCCGACCGCGCCTCGCTGTCCGCACCGCGTCCCTAGTTCACCCCCCGACCAGCCGCCGGTGCTCGACCTCGATGCACTTGTCCTGGACCACTGCGAGGCCGCCCGCCTCGGCCCGCCGGACGGCCTCGGGGTGGGTGACGTCTAGCTGTAGCCAGAGCGCGCGCACGTCGTCGCGCTCGAGGGCCGCGTCGACGATGCCCGGTACCTCCTCGCTCGGCCGGAACACGTCCACCAGCTCGACGCCCTCGGGGACATCCGAGAGCGAATCGTACGCGGTCCGGCCGAGCACTTCCTCGGCGTTGGGGTTGACGGGAATCACGTCGTAGCCGCGGTCGACGAGGTACGCCGGGACGTCGTGGGCCGCCTTGCCCGGCGTCGTCGAGCAGCCGACCACGGCGACGGTTCGCAGCCCGAGTATCTCCAACAGCTCGGCGTCGCTGTCGACCGGCATGTTCGCTGGATGCGCCCTCGCCGGCAAAAAGACTACCGGGACCCGACGGCGGCGAACTCGGGGCCGGCTCCGGGGTCGACCGTGACGACGCCGTCGAACACCGGCCGGAGGGTCCCCGCCCGGCGGTCGCCGGCGTCGCCGCCGTGGACGACCAGCCCGAGGGCGTCCGCGCTCGCGACCCGCCCGGAGAGGACGTGGAGGAAGCGGAAGACGGCCTCGTCGTCCGCTGCCGCGAGCAGCCCTGCGGTCGAGGCGACCAGCACCCGGTTGCGCTCGACGCCCCTGGTCCGCCGGAAGGTGGCCAGTAGCCCCGAGACGGCCACGCCGACGGCCCCGAGGTCGTCGCGCGCGGCCGTCCGGACGAGCGCGCCGTCGGGGGTCGGGCCGCGCTCGGTGCGGCAGTCGACGACGCCGACCGGGCCCTCGGCTCCGGCGAGGTCCGGGAGCGTGGCGTCCTCGTCCGCGAGGACGACGGCGACGCCCTCGCCGGCGGCACCGCGCTCGACGGCCGCGGACGCGAACGACCGGACTGCCGTGTCCGGCCCGGTCAACAGCAGGCTGGTCCCCGCCTCGAACGCCGACTCGGAGGGGGTCTCGGGGAGGTCGTACATG
>CAZPIG010000294.1:0-3503 GCA_964586205.1 uncultured Halobacteriales archaeon | reverse complement strand
GACAGTTCCGACACCGGGACCGTCGTCACTCCTCCTCGTCCACGGGCAGGAAGTCGGGCCGCTCGTCGGCCGCGACGCCCGTCGCGCGGAGCCGGTTCCGGAACTGCTCGGCCCGGAAGCGGTCGGAGAGGCGAGCGTTGGCGACGAGGACGAAGAGAAAGCCCCCGACCACGAGGAAGCCGAGGCCGGCGACCACCGCGAGCAGCGTGGTGCGGCCCAGCGAGAGCACGAGCGGCGCGGCCAGCAGCACCAGGCCGGCGAGCACCTGCGCGGCGGCCACCACCTGGACGATGCGGTTGCCGAGTTCGCCGCTACGCTCGGGGACCGCCGACGGCTCCGGGAGCCCGGCGTCGGCGGGGGGCTCGGGGACCTCGTAGTCCGGCATCGAGCAGAGCGCGACGACCGGCTTGACGTCCCGGAGGACGGTGCCGCTGCCCTCGACGGAGCCGTCGGGGTAGACGACGGCGTAGCCCGCGTCCGAGTAGGCGACGACGCGCTCGCCGCCCCTGTCGTCGCCGGCCAGGCGGTCCACCGGCTCCCCGCCCTGTCGCTCGCCCTCGTCGGCTCCGGAGCTCGCCGCCGCGTCGCCGGACTCGTCGTCCGTCGCCGGCCCGGCCTCCGCGTCGGGTACCCGGATGCGCTCGACGTGGGCGAAGACCTCGCGGGCGGCGACGCGGGTCAGGAGGTCGTCCTCGACGCGGTCGAGCAGGCGCTCGCCCGTTATCCACGCGTCCGGGTCGAAGGCGGCCTCCCACTCCTCGCCCGTCATCTCGGCCATGTCCGCCGGGCCGAAGTTCTCGAAGTCGTACTCCTCCTCGACGCGCTCGCGGAGCGTCTCCTCGTCCGGCGTCGCGTCCGGCGCGGTCGCGTCCGCGTTCGACGCCGTTCCGGTCGCGTCCGGCGCGGTCGCGTCGCTCCCGTCGTCGCCGTCCCGCCCGTCCGGCGCGTCGCTCATCGTCCGAGGGTTGGCGTCCGGGACCCGTTAGCGTGACGGTTCGGCCGCCCGCTCGTCGTGGCCTCGGCCGCTCCGACCCGTGCGGCCGGCAGTTAACCGTCTCCGCGACGAATCGACACCCGCGATGGAGGACCCACAGCCGGAGCGCCCGCGCGACGCGACCGTGGCCGCGACCGACAGTGACGGGCGGGGCGACGACACCGACCCCGGAGGCGGCCAGCGCGCGGAGGTCGGCGTCCTCGTGGCCGACTCGCCGCGCGCCGAAGCCGACCGCCTCGCCGCCTTCGCCCGGCGGATGGCGAGCGACGCCGCCGACGAACTCGCCGCCGCGACGGACCTCCCGTGGCGGTTCACCGAGACGGAGCCGACGCCCCTCTCTGACACCCAGCCCCGCAGGCCCTCCCAGTTCCTCGACGAGGCGATGGACCGGATGGTCGCCGGGCCGTACGACCTCGTGGTCGTCGTGACGGACGTCCCGCTCGTCTCGCGCCGCCGGCGGTTCGTCGCGGGCCTCGCGTCGCCCGTGAGTCGCGTGGTGGTCGTCTCGACGCGGCGGCTGTCGGCCGCCTCGCGCGGGACGCCGGCCCGCGCGCTCGACTCCGAGGCGGTCCGCTGGAACGCGGCCACGCTCCTCCTGCACCTGCTCGGCCACGTTCTCGGGGCTCGCCACGAGGCGGACGGGGAGACCGTCATGGCCCCGTTCGAGTTCGACCCCTCGCGGGAGTCGACGCCGACGTTCGCGGCGGACGTCGAGCGGCACCTCGGTCGCGTCGCGGGGCGCATCCCCGACGAGGCGGCCGCCCGCGGCTCCGTCCGCCGGTTCGCGTTCCACGTCCTGAGCGCCCTCCGGAACCCCGAGCAGGTCGTGGGCGCGCTCGCCGGGAGCCGGCCGCTCGGGCTCCCCCTGTCGCTGCCGAAGCTAGCGACGGGCGCGGTAGCTCCGGCGCTCGTCATCGTCTTCAGCGCGGAGTCGTGGGACGTCGGCCTCCACCTGACCAACGGGACGGCGGCGCTGTTCGCCGCGGCGAGCGTCCTCGCCGCCGCGGTCCACCTGCTGTTCGTCCACAGCCTCTCCTTCCCGCGGCGGTCGCGCCAGCCCACGACCGAGCACATGGCCCTCGTGAACGTCACCGTCTTCCTCGTCCTCGTCGGGGCCATGGTCGGGCTGTTCGCCCTCGTCGCGTCGGTCGTGCTCGCCATCGAGTTCCTGGTGTTCCCGCCACAGCTGATGGCCGACTGGCCGAGCCTCGAGAACCCGGCCGTGGACCTCGTCGACCGCGTGCGGACGGCCGGGTTCATCAGCACCGTCGGGATGCTCTCCGGCGCGCTGGCCGGCGGCCTCGAGAGCCGGGACGTCCTCCGGCACCTCGCGCTGTTCCGCGAGCGGCCGTGAACGAGCAACACACCGCCGACGAGGCAGTCAGCTTCGCGCCCGCCGGTACGACTTTCCACCGGGCCGACGAATCACGGCCGCATGTCGGACATTCAAAACGACATCTGGGAGAACTCCAAGACCGGTGCTGGAGCCTGCGATGGCTGTCCGAACGCCGGAAGTGCGTACAACCATCCCGGATTCTTCGATCCCGAAGCCGACATTCTCGTCGTCGACGAAGCGCCCTCGAAGAACCACTTTGACCTCCCGAACTACGACCGGTCGAACGACTACGAGTGGTACGAGCGGTACTTCGAAGTCACCAACCGTGACTCCATCCTCGACTGGCCGCCGGTCGAGCTATTCCTCGGACCGGTGTTCGAGGCGTTCGGCTACGCCCCGGAGGACCTCTACGACCTCGTGTTCATGACGAGCGCGGTGAAGTGTCCCTCGCGAGACCTCGACGCTGCATTTCGGCACTGCCGGTCGTACCTCGAGCGGGAGCTGGCGGTCTCGGACCCGGAGGTCGTCGTCACGGCGGGCACGAAGGCCACGCGGTGGACAGCACGGCTACTCGGCGTCGACGGGAGCGATGTGCGGGACGTATCTATCTCTCGGCGCGAGTGGTGGGGCCTGAGCGACCTCGATACCGACCGGCCGTTGATACACGTCCCCCACTGGGGGTACTACAACACCCACAACCAACTCTCGGACGACGAGTGGGCGGCCGTCGTCGAGGCCACGCGGGCGGGCCTCGACGAGGTGTACTTCGATTGATTTCCGGTGCCGACTTTCCCGACTATCGAGCGTCCACTCCACGCACCCGGCACATTCCCGCGCCACTCGTCCGAGTGGAAGACCGTTGGCTCGCTTCCACAGTCGAGGCTGTACATCCGCGGGACTGGGGGGTGTCAACGTTAGCGGTGGCCACTTCCACACTCCACTGTCGGGCGGGAGTTCCGCGAACGGAGTGAGCGGAACGTCGGTGAGCTTGCTCGCCGGAACTGAAAGGGGCCGGTCGCTGGACGACGCCCGGACCCGTAAGCAGGGCGAGGCCCTGCGGGCTTCACTAGCCGTGGGGGGGGGGGGGGGGGGGGGGGCGCGGCCCCCCCCCCCCCCCCCCCCCCCGGGGGGGGGGGCGGCGGCGGGGGGGCGGGGGGGGGGGGCGGGGCCCGC
>CAZPIG010000293.1:1511-3512 GCA_964586205.1 uncultured Halobacteriales archaeon | reverse complement strand
GCAGATTTGAACTGCGGTTACGGCCACCCGAAGGCCGAAGGATACCAAGCTACCCTACCGGCCCACATCGCAACTCAAGAAATGACCGGACCGTCTTTAAGAGTTCCGGAAACGCCCACCCCCGACAACGCCGACGGAACACCCCCCACCGCCCCCGAAACCAGTACCTCAGAACTCCCGACACCCCGCCGTGTCCAGCAGATTGTGCGCCACCGAGATCGCGTGGTCGGCGTGGAGCCGCTCCGGCCCCAGCCGACACCGCTCGTCGGCCACCGCCTCCAGCACCTCCACCTCCCCGTCCATGAAATCCAGGTGGTCCGAAAGCACTAACACGGGGTGCTCCACCGGAACCACGTCCACCAGCGGCGCGCCGTCCTCGTGCAACTGCACCACGGCCCCGCGCTCGGCGGCCGCGCGCACGCTCTCCTCGAACCCCCGCCGCCGGATGGTGACGCCAGGGCTCACGTCCACGGCCCGCGCGCCGACGGCCGTCTCGCCGTGCTCCAGCGCGGTCCGTATCTGCGCCGCGGTGCTCCGCTCGTCGGGGTGGAGCCCGCGCAGGGACTCGCCGTCGAAGGACACGGTGAACTGGTCGCCGAGCACGAGGTGGGCCCGCACCGACTCGCGGATGCCGTGGCTCACCAGCAGCGCCGCCGTGACGCAGCGGGCGAGCAGGTCCAGCCGCCCGGCGCTGCCCGGGAGGTCGTCCAGCGGGACGTCGGGCGTCGTGGGAGCCTCGTGGCCGACGACGACGAACTCGCGCATGGGGTGGGGTTGGGGGCGGGCCGTCAAATCCTCGTCGGCGTGGCCGGAAAGGTATATGGGAGCCAGATTCCTACGGTGGCCACCGACGATACAGCATGGGAGCCACCTACGACGACCCCGACTGTCGATGCGTACGCGTTCCTGTCGCCAGGGGAAGCACGCGACCCGATTCGGCGACGAGCGTCGCGGCGACGAGCGTAGTGACGACGCGCGTAGCGGCGACGAGCACGGCCACGAGCGTAGCGGCGACGAGCGCAGGTGGTGCCGGCGGGTGACCGGACCCACCGTCGTCGCCGGCGACGCCCACCTCGGCGCGGAGCGCGCGGACGCGGACGCCTTCGAGTCGTTCCTCGACGAGCAGTCCCGGCGGGACGACCTGGCGGCGCTCGTCCTGCTCGGCGACGTCTGGGACATGATCCGCCGCGACCCGTTCGGCTGCGCGTGGGAGACGAGCGAGACGATAGCACACCTCAAGCGCCTCGCCGACGGGACGGCGGTGTACGTCGTGTTCGGGAACCACGACACGCACCTCCGGCACCTCGACGCGTCGCTGTACGAGGTCGCGTTCCGCGACGAGCTCGTCCTCGAGAGCGGCGACGCCAGCGTCCGCTTCTGCCACGGCGAGTCGTTCGACCGGCTCCAGTTCGACGCGCTCTCGACCCGTCTCTCCGGGCCGGGCGACCGCGGCGACCTCGACCCCACCAAGGGCCTGAAGGACCCCGTCGTCGCGCGCGGCCGCGAACTGGTCCTGACCCAGAAGCGCCGTCTCCTGGCCCAGAAACGCCGCCTACGGACCGTCTACGAGACGGTCCGGTCCGGCGGGACCACCGACGAGTGCGGGACCGCCGACGAGCGCGAGACCCCCTGCGGGCCCACGTACCCGCGACGCGAGCGACGCGCACACGCCTTCCTGGACCGCATCCCGGAGGACAAGCTCGTCTACGGGCACACGCACAGTCCGTACGTCCATCCCGACGACGCCGTGGCCAATCCCGGGTCGTGGACGACGACGGCCCCCGTCCACAACACGTACCTCGAGATCGACGACGGCACCATCGCGCTGTACCGCCACGCTCGCGACGGCCGCGACGAACTGGTCGACCCCGAGGTCGTCCACGGCGACGGCGCGCACGCGGACGACCGGTCGGCCGCGGACTGAAACGGTCGGCCGCGGGCTGAAACGGTCGGCCGCGGACTGAAACGGTCGGCCGCGGGCTGAAACGGTCGGCCGCGGAC
>CAZPIG010000293.1:0-1411 GCA_964586205.1 uncultured Halobacteriales archaeon | reverse complement strand
CGGTCGGCCGCGGACTGAAACGGTCGGCCGCGGGCTGAAACGGTCGGCCGCGGACTGAAACGGTCGGCCGCGGGCTGAAACCGCACCGTCCGCCGCGTCGCGAACCGGGATTCCACGGACCGTCGCATCGCGAACTGAAACCCGACCGTGGGAGCGCCGTCGACGACCTCTCCCGGGTCGTCACTTTACGGTCGTCGGGACCGTACGGTCGGTGGATGGCCGAGCACGAGGTCTTCGACAATCGGTTCACCGGCAAGCTCGTCGCGGAGGCCGTCCGGCGGCTGTTCGAGGCCGACGGGACCATCTACCTCGCGACGGGATACCTCACGTGGTCGGGGTACCTGACCATCCGCGACCGGCTACTGGAGTTCCTCGCGCGCTCGCCCGACAACCGCGTCGTCATCGTCGTCTCGACCGGGGCCGACCAGTTCTCCCGGCTGGTTGCCCACGCGCTCTGGGACCTCGACGCCGACGACCGGGTCCGGCTGCTGACCTACCGGGACCACTTCGTCCACCCGAAGCTCTACCTCCGCGACGGCGACGACCCCGCGTTCGTCATGGGCTCGGCGAACCTCACGTGGGACGGCCTCGGGAAGAACCTCGAGCTGTCGTGGTACTACGCCCCCGACGCCCCGGAGGACCCGATATTCCGGTCGCACCTCGCGTGGATGGTCCGGTTCGTCGCCGCGTGCGACCCCATCACTCCCCGCGACCTCGCGCGGCGGGTCCGGCTCCGCAAGACCATCGACACGTGGACCGCCAAGGGCCGCATCAACCTCCCGACGATGATACGGGGCGCGCTGCCGTTCGGACGGCCCGCGCCCCCGACGGACGTGTCGCTACTGTTCGAAGGGGACCAGTGACCGTCGCGGGGGTGACCGACCCTGCACGGCGGGACCCCGTCGCCCCCGAATAGCAAGGCAGTTACGCGCCCCCGCCCCAGTCCCGTCCGAATGAGCCTGCTGGAGGACGCCCGCGCGGTGCTGGCCGCCGGCCCCGTCTGCGACGCCTGTCTCGGCCGCGTCTTCGCCGACCGGAGCCACGGCCTCCGCAACGACGAGCGCGGCCGCGCGCTGCGCGTCGCGGTCGCGATGGCCGACGACGAGCCGTTCGAGCCCGCAGCCGACTGCTGGGTCTGCGAGGGCCGCTCGGCCGAATACGACGGCTGGGCGGACCGCGTGGTCAGCGAACTAGGGGCCCTCGAGTTCGCCACCTACCAGGTCGGCACCCGCGTCCCGCCGCTCGTCGAGGAGAACGACCGCCTACTCCGGGCGGACGCCGGGCTCCCCGAGGACGCGGGCGAGTCGTTCAAGGCCGACTTCAACCGCGAGGTCGGCCGGCGCGTCGGCGAGGCCACCGGGGCCGACGTGGACTTCGAGCGCCCGGACGTGGTCGCGCTGCTGAACCTCCA
>CAZPIG010000292.1:0-3519 GCA_964586205.1 uncultured Halobacteriales archaeon | reverse complement strand
TCCCGCCCGCCATGGACGTCTACGGGCTCGTCGGCAACCCCGTCTCGCACTCGCTGTCGCCGCCCATGCACGAGGCGGCCTACGACGCGCTCGACCTCGACGCCCGCTACGTCACGTTCGAGCCCGACCCCGACGACCTGGGCCGGGCCATCGACGGCGCGGCCGCGCTGGGCGTCGCCGGCCTCAACGTCACCGTCCCGTTCAAGCGGGCGGTCCTCGACCACGTCGCGCCCGACGACCGCGCGACCCGCGTCGGCGCGGTCAACACCGTCGACCTCCGCGCGGACCCGCCGACCGGCCACAACACGGACGTCGCGGGCGCGCGCCGCGCCCTCGAACACCACGACGTCGCCCTCGACGGGCGCGAGGCCGTCGTCGTCGGCGCGGGCGGCGCGGGACGGGCCGTCGCCACTGCGCTCGCCGAGGCCGGAGCGACCGTCAGGGTAGCGAACCGCACCGTCGAGCGCGCCCGCGACCTCGTCGACGACCTGCCGTCCGGCCCGGACGACCGCGAGACCGCCACCGACGACCGCGAGACCGTCGCGGACGGCCGCGAAACAGTCGCCGACGCCACCGCCCACGGCCTTCCGGAACTCCCCGAGCTACTCGCGCCCGCGGACGTGCTCGTCAACGCGACCACCGTGGGCATGGAGGACGAGGCCTCCCCGGTCCCGGCCGACGCCCTCCACGCACACCTCGCCGTGATGGACGCGGTCTACCGGCCCCGCGAGACCACCCTGCTCCGGGACGCCGCGGCCCGCGGCGCGCGGACCGTCGACGGCACCTGGATGCTGCTGTTCCAGGGCGCGGCCGCGTTCGAGCGCTGGACCGGCCGGACCGCCCCGGTCGGGCCGATGCGCGAGGCGCTCCGGTCCGCCCTCGGTGAGTAGCGGGTCTTCGAGCCGTTTCGCGGTCCAAGGTGGCGGCTCGGCGGCCGGCGCGCCGTCACGGAATCGCCCGGTTCGGCAGCGGGTCACCGGGGGGACCGCCCCGGCAGCACCACCGGTCGGTAGGGCTGGACTAGGGGCCCGTATTTAAGTGTAATGACCCGCTACTGGGGACCGATGACCCTGCTCGATAAGGTGAAAGCCCTGTTCGGTTTCGGGGGCGGCGACTCCGGGACCGGGCGGGAGGCCGGTGTGACAGTCGAGCGAGAGCCGTCCGAACCGACCGCGACGACCGAGCCCGAATCCGGCGGCGGGGGGGTAGAGGAGATCCCGACGACCGACGAGCCCGCCGGCGGGGAGGCCGAACCCGCGGCCGAGGAGGCCGAGCCCGAAGCGCCTGATCCCGAGGCGGCGGGCGAGTCCCCGGACGTGTTGAACGGCATCGGGCCCGCGTACGCCGAGCGGCTGGCCGACGCAGGCGTCGAGACCGTCGCGGACCTCGCCGGGGCCGACGCGGGCGCGCTGGCCGAGGGGACCGACATCTCGGAGAAGCGCCTCGCCGGCTGGATAGAGTCCGCCGAGGAGCACCTCTCCGAGACGGCGTGAGGTCGAGGACGGTCCGTCCGCGCGGACGGCCGAGCGGTCGGATAGCGTGGCGTGCCGGCACCGACGGGTGCGGGCCCGGTGTGGACCGGACTGGGGGAGCCGCCCGATGAGCGGACGGAACCGCATCACGGACGTCGAGAGCGTGCCCGCCGACGGGAGCTTTCTCTTCACGGTCCGCGACGCCGACGCGGGCGACGAGCGGGAGGCCATCCTCGTTCGGGTGGACGGGGCTGATAGCTCGACCGGCGACGACGACAAAGCGCGAGGGGCCCACGACGACACGGAGAGCGGGGACGATCCGGCGATTCGGGGGTGGCTGAACTACTGCCAGCACCTGACCCACATCCGCCTCGACAAGGGCGACGACGCGCCGCGGCGGGGCGACGAGGTGGTCTGCACGAACCACGGCGCGATGTTCGACGTGGCGTCCGGGCTGTGCACCTTCGGGCCGTGCGAGGGGGCCTACCTCGAGGGGGTCGCCGTGGACGTCGCCGACGGCGCGGTGTACCTGACCGACGACGGCTACGACCTCGTCGGGACGGGGCCCATCGACCGCGACGACGCCGACCTCGCGTCGACCTCGAACGTGGAGTTCTGACCGGAGTTTCGAGATACGTCGGGGAATCCAACAGACCGCCGTCGGGTGGTTTGCCGCGCTGGCCGTCGCCCGTCTCGCCACTTCCGGACCATCACGCGATGCGGAACGCGGGCTCGGCGACGCTCTCGCTCTTGCACTCGGGACACCGCGACGGCCGATTCAGGGGGTCGTCGAAGCCGTCGAAGCCGCAGTCCCGGCACTCGGGGGGCGCGACCTGTAGCTCGCCGTCGCGGTGGTCCAGCGAGCGCGCGAGGTGGTCGACGTGGTCGACGGCCGCCGACGCGGTGAGGTCGAACGCCTCGGCCAGCGCCGACGGCGTCGCGGGCCGCTCGCGGAGGCGGTCGGCCACCCGCTGGCGGGTCGTCCGGTCCATGCCCGCACGCGGGGCCCGACGGCCCTTACCGCTGTCGATGGAATGAAAAAGGACTTACCCCGGGACGGTGAGGGGACGGACATGCACGCCGTCGTGCTCGCAGGGGGATACGCGACGCGGCTGTGGCCCGTCACCCGCCACCGACCCAAGATGTTCCTGCCGGTGGGCGAGACGACCGTCGTCGACCGCATCTTCGAGGAGCTAGAGGCCGACGAGCGCGTCGACGACGTCTACGTGAGCACCAACGAGCGCTTCGCCGACGACTTCCGCGAACACCTCGACGAGAGCGACTACGACAAGGCCCGGCTGACCGTCGAGGACACCACCGAGGAGGACGAGAAGTTCGGCGTCGTCGGCGCGCTGGAGCAGTTGGTCGACCGCGAGGGGCTGACCGAGGACACGCTGGTCATCGCCGGCGACAACCTCATCAGCTTCTCGGTCGGCGACTTCCTCGACTTCTTCGAGGCGCGGGCCGCGCCCACGCTGGCCGCCTACGACGTCGGCTCCCGCGAGCGGGCGACGTCCTACGGGCTCGTCGAGCTAGACGGCGACGAGGTCGTCGACTTCCAGGAGAAGCCCGACGACCCCAACAGCACGCTCGTGTCCATCGCCTGCTACGCGTTCACCGCGGACACGCTCGGCAGCCTCTCGGAGTACCTCGCGGGGGGCAACAACCCCGACGAGCCCGGGTGGTTCGTCCAGTGGCTCCAGGACCGCCGGCCCGTGTACGCCTACACCTTCGACGGCGCGTGGTTCGACATCGGGACCGCCGAGAGCTACCTCGACGCGGTCGCGTGGCACTTGGACGGCGACAGCGTGGTCGCCGACGACGCGACCGTCGAGGACGCGACGGTCGGCGAGAACGTCCACGTAATGGCCGGCGCGACGCTCCGGGACGCGACCGTCGAGGAGTCCGTCGTCTTCCCGGAGGCCACGGTCGAGCGCTCGGAGCTACGGCGCTCCATCGTCGACGAGCGGACCCGCGTCGAGGACGTGGACCTCTCGGGCGCGCTCGTCGGCGCACACTCCGAGGTCACGGGGCGGGAGTGACTCGA
>CAZPIG010000291.1:0-3521 GCA_964586205.1 uncultured Halobacteriales archaeon | reverse complement strand
CGGGAGATGCCCCAGTCGCGCAGGCGGTACTGGACGTCGTGGCCCGCGCTCGGCAGGTCGGTCTCCAGTCGCTCGCGGGCCGTCTCGCTGTCCAGGCCGGTGTAGTCGCCGCTGTTCACCAGGACGCCGTCCTCGGTGAAGGCGGCCGCCTCGACGTCGGGGACCTCTCCTTCGTTCGGAGTAACTACGGGACGGACGGGCAGGCCCTTCTTCTCCGCGAAGGCGTGGTCGCGCTCGTCGTGTGCGGGCACGGCCATCAGCGCGCCGGTGCCGACCTCCGACAGCACGAAGTCGGCGACGTAGACGGGTATCTCCTCGCCCGTGGCGGGGTTGGTCGCCGTCAGGTCCGTCTCCACCCCCTGGGGCTCGTCGCCCTCCGGGTCCGCGACGTTCTCCACGAAGTGGCGGACCTCGTCGTCGCGCTCGGCCACCTCGCGGGCGATGGGGTGGTCGGGGGCCAGCGCGAAGAACGTCGCGCCGTAGATGGTGTCCAGCCGCGTCGTGAACACCTCGACGGGGCCGTGGCCGGAGACAGTGAATTCGACGGTCGAGCCGTGCTGGCGGCCGATCCAGTCGCGCTGCATCCCGCGGACGCTGTCGGGCCACGCCTCCAGGTCGTCGATGGCGTCGACCAACTCGTCGGCGTACTCCGTGATGCGGAAGAACCACTGGTCGAGCTCGCGGCGGGTGACGGGCGTGTCGCAGCGCCAGCACAGCTCCTGGTCGCCCTCGACCTGCTCGTCGGCCAGGACCGTCTCGCAGGAGGGACACCAGTTCACCTCGCTTGCCTTGCGCTCGACCAGCCCCGCCTCGCGGAAGCGCGCGAACAGCCACTGGTTCCACCGGTAGTAGTCGGGCTCGCAGGTCGTCACCTCGCGGTCCCAGTCGTAGCCGAAGCCCATCGCGTGCATCTGCTCGCGCATCGTCTCGATGCAGGACAGCGTCCACTCCCGGGGGTCGGTGTCGCGCTCGCGGGCGGCGTTCTCGGCGGGCAGGCCGAACGAGTCCCACCCGATGGGGTGGAGGACGCTCTCGCCGCACATCCGGCGGTAGCGCGCGTAGGCGTCCGTGATGGTGTAGTTGCGGACGTGGCCCATGTGCAGATTCCCGGACGTGTAGGGGAACATCCCCAGGACGTATCGGGGGTCGGTGGCGCTGTCCTCGATGTGGAAGACGTCGGCCTCCTCCCACGCTCGCTGCCAGCGCTGCTCTACCGCGGCGTGGTCGAAGCCGCCCTCCTCCGTGGCTCGTGACATGGTGGTTCTTGGGCGGTCGTAGCGGTCCCAGACTAAAGTAGTGGACGTTTCGACAGCGGCCGGTGTCTGGTCGGCGTGGAGATGGAGTCGAACTCGTCCGGAGCTTTATGTCCGACTCCGCCGAACCCCGCCACCATGACCGGACCCCACGAGGACAGAGCGCGACGTGCCCAGGACGCCCTCCGCGACGCGGGGGCCGACGCCGCAGTCCTGTTCCCCGGGCCGAACCAGTACTACGTCTCGGGGTTCCGCGAGGAACCGGGCGAGCGCCACCTGCTGCTCGTGGTCCCGAGCGAGGGCGACCCCGCGTTCGTCGCGCCGACGATGTACCGCGAGCAGATAGCCGAGGCGACGTGGGTGTCGGACCTGCGGTTCTGGTCGGACGGCGAGGACCCGACCGCGCTGCTCACGGCCGTCGCCGACGACCTCGGGCTCGGGAGCGGCCGCGTGCTGCTCGACGACCGCATGTGGGCGCTGTTCGCGCAGGACCTCCGGTCGGTGCTGCCGGACGCCGACTTCGGGCTGGCCAGCGAGGTGCTGGCGGACCTCCGGACGCGCAAGGACGACCACGAGCTAGCCGCGCTCCGGGAGGCGGGGGCCGTCTCCGACGCGGTCAGCGAGGAGGTACGGGCGCTCGGCGAGGACGCGGTGGGGCGGACCGAGCGCGAGCTCGCCGCCGAGATAGAGCGCCGGCTGGGCGAGCGGGGTGGCGAGGCCCCCTCGTTCGAGACCATCGTCGCGGCGGGGCCGAACGGCGCGAAGCCCCACCACCGCCACGGCGAGCGGGCGGTGGAGCGCGGCGACCCCGTCGTCCTCGACTTCGGCGGCGTCGTGGACGCCTACCCGGGCGACCAGACCCGGACGACGGTCTTCGCCGGCGACCCGCCCGAGGGCTTCGAGGAGGTGTTCGAGGTGGTCCTCGAAGCGCACCACGCGGGCGTCGACGCCGTCGAGCCGGGCGTGACGGCCGAGTCCGTGGACGCCGCCGCGCGCGAGGTCATCGAAGGCGCGGGCTACGGCGAGCAGTTCATCCACCGCACGGGCCACGGGGTAGGCCTGGAGGTCCACGAGCCCCCGTGGATAGTGGCCGGGAACGAGACGGAGTTGGAGCCGGGGATGGTGTTCAGCGTCGAGCCCGGCGTCTATCTGGAGGGCGAGTACGGCGTGCGCGTGGAGGACCTGGTGGCGGTGACGGAGGACGGGTGTGAACGGCTGAACGATTCGCCGCGGACGTGGGAGGCGTTGTAGGGTCGCCGGGAAGGCGGTCGCCCGAAGGAGTGCCAGTCGACGGCGGCCCGTTCGGTCGTCGTCAGTCCCCGTGAAGCCTCCCCAAGCGCGACTCCAGCCACTCGAGCACCTCGAACAGCACGCCCAGGTGGTGGGTCGCTGCCACGCCGGACTCCTCGACGTCTCCGGAAGCGTCGGGCGGTGGATGGAAGTGCGTTGCCGAAGCGCCGGGCTTCGGATGGCGGTCCCACCGGCACTGCCACACCTCGTCCCCGCGGAACTCGACGTAGTGGACGGTGTAGTCGCCGCCCTCGAACCACCTGACGTCGAGCCGTGTCGCCGTCACCGCGACCGGGTACTGGTCGTCGTCGAGCCGCACTTCGAGCAATCGCGGGCTCACGGCGTCCGGCCGGAACGCCCAGCCGTCGACGAGCGGGTGGGTGGCCGCTCGCTCGCCGAGGACCCGTAGCGTGGCCACGTCGAGCGGACCCCCGGCGGGGTCGTCGCTCACACTCCGGCCCCGTCGTCCACTCCCCGTTCGGCCCGCTCGACCGCGCGACGGAGGACCCGGATGTCCCGACGGACGGTCCGCCACTGGCCGAGGTCGGACCAGCGCTCGTGGAGCGCCTCGTGGTCGTCGACCGGCAGGTCGTCGGTCGACACCGCGTCCGGTTCGGGGACCTCGTACTTCTCCTGGAATGCGGCGTCCTCCTCGGTGAGATCGTCAATACGTCGGCGGAGCGTTTCGGTGTTCTCCTCGCGGGCCAGCGACTCCACCCGCTTCCACGCGAGGTACGCCGCGTTCCGTCGGTAGGTCGCGGGGCGACCGTCGCGGCGTTCGGCAATGCCCATCTCCGCTAGCTGGTCGAGCGCCTGCCGAGCGGCGTTCTCCGAGCAAGCCGCACGCTCCGCGTACTCGCCTGCCGCGAGGAACGAATTCGTCCCGACGAGGGCGTCGTACACCCGCTGGAACGTGGTCCGGTCCTCTCGCCACCGGTCCTCCGGGGTGGGGTCGCTCATACCGGGTGTTCGGGCGGC
>CAZPIG010000290.1:0-3522 GCA_964586205.1 uncultured Halobacteriales archaeon | reverse complement strand
TTTCGAGGCCACTGCGACTGCGGTGACGGCTCGAAAGCCCCGACGCGCTCGGCTCCCGCGGCTCGCTGCGCTCCTCGTCCCTCGCTCACTCCGTTCGCTCGGGGCTGCGGTGCTTGCGTCGCCGGGGTTCGCCGAGCGCGCCGCCCCTTTCAGTCCCACCCGACGGTGGTTTGACGCACTGGTCGAAGCTAACGTTGACACCCTTCGGGACTGGGCCCCTCGGGAACAGGTGCTCCCACTCAGTGGAACGTCGCGGTCGGCTGGGCCCGCGAGCTACCGTCCGGCGACCCCTCTAGCTGCTGGAGCACCGACTCCGCGACCGGGGACATCTCGATGGAGCGGTCCACGAACGGCCCGGTGTCGACGTCTATCCCCACGATGGGCTCGATGCCGCGCTCGATGACGGTCCGGGCGGCCTCGTAGTCCGGGAGCTCGTCGTGGCTCTCGACGAGCAGCCCCACGCTGTCGAGACCCACGTCGCAGGCGCGGTTGAGGAGCGCGCCCGTCGGCCCGGTGACGATGCCGTCGTGCCGCGGCGGCGGGAGGTCGGCCTTCGCGAGGAGCGCGTCGCCGTCGCCGGTCGCGAGTCCGGACAGCTCCCTCGGCCCCCGCGAATCGGCCCCGCCACCCGAATCGGTCTCCGCCCCCGGACCGGCCGTCCCGTCCTCGACGCCCGCGGGGAGCCCGCTGAGGTAGATGGGCACGGCCCCCACCTCGTCGAGCCAGTCGGTGATGCAGACGTTGAACTCCGGCGACTGCGACGGCGAGATGGGGACGTCGCTGACCAGCACCAGCAGGTCGTTATCGGCGTCGGCGTGTATCTGCAGCGGCGGCCGGACCTCCGAGTCGTCCATCCGGTAGGCGGCGACCCGGGGGATGCCCTCGCAGTAGACCCCGGCGTAGTACACCATGTCGAACTGATCGACCACGTAGTCCGCGACGAGCTTGCCGATGAGCCCCTCGCCCGGCAGCCCGTCGAGCATCGTCGGCTCGTCGAGCTCGAGGTCGGGCGCTTGCAGCTGGATGTGGGCCATGCCGGATGGCTAGGCCCGCACGCGGTTAAGGGCGGCTACCACGTGCAGGCCAGGTGTTCGACCGCGCCGGGACCGAGACGAGAAATCGGTCCTCGGGACCCGCAGACGCGCTGACGGGCCCCACACGTACCCGGTAAGTACCACATAAATACTGGGCGTGTTGGTGAGAAATATAGCTGTAGCGGCCCTTACCTGTCCGTCCGCACCCAAAACAGATAACTATCTGCTTCTACTATTGCCACTGCCGGAACCCGGTAGCAGGTCGCTGCCGCAAACGGGGGAGAGAGGGGACGTGCCGCTCGTAGCACGGTAGCGGCAGCTATCGACTGGGGCCGGCACAGAGGTGACCAACAATGTCGAGCCGAGAATCCAGTCAGTCCGACCTACAGAAGGAGCTAGAGGCGATGGCCGTATGGGAGTCGCACCTCGAGCGAGCGGCTGACCACTGGAAGCAGGGCGTCACGCAGAGCCAGGACGACTACCGGCGCGGTCTCGCGAACTTCCTCGGCGTTTCCGAGAACGAGATCTCCGAGAGGGTCTCTCACAACTGGGACGAGAGCGTCGCCAACATGAGTCCGGACGAGTTCCGCGAGAAGATACAGGGCCAGGGAGCCGACTGGCTCACCGGCCTCTACGAGGGCGTCACGGGCGAGCAAGCGCCCGAGCGCGTCCGCCAGGCCGCCGAGCAGATCGAGCAGGAGGTCCAGAGCCGCTCCAGCCAGGGCGCGAGCGGCGAGGAGATCATGAGTCACGTCCGCGAGGAGATCCGCCAGCGGGCCCACCAGACGCGTGGCGAGCAAGGCGGCGGCAGCCGGACGTCGACGAGCTAAGATACGACCCGACACACCCCCGCACTACCGTCCGAGGAGCTAGAGCCTACCGGCTCGTAACGGTACAGTGGGGGTGGGTGATTACCGAACTCATCCACCCACCGTTACTGGACGGGCGAGCAAGGGGAGGGAATCCTTGGCACCCCAACTCCGATGCCAGAAGTGCGGGTACGTCTGGGAGTACACCGGGTCGTTGCAGAAGGCGACGTGTCCGAGCTGTTCGGCCAAAGTACCGGTCGAAAGCGAGCAGGTCGGCGACTCCATCGAGGAGCTAGCCGACGAGTTCGGCCTCACGGTGGCCGAACTCGAGGAGGTGCTCAGGCGCGCCCGGGCTAGCGACGAGTGAGGAACCGGGAGACGACCCGCGGCATATTTTCGACCGCTTCGTCCGCGGCGAACCGAGCAGCCCCCTCGCGAGCCCCTGCTGGGTTTCCTACCGGCCGCTGACGGGGCAGAGCCCGGTTCCGGGAGGCCAGTCCCGTACGTCCGGAACGGTCGTAGTCGGGGCCTACTCCTCGGCGGGGCACGCTCCGCCGACCTTAATTGTCGACGGTCTGGCCGTAATCTTCCATGAGCCGGTTCCCGTAGGCCTGCAGCCCCACGAGGAACTCGGCGGGCGTCAGCCCCCGTTCCTTGGCGCGCTCGGCGGTGAGCGTGAACTCCTGGAGCAGCCAATCGAAGTCCTCGTCGTCCATGCTCTGACTCATGCGTTACCTCTGATCGGTTATACTACCACACCCATAAATCAGTTGTGGTCACCCAACTCGGCGACGGAACGACGAAATCGCTCCTTACTAACGGTTTGTGGACAGATATCGGCGGGTTCGGGGAGACACCGCCACGCCGGCGGCGGATGCGTCGTCGGACCGAGGACGAACGCGTTGCACCGCCGGCGACAGGACGGCCACGCCGGCGTCCGTGGAATACGTTGTCTCCCCAACAACAAGATTGAGGGACGTTCGCGTGGAGGGTCGATAGGGGAGGCGCTCTCCTCGTGATTCCATGCCCGACGACGAGTCAGATACCGACCGGATAGAAGCCGAGATGGAGGCGATGGCCCTCTGGGAGCACCACCTGGCGGAGGCCACTTACCGGTGGCAGGAGGGTGTCCAGCGGAGCGCCGAGGAGTACCGGGAGGGGTACGCCGAGGCCATGGGCGTCGACCCCGAGGACGTCCCGGACGAGGCCGTCGAGCACTGGCAGGAGGGCGTGATGGAGACGAGGCCGGAAGAGTTCGCGGGGGCCGTCGCGGGCGAGGGCGCGGACTGGTTCGTGGGCCTCTACGAGAGGGCCACCGGGAAAGAGCCGTCCGAGGAGGTCCGGTCGCTGGCCCGCGAGGTCGAGCGGGAGGCGCTCTCGGAGGTCGGCGAGGACGCCACCGACGAGGAGGTGCTGGACGCGGTCCGCGAGGTGGTGCGACGGCGCAGGGGCGGCGGGTAGCGCGACATCGAACGGCAAGCGGCCGTGGGGGCGAGGCGGCCGTGGCGAGGTCGAACGCTTCCGAGCGCCGAGCGGCAGTGCTGGCAGTTTCGCACCCGCATCTGAACACTGCCCCTCCAGCAGGGGTGTTAAGATAAGCGATGGCCAGCACCACAGCCGCTATGGGGCGGGAATACGGAAGGGGCCGACCGCTCGACCCGGCCCGGGCGATGCAAGCA
>CAZPIG010000289.1:0-3536 GCA_964586205.1 uncultured Halobacteriales archaeon | reverse complement strand
CCGGCACCTCCGGCGGCGGCATCCAGACCCAGTACCTCGCGCTGGTGGACGACCGGGTCGACGCCGCCGCGCCGTGCTGCTCCGTGACGGACCGGTCGGTGTGGCTCCAGACGGGCAAGCGCGTCGACGCCGAGCAGAACGTCGCCGGGGCCGTCGCTCGCGGCATCGACTTCGACGACTTCCTCGCCGCGATGGCCCCCCGACCGCTCTGCGTCGGCGCGGCCGCGTCGGACGAGTACTTCCCCGTCGAGGGCGTCCACGCGGCCGTCGAGCGGGTGCGGCGGGTGTACGGCCTGTACGACGACGGTGATGCCCCGAGAGACGGGAACGATTACGGTGCCGCGGACGCCGTAACGCTCGTCGTCGCCGACGAGCCCCACTGCTCGGTGTACGAACTCGGCGAGGGCGTCCTCGGGTGGCTCTGCGAGATGCTCGGCGCAGGCGACTACGAGTCCCACGGCGACCTCGACCTTCTCCCGGAGTCGGACCTGCACTGCACGCCCGACGGGAGCGTCCGCGCCGCGTACCCGGACGAGCGGACCATCGACGACCTCGTGCGGGCGTACGTGCGCGAGCGGTACGGCGACTCGCCGACCGCAGACGACGAGTCGTTGGTTGTCGACGGCGAGTCGTCGGCTGCCGACCCCGAGCGGCTCCGCCGGACCGTCGTCGACCGTCTGGGGGTCGAGCGCTTCGACGGCAACCGGGTGGACCGGCCGCACCGTACCGACCGAGAGCGCCACGTCCGCACCGTCGCCGAGAGCGAGCACGACGGGCTCCGCGTCGAGCACGTCTTCTTCCCGGTCGAGCGAGACCCCTACGTGGTCGTCACGGGCGTGCTGGTGTCGGACCCCGACGCGTCGGTGGCGGGCTCCGCGGGCGGGGCCAGCGCCTCCGAATCCGACGCGCCGCCCGCCGTCGTGCTGTACGAAGAGGGGACCGAGGCGCTCCCGGACCGTAGCGGCGACCTCGCTGCGCTCGCCGCCGAGCACGGGACCGTCCTCGCGTTCGACCCGCGCGGCGTCGGCGCGGTGCGGAACCGCGCCATCCCGGTCCCGAACTGGGTCGAGGACTACCACGGCGTCTACGGCACGGAGTTCAAGCTGGCGTACGACGCGCTCCACCTCGGGAGGTCGCTGTTCGGGATGCGCGTGGGGGACGTGCTAGCGGCGTTGAACTTCCTCCGCGAGCGAACGGGCGACGAGCGGACTGGAAGCGACCGAGCGGGCAGCGAAGGGGGTGACAGCAGCGAGGTCGCGCTCGTCGGCGAGGGCGTCGGCGCGTACCACGCGCTGTACGCCGCCGCGGTCGACGGGGCCGTCGCCGAGGTCACGCTCCGCAACCTCGGGCCCTCGTTCCGCGAGATGGCGACCAGCCGCGAGTACCCCTACGACCCGCGGCTCGCCGTCTTCGACGTGGTCGGCGACTGCGACGTACCCCACTGCCTCGCGGTGCTGAAGGAGCGCGGCGTCCGGGTCGAGCGAGCGAACCGTGGTGCGTAGGAGCGTCACCTCCAGCCGCGTCGCTCTCCGGCGTCGGTCGATAGCTCGAAAAAACCGCCTTCGTCACCCCGCGTCGCCGCGGCGCGATGGTCTGTTAGTTCCGGACGACGTTCGTCGCGCGCGGGCCCTTGGGGGCCTGCTCCACGTCGAACTCGATCTCCTGACCCTCTTCTAAGTCCGGTCCGCCGACGTCCTCCATGTGGAAGAACACGTCATCGTCCTCGTCTTCGGTGCTGATGAAACCGTAACCGCCAGTGTGGTTGAAGAAGTCAACCTTGCCTTTCGCCATCGACTGAACTAACGCCGGGGCTACGTATAAGGATTCCGAGAGACGCGGTACCACGGGACGAGATTGTCGGACGGCTGATTCGTGGGCTGTCGTGGCGCGATTCGGCGGGCAAGTGCTCGGGAACCGATGGTGGTCGGCGACGCCGACGCTCGCGAAGGTCGTGTCGCCCGGAACACTAACGACCGGCGTCATCCCTGGCGGCGTGCCGCGTCGGCCGGGAAACCCTCGTGCCGGGCGATTCGGTGTCGCACACCCGGGTTCTCCGCGCTGTCATCGCTCCCGTCCGGGACTGCTCGGGCGGGGACTTGGGGTGCGCTCCTGAAAGTAGGGTCTTCGGTCTGATAAGGACTACGCCCGCTCAAACCCCGTACTCCTCCTCCGAGATCTGCACGTACCGCCCACCCCGATACCCGAACTTCGCCCACTTGTACCGCCCGAACAACCGCACCGCCCCCAAGCCACTTCGCAACGGACTCCCGGTCAGCCGACCATTACTCCCACCGGCCGCCACCAAGTCACGAGCAATCCTGAACGCCCGGTCCCAGTCCGACGGCCCGTACTCCCGGACCACGTCGGCCATCGCGACGTTCCGAACGATTTCCCGACCAACAGCTTCCTTCCACGCGTCGTTGTACCGCTCCAGAGAGTCCTCGGCAGCCAGCTCCCCCGCAATCGCGCCCGTCCGCATCGCCACGTGGTAGCCGCCCTCGTGGAACGCGGAGGTGGTGCCCATCGCCCCACCCGCAACAGCAATCCCCGCACCGACGGGCGAATCCACGGGCCGCGTCGACGAAATCGGATACGTCTCGGTTCCCCCCGTCTTCCCCCTATCTTCCACCAATGGGAAGTCCGACTCCACGTCGTACTCGTCGCCGTATTCCTGTTCCAGTAAACGCCTGATATATTCGCCGCCGCGGGGGACCCGCTCGTCGTCCGGCCGGAGCAGCGCGTACGCCTCCCGATTCGCCACCGACCCGAGGTCGAGGTCGATGGGCATCGTCAGCCCGACGCGGGCGACGGTGCCGTCGTTCGGGAACACCCACGGGTACGCCGTCTCGCCGGGCATCAGGCCCCACCAGAAGACGATGGACGAGGGGTCGAAGGCCGCCTCGGGGAACTCCCGGTACTCCTGGTAGGCGATGTGGTTGGCGCGGTCGGGGCCGAGCACGTCCGACGCGCTGCGGTCGTCGGGGAGAAAGCGGTCGAGGACGCCGAGCGTGATGCGCCGCTGGGGGCCGTCGGCGAGCACCACGCGATCCGCCGCTATCTGCGAGTCGTCCTTCAGGGTCAGGACGTGGCTGTAGTCGCCGCCGGCCTCGCGCTCGCTGTGGAGGCTCGCGACCCCCGTCCCGACGCGGTAGTCCGCGCCCGCGTCCTCGGCGCGCTCGCGGAGCCAGTCGTCCATGCGCGCGCGGTGGAAGGTGAAGCCGAAGTGCGGGTAGGAGCCGTCCATGCCCGTCCGCGGGAGTTCGACGCGCTCGTTCGGCCCGACGAACACCGCGCGGTCGAGGTCCTGCAGGATGACGTCGTCCGGGACGGCCTCGTAGTCCAGTCCGGCGACGTCGACCCAGTAGTCGAGGAAGCCGGCGGCGTCCGTCGAGTCGGGGCCGGGGCCCTCGCGGTCGGCCCGCGGGACCCCCTGCTCGACGAGGACGGCGTCGGCCCCGCCCTCGGCGACGGCCCGGGCCGCCGACGCGCCGGCCGGTCCCCCGCCGACGATGGCCACGTCAACGCGCTCCATACCG
>CAZPIG010000288.1:0-3540 GCA_964586205.1 uncultured Halobacteriales archaeon | reverse complement strand
CGCTCACTGCGTTCGCGAGACTCCCACCCGACGGTGATTTGACGCGCTGGCCATCGCTTATCTCGACACCTCTTCTGCCGCCGTACCACCAAACCCATAACTACCCGCCGTCCTAGCCTCCGACGATGCCAGAGGACGGGCGACTCGCGCGCTTCCTCAAGAACCGCGCCCGGGCGGCGGGCCGCACCTACGCCGAGGCGCGGCAGGCCTACCACCGGGCGCGCACCGAATCCGCCCTCCCCCGCGACTCGCTGGGCCGGGCCCGCATCGTCTGCCGCCGGCACGCCGAGCGCCGCTCCGTGAACCTCGACGACGAGGGCCGCCCGGAGTGCTTCGAGGCCGACCACCCCGACTGCGAGGGCTGCGCGGTGGACGTGCGGGACGGCCGGGTCGAGACGTGGTGACCGACCGGGGCCAGTTCGGACGACCTCGCAGCCGTTCGACCGCCGAATCGGCCGCGGGGCCCGGTCACGGCAGCACCCCGTCCGGCACCGCCCCGTGGCCGGCCGGGAGCCGCGATGGAACGGACAGCCCCCACTCCCGGAGCAGGTCGGCCCGCTCGCTGAGGAAATTCACGAACCGCCGACCGGCAGCGGAGTGGTCCGCCGCTGTCGGCACGGTCGCGGCGTACGCCACGGGCCGGCCGGGAATCGGCGGGCCGTCCGCGGGGTCGTACGACGCCCGGGCGTACCGGTCGGCGCGGGCCGGGTCCGAGAAGTCCAGCGCGCGCGGGAGGTCCACGGACGGCAGGTCCCGGCCGGCGGCCATGTTCTCGTAGCAGACCGCAGCCTCGTAGCGGCCGCGCTCGACGCCCGCGAGCAGGTGGGCCTCCTGCGCGGCGACCCGGACGTGCTCCCGGAGGGTGGCGGCCAGCCCGTCGACGCCGTAGTGCGACTCGGCGAGCTGGAACAGCTGGACCGTCCGGTAGCCCAGCGGGTCCAGCGCCGGGTCGGTCCGGGTCGCCGGGACCGACCCGAGGACCTCGTACCACGGCTCGCCGGCCGCCAGCCGCCGGCCCGCCTCCGAGTCCGGCGCGTAGGCCACGCAGAGGGCGTTGGAGGCGAACGTCACGTCCCACGCCGCGAACTCGGGTCGGATGTGGTCCCGGAGCAGGCGCGCGTCCGCGCTGACGACGACGTCCGGCGTCCGGTGGCCGGCCGCGACCAGCCGCAGCAGCGCCGCCGAGCCGTGGTACTCGCCGCTGACGGTGTGGCCGGTGGCGGACTCGAACGCCGGGCTCACCGCGTCCTCGAAGGGGCGGACGAGGCTGCCCGCGGCGAGCACGTCCACCGTCGGTCGTCCGGAGCCCACGCAGCCGGCGACGGCGCTGCCGAGCGAGACAGCGCCCGCCAGAGCGGCCCGTCGGGTCACCGGCATCGTCACGCGGGGATAAACGATAGTGGTTCACTTATTCCTTGTTAGTAACTGATTCTAGTTTCATACACGGGGGCGAGATGGCGTCTCGAAAGGGGTTTTCGGCACGGGACGGAGCGAAGTGGCTGCCGGGGGCTCGTTCCGGGTCGGAGCCGCCACGAATCGCCAGGGGCTAAGCCGTCGCGCCCCGCCTGCCCGCACATGCGCGTCAGCGTCATCGGCGGCGGCAGCGTCACCGACGAGCAGTACGCGACGGCCGTCGCGCTCGGGCGCGAGCTAGGCGAGCGCGGCCACGACGTGGTCTGCGGCGGCCTCGGCGGCGTCATGGCGGGCGTCTGCGAGGGCGCGGCCGAAGCGGGCGGCCACACCCTCGGCATCCTCCCCGGCGAGGACCCCGCAGCCGCGAACGACCACGTCGAGACGGCCGTCGCGACCGGACTGGGCCACGCCCGCAACGCCCTCGTCGTGCTGAACGGGGAGGGGGTGGTCGCCGTCGACGGCGGCCCGGGTACGCTCTCGGAACTCGGCTTCGCGCTCGTGTACGACCGCCCCGTCGCCGGCGTCGGGACCCACGACGTCCCCGGCGTCGTGGCCGTCGAGGGGCCCGCGGCCGCAGTGGACCACGTCGAGGACGCCGTCGAGTCCGCCGGCGGCGGGTGACGCGTGCTGGTCGCACGCTGGGCGAGTCCCGGGTCGCGAGTCGGTCCTCGCGACCGTGTGAACAGTTTGAACGGTCCGTGAACGGGCCGAACCGTCGGCCCGCTTTATGGCCCCCACGCGACTCGGCCCGGGCATGGCAACCGTCGACGTCGATTCGGGGCAGGGAGCGGCAAGGAAGCTCGCGGCACTCCTCGGGGGCGAGGGTGCGGGGGGACTGGCGTACGTCGCCTTCATGGGGTTCGTGCTGCCGGCCGCCGTCCTCCTCGCGGTCGGCGCGCTCGGGGGCGGCCCCGACGGGGCGGGGCTGGCGGGCGGCATCGGCCTCTTCGTCGCCGCCGTCGTGGTCTTCGAGGCCGGCTGGTACGTGGGTACGGGCGGGGAGTAGGGTCGGGAGCGAGGGCCTCGTCGGGACCGAACGAACCACGCCCGAGCCGATGCGAACGTTTTTGGCGTGAGACGACAGTACCACTGTAGTGAGATGGCTACGGAAACAGGAAGCGAGGCCGACCCGGAGATGGTCAAGATAGACGTGAAGGTGACGAAGCAGCGCAAGGAGGCCATCGACAAAGCGTGGAAGGAGCGCGGGTACCCGAGCCGGTCGGAGTTCGTCCGGGACGTGCTGCGGGACGCGACGGAGCCGACGCTGACGCCGGCCGCGCTTCGGAAAGTAGCTCGGGGGTTGGAAGACGTCGAAGAAGGCCGAACCGTGAGCTTGGCCGAAGCGAAGCGGCAACTCGGCATCGACGAGTCGGAGTGACCGGCGCTTGACTCCTGACCGGTGGAGAGTTTAAACCACAAGCCGCGGCCATCCCGGGCTGTAAATGCCCGTCGACGTCCGATTCACCGAGTTCGCCATCGATTGCCTCTCGAACTTCGAGGTAGAGTCGCGCGAGCGAATCACATCGAAAGTCGAGGACATCGTCGATTTCCCCGGCCACTACCTCGATTCGCTCACGAACGTTCCGGGATACAAACTCCGCGTCGGCGACTTCCGAATCATCGTCGATTGGGACCGAACGAACGACGTCCTCTACGTCGTCGCCGTGCTCGAGCGCAAACACGACTACCGCGAACTCCCCGATCTCCAGAAAATGTGGGGTGCGTGGCGCGAATAACTCAGTTCGAGAACCGTGGACCGTCGACTCTACTCCCGCCAGAAGTCGATGGCCGCGCCCTGCCCGAAGCCCACGCAGAGCGTCGCCAGCCCGCGGTCGACGTCGCGGCGGAGCATCTCGTGAATTAGCGTCACCGGCAGCCGCGCGCCGCTCGCGCCAAGTGGGTGGCCGATGGCTATCGCGCCGCCGTTGACGTTGAACTTCTCGTCCGGAACGCCGAGCTCGCGCTGGCTGTAGAGCGTCTGGCTGGCGAACGCCTCGTTCAGCTCCACGAGGTCGTAGTCGTCGATGGAGCGGCCGGTCCGCTCGAGGAGGCCACGCGTCGCCGGCACCGGGCCGATGCCCATCACCGTGGGGTCGACGCCGGCGACGTTGTTGTCGCCGACGTAGG
>CAZPIG010000287.1:1948-3588 GCA_964586205.1 uncultured Halobacteriales archaeon | reverse complement strand
GCCGCCACCCGCCCGTCGCCGTACATCACGAGGATTTCGGGCCGGCCGTCGCCGGCCACGTCGGCCAGCGTCGGGTGCGTGAACGCGGTCGCGTTCCGGCGGTGGCTGGCGAGCACGTCGCCCGTCCCGGGCGCGACGACGACCACGCGGCCGTCGTTGGTCGCGGCGACGACCTCGCGCTCCCCGTCGCCGTTCACGTCGCCGAGCACCGGCGGCGGCGTCATCTGGACGTCCGCGGCCGTCAGCAGCGTCGTCCACTCCACCTCTCCAGTCGCGCCGGAGAGCGCCCGGAGCCGACCGTCCCGTGCGGTCGCGTACACCTCGGGCGCGCCGTCGCCGTCGGCGTCGCCGAGCGCGTGGACCGCCGAGTAGTTGCCGAGGTCGCGCTGCCACGTCGCGGCCCCGCTCGCGCCGTCGAACGCGACCACGCGACCCTCGACGGTGGCCGCGACGACTTCGAGCGGCGCATCGTCGTCTAGCTGCCCGGTCGCCGTCCACGTCACCACGTCGCTGCCGTCGGCGATGGCCGACTGCCACGCCGTCGTGCCGTTCGCGTGCAGGAGGTGCACCGACCCCGTGGCGAGGCCGACCGCGACCTCGGGCCGGCCGTCGGCGTCCACGTCGCCGACGTGGGGCTGGCCCCAGACGTACGCCGAGAGGTCCCGCCGCCAGACGGTCGTGCCGTTCGCGGCGACCGCGAAGGCGGTCCCCCTCACGTCCACGGTGAGCATCTCCGGGCGGTCGTCGCCGGCGAGGTCCGCGACGAGCGGCCGGGTGTAGCCGTACGACGACAGCGAGCGGCGGAACGCGACCGCGCCGGTCAGCGGGTCGTAGGCGGTGACGGCCCGCAGCGTCGAGGGTGCGAGCACCTCGCGGTCGCCGTCGCCGTCGGCGTCGGCCAGCGTCGGGTCGGCGACGGAGTGGATGGTGCAGTTGACCGCCGGGACGGTCCGGGTCCACCGGACCGCGCCGCTGGAGCCGTTCAGCGCGGCGAGCGCGCACCCGCTCGACGCGCCGCCGCGGGCGAGGGCGGTGGGGGTCGTGGCGTCCTCGCGGCCGCTGTCGGGGTTCGAGTCATCGCTACCGTCGGGAGCACCGTCGCTGGGGTCGGTGCCAGCGGAGTCGCCACTCCGGGCGTCGGGAGCGCCGCTGATTGGCGCGAACACGAGCGGCTGGCCGTCGACGCGGCCGCCGACGGCGACGTGGTGGTTCCCGCCCACGTCGCGGCCGGTGTCGCTGAGCCAGAGCACGGCGAGGCTGCCGTCGCCGGCCGGAGCCGCGGTGGGCGTTCCGGCGGGGCCCGGCGTCGTGCTCGACCCCGGCGGGGCGCTGCCGGGCGGGCCGGTGGTCGGCGGCGTGGCGCTCGGCGGCCCCGCGTCGCCCGGGTCCGCGGGCGCGCCGAGCGGCGGCGGGACGAGCGCGGCGGCGACCGCGACGGCGAGGAGGGCGAGTCCGGCGGCGAGCAGCGTGCGGCGGCGTCGCGTGTCGGTCATGGGGTGGTGAGACGGCGACAGCGACTGACGGTCGACGTGAGCTGTCGCTTCGCTTCGTATCGTGGTCCGCGGGGGTCAAATATTGTGGTGTGTTCCTCGAAGGTCCAGTGGTCCTCGTGCTCCTGGACTGGTCGGCGGTCGTCGCGC
>CAZPIG010000287.1:0-1848 GCA_964586205.1 uncultured Halobacteriales archaeon | reverse complement strand
TCCGCGCACGCGGCGCTGCACAACGCTCTTGCCGCGCCCCGTCGAGCGAACGGCCGATGGCCGACGAGCACTTCCGGAAGCTGGAGCGGATGTACGACCGCGCCCCGAAGAACCGCCGCTACGAGCCGGACCTCACCGTCCGCGCGGGCGAGACGGAGCTGGTGATGCCGGTCGCGGAGTCGCAGTTCCACCCGCTCGGCGCGGTCCACGGCGCGGTCTACTTCGAGGTCCTCGACGACGCCGCGTTCTTCGCCGCCAACTCGCTGGTCGAGGACGTGTTCGTGCTGACGACGGACTTCAACGTCTACTTCGAGCGCCCGGTCTCGGAGGGGTCGATTCACGCGGACGGGGAGGTGCTGAACGACAACCCGGAGCAGCTCATCGCGGGTGCGGTGGCGTACGACGACGCCGAGAACGAGCTAGCGCGGGGGACGGGGACGTTCCGGCGGAGCGAGGCGGAGTTGACGCCGGAGATCGGGTACGAGTGAAGGTGTGGGGTCGTGGTGGTTCTCCCCCCCCCCACCCGTCAGCCTCCGGATTTTTGTCCGAAGGGAGCGTCACCCCCGACCGTGCCACCCTCGCGTCGTCACCTCGTGCGCGCGTGCGGAGCCGAACTGATGGCGGGAGTCGCCGGCTGTGCGTCGTCGGTGCTGGGGCCGGACAGTCCGGTAGCGGGGACGGAGATGACGGTTCTACCACCGGACAGCGACGCCGCCGACGCGGTATCCGACTTCACCGACCCGCCGCGCGTCGCGTTCGACCCCGGCCAAAACGAGGTCGTCATCGTCGGCGCGCTGGCCGTGGGGTCGAGCACGTGCAACAAGGCCGTAGTCGAATCCGTCGCGTACAGTCGTGACGACGACTCGCTCCGGGTCGTCGTCGGTAGCGGACGACAGCAGGGTGCCGGCGAGACGTGCACCGGCGACGAGAGCGTGGACGTGTACCGCGTGGTGGTCTCCTTCGAGGGTGGGTATCCGGCGGTGGTGGTCGCGACGGAACGGAGCGACGAGGGGGAGCGGTCGGCGAGGGCGGAGTACGACGGGGCCAGCACGTGATTGGCGTGGCTGACCGATGGATTCGCCGAAGTCCGAAGCCAGAGTTGCGCACTCGTCCCGGTGTAGGACCTGCCCGCAACTGTCGTCCCCCGTCGCCGTTCGGCACGGAGCGCGGTCGGGGGCGGCCCGAAGGCCGCGCCCGCCCGTCTTCCCGACGGTCAGATGTCGTACTCACACGGGTCGCAGCCGATGTGGTCGCACTCGTCCGGGCACTCGTGGGCGTCGAAGAGTTCGCAGTAATCGCAGTTCGGTCTCGCCGACGCCGTGGAGATGGTCGTGACGCCGAGGGCCGTTGCTGCACCGGTCGCGCGGATGAGGTCGCGTCGTTTCATGGTCGGAATGCAATATTGCATCACTAATATTCGTTATTAAAATTTGTGCCGGTGGAGCTCTCGCTTTCCAGGCGTGCGACTCGCCTCATTCAAAGCCCGCTCGTGCTCCCTTCTCGCGGCGCTGGGGGTTCGCTTCGCTCACCCCATTGCGCCGCGAGAATCCAGTGGACTCGCCGGGACTGAGCGAACGCGAAGCGTTCGCGAAGGTCGGCGAGTCCACGACTGAGCGAGCGGAGCGAGCGAAGGAAGTGGACTCGCCGGGATTTGAACTACGTCGAGACGTTCCGGGTCGCTCGCTCCACTCCGCTTCGCTCCGTTCCGCTCACTTCCCGGGCGTGCGACTCGCCTCATTCAAATCCCGGCTCGCGTTACGGATTTGCGCCTCGCGGATTGCTCGGCGCAAAATCAGTGGACTCGCCGGGATTTGAACCCGGGGCCTCTTCCTTGCGAAGGAAGCGATC
>CAZPIG010000286.1:0-3606 GCA_964586205.1 uncultured Halobacteriales archaeon | reverse complement strand
AAGAGAGTGCCGGTGAGCGTGGTGCCACCGGCCTCGCCGCGTATCTGTAGCATGGCCGGTGGTTGGTAGGGCGTGCGGATAAGGGCAGCGGGGATGGAAAGGAGACCACGATGTCGAGAAGCGACCGCACTGCAGCTTGGCACCCGGAAGCCCCGGTGCTCTCGGCGAAGACGGACGACGTAAGCACCGCAGCCCCGAGCGAAGCGAGGGGTGAGGAGCGCAACGAGTCCCTCGAGCCGAGAGCACCGCCCCTTCCGAAGTCCCACCCGTGGCGTTGATCGGTCGGCAACAGCTCGGCGATTGATCAGCTTTCTAAAGACAACGCACCTACACCACCAACCCTTTTCCCGCCCACCACCCCACCCACACCAATCCCATGCCCGACCCCCGCCTGGTCCTCGTCTTCGACGACGCCGTCACGGAGGACTACGAGGAGACGTGGCCCGTCCTCCGCGAGGCGGGTGTCCCGGCCTGCTTCGCTGTCCCCACCGCACGGATCGGCGACGACGGCCACCTCGACGCCGACCAGCTAGCCGACCTCGCCGGGGCGGGCTGCGAGATAGCCGCCCACGGGCGCGAACACCGGTACCTCCAGGCGCACCGCCTCGCCGCCGACGCCGCGGCCGGCGACCGACGGGTCCGCGTCGCGGCAGGCCACGTCTTCCCCGACGAACCGGGCGGCGTCCTCGTCGGCGACCGCTACGAGGTGACCGACGGCGACGACAGCGAAGTGCGAGAAGTGACCGGCGTCGAAGCGGGCAGCGAGGACGGAAACGAACCACCGAGTCTCGAACTCGCCGCACCACTTCAAAACGACTACGACACCGCCGAAACCGTCGTCCGACCCGCCGAGTCCACCGTCGAGGACGAGGTCGCGGGCGCGCGCTCCGACCTCGAAGCCATCGGCTTCGACCCCCGAACGTTCGTCCTGCCGTACGACGCCGCGGACCCGCGAGCGTGGGCCGCCGTCGAGGAGCACTACGACGTTCTCGCGAACGCCGCCACCCGCTCGCTGCCGAATCCGCCCGGCACCCCGCCGACGAATCTCCGGCGGTATTACGTCGAGACCGACCACCTGACTCCCGTCGAAATAGCGGCGTACCTCGACGCAGTCGTGGAGCTGGACGCCCTCGGCGTCCTCGCCGGCCACGGCGCCTGGGACACGCTGCCGCCCGAGCGGGTCGCGCGGGTGGTCGAGATGGCCGACGAGCGAGGTATCGAGGTGACGACGTTCGCGGCCGTGTTCGGCGGGGAGGAGTGAGGATATGCTCAGATAAGCTGACCGACCGGCACGCTGTTGCCGACTGACCAGCCGCCATGGGCGGGGCTCCGGAAGGGGCGGCGCGCTCGACCCGACCCCGACGACGTAAGCCGGGCGGGACGCCTCAGGCGTCCCGCTGCCCGTGCGGCGCGGGCTCGGCCGCGCCGCACGACACCGCAGGCGAGCGGAGCGAGGCGAGGAGCGCAGCGAGCGCGTGGCGCGAACGGAGTGAGCGCCACAATGCGCGCGAGCGGCGTAGCCGCGAGCGTCGCGGTCGGTCGAGCGGGCCGGGGCTTCCGAGCGCCAAGGTATCTGTCGAACGCCGTCCCAACATCCATTCAGGGCACGACGAAACGAAGACGACGACTAGACAGACACGATAGTGAGCAATCCGACCAGTATCCGCAACCAAGGGGGAAACGACTTTCGGCCGGGGGGTCGTCCCCTGTCCCATGAGCGACTTAGAGGACTTCTCGGACTACGAGGCCGACGAGGGGGGCGGCGACGGGCCGGGCGAGGAGGGCAGCGGAGCCGAGGCGACGACCGGCGAAACGGGAAGCGACGCCGACGGCCGAGACGACTCCGCGAGCGGCGACACGAGGACCACGGGAACGACGGCCGACGACGCCTTCGACCCCGTCGAGACCGACCCGCCCGCCGGCCAGCGCGGCCTCGGCACCGTCGCCGTCTCCGAGGGCCTCGCCGTCGGCGAGTACGACGAGGACACCCGGCTCCGGGCGTACGTGACCGCCGCCAATCGCTCGTCGGTCCGCGTCGGGACGTACCTCCTCGTCCCCTACCCCGACGGCGAGCGCCTGTTCTGCCGCATCACGGCCCTCCAGTACGCCCAGGAGTACCGCACCGACGACGCCACCGAGATTCACGCGCGGCGGGCGATGACCCGCGACGGCATCGACGAGGCGGACTACAAGTTCATCGCCGCCCTCGAGCCCGTGGCCGTCCTCTACGAGGAGGACGGCGAGCTACGCCGCCGCATGGCCGACCGCGTGCCCAAGCCCGAGACGACCGTCCGCCGGGCGACCGACACGGGCGAGATAAAGACGGGGCTGAAGATACCCGACGACGGGGTGTTCGTGGGCCACCTCGCCGTGGGGGGCGAGAAGGTCAGGACGGCGGCGGAGCCGCCGACCATCGACTACCGCCTCGCAGACGACTACGAGGCCGGCGACCCGCTCGTCTTCCGGCACACGCTCGTCGCGGGCGGAACGGGGTCGGGCAAGACCCACGCCGCGAAGAACGTCCTCCGGCAGTACCTCGCCGACGAGCGCGCCTACGAGATGGACGACGGCCGCGAGGTCCGGCCCGCCGTCGTCCAGTTCGACCCCCAGGACGAGTACGCCCAGATGCACGACGACAACGAGGCGGTCACCGACGCGGACCGCCGGCGCTGGGAGCGCGAGGGCGTCGCCCACGGCGGCGTCGAGGACGCCATCGCGTTCGTCCCGGCGGTCGAGGGAGCCAGCTACGCCGCCGACCACCACCGCGCCGAGCAGCGGGCGTTCTCCATCCCGTTCTCGATGGTCCGGAACCGCCGGTGGCTGGTCGCGGGCGCGAGCCTGAACGACAACCAGTACAACGCGCTGGGCCACCTGCTCGACCGCTTCTTCCGGGACTACGGCGACGACGGTACCTACGACCAGTTTGTCTCCTTCCTCTCCGACCAGGGACTGCGCGAGCAGCTAGACGAGAGCGGCCGCGTCCACGAAGCCACGTTCGACGCGGTCCGCCGGCGGGTCCGCGGCGGCCCCTTCGGGGAGGTGTTCGACGGCCCCGCCGAGCCCATCACCGACCAGATAAAGACCTTCGTACGGCCGGGCCAGTTAACGGCCGTCCCCACCTACCACGTCAACAGCAGCCGCGCGACCGAGACCATCGTCCTCGCCGTGGCGAGCCTGCTGGTGGACGAGAAGCTCAGCAACAGTCCGACGTACGGCCGCATCAAGGAGACCCCCATCGTCCTCGGGATGGACGAGGCCCACAACTTCCTCGCCGACGCCGACAGCGTGCAGGGCCGGAAGGTCGTCGGGAAGTTCACGGAGGCCGCCAAGCAGGGCCGCAAGGAGCGGCTGGGCCTGTTCCTCGTGACCCAGGACCCTCAGGACGTGGCGGACCCGGTGTTCAAGCAGGTCAACACCACGGTCGTGCTGAATCTGGGCGACGAGGACGCCATCTCCAGCGTGAACATCCCCACGGCCCTGGAGAGCAAGGTGCCCTACATGGAGCAGGGCCAGATGGTCGTCTACTCGCCGGACAACTCCGACCCCGTGGAGCTGGTCGGGCTGGAGAAGTGCGTGACGCGACACGGGCGGGCGACGGGGGAGTGA
>CAZPIG010000285.1:0-3614 GCA_964586205.1 uncultured Halobacteriales archaeon | reverse complement strand
CCGCACGGCCTGCGAGGTCCGTCGGACCTCGCTCTGCTTACGTCGGCCGCCTTCGTCGAGCGGGCCGCCCCTTTCGATGTCCCGCCCCACTGAGGAAAGCGGAATCGGCCGTTGCGCGGTGGTCCGTCTCGGTTGCCTAAGTTAACAGTGCCCCGACTCCGGGAGACAAAAGGTTATGCCGGCGTCTCCGCATAGCGCAAGCAGTCGATGGCAGTGGCGTCCTCGCTCCGAACGGTCGCCCGCCGCCACGCCGGCACCCGGTGGCTCGTGAGCGTCGTCCCGGTCGCCGTCGTCCTCGCCGGCTGGGAGGTCGCGTCCGGGCTGCTCGTCCCGGCGGAGATACTGCCGCCGTTCTCGGCGACCGTCCCGGAGGTCGTCGCGCTCGCCGCGGACCCGGGGTTCCGCGAGGACCTGCTGCACACGCTGTTCCGCGGCCTCGCCGGCATCGCCATCGCCACTGGTCTCGCGGTCCCGCTCGGGCTGGCGATGGAGCGCAGCGAGCGGGTCCGCCGGAACGTCGACCCCGTGGTCAGCCTCACCTACCCGGTGCCGAAGTCGCCGCTCATCCCGCTGGTCATCTTCTGGCTCGGCATCGGCCACACCTCCCGCATCGCGCTGGCCGTCATCGGCTCCGTCCTGCCGGTGCTGATGAGCGCGTACAACGGGGCCGACGGGGTCCGCCGGGAGTTCCGGTGGGCGGCGCGGTCGATGGGGCTCTCCCGGACCGAGGAGACCTTCGAGGTCGTCCTCCCGGCGGCCCTGCCGACGATAGCGACCGGGGTCCGCATCGGGCTCATCTTCTCGTTCATCATCGTCATCTCCTCGGAGATGATACTCGCCACCAGCGGGCTCGGGGTGCCGGTCGTCCGGTTCGGCCAGTACGGCCAGTACGAGAAGGTGTTCGCGGTGGTGTTCTGGATCGCCGTGGTGGTCGCGGGGCTCGACCGGCTGTACCTCGCCGTCTCGCGGCGGCTGCTGGCCTGGAGCGACCAGGAGGTCGGTGGGCTGTGAGCAACAGCGACGGTGCGCACGCGTCCACCACCCTTCCCGGAGCCGTCGAGGACGCGCTGGGGTCCGCGTGGACGTTCGCCAAGCCCCTCCTCGCGGTGCTCGTCGCGTGGGAGCTGGTCGCCCAGTCCGGGGGGATACCGGAGCAGGCGCTCCCACACACCTACGACGTGGCGGTCGCGGCCCTCGAGCTCGCCCGCGACGGGCAGCTGGTCGAAGCCGCGTGGCTCACCGTCGGCCGGGCGGTGCTGGCTTTCTCGCTCGCCGTGGCCACCGGCGTGACGACCGGCCTCGCCATGTCGCAGTTCCGCGCGGTCGAGTGGTTCGTCGACCCCATCGTCTCGGTCGGCTTCCCCATCCCGAAGGTGACGCTGGTCCCCGTCTACGTCCTGTGGTTCGGCTTCGGGACCCTCCCGGCGGTCCTGCTCGCGGCGACGTCGGCGTTCTTCCCGGTCGCCATCGCCACCTACGAGGGCACGCGGTCGGTCGACCGGGAGCTGGTCTGGTCGGCGCGGTCGATGGGGCTCTCGCGGGTCCGGACGGCCCGGCTCGTGGTCCTGCCCGCGTCGCTGCCGGAGGTGTTCAACGGCGTCCAGATAGCGATGTTCCTTTCGTTCGTGGTCGTGGTCGTCGCGGAGATGGTCACGTCCGGCGGCGGCCTCGGCGAGCTACTCGTGCGGTCCATCCGCTTCATCCGGACGCCCGACGCCTTCGTCGCCATCGTCACGGTGGCCGTTCTGGGGCTCGCGGCCGACCGACTGCTCCGGGCGGCGCGGGGGCGGCTGCTCGACTGGACGGAGTGAAGACGGTCGGAACGGACCGGGGCTACTCGAAGATTCGAAGCCAGTCTCCCGCAGACTACTCCAGGACCATCTCCTCGCGAACCTCGCGGCGGGCCCGCCGCGCGGCCTCCAGGAACGCCTCGGTCGCGACGACGTCGTCCCGGGGCAGGCTCCGGTCGACGTCGACCGATAGCTCGGTCTTGTTCGTCCCCGGGTGGGCCGTCATCACGACGACGCGGTCCGAGAGGTAGACGGCCTCCTCGATGCTGTGGGTCACGAAGAGTATCGTCTTGTCAGTCCGGCGGTGGACCTCGACGAGGTCGTCCTGGAGCACCTCGCGGGTCTGGGCGTCGAGCGCACCCAGGGGCTCGTCCATCAGGAGGACGCCGGGGTCGTACGCGACGGTCCGCGCGAGCGCGACCCGCTGCTTCATCCCGCCCGACAGCTCCTTGGGGTAGCGGTCCTCGAAGCCCTCCAGGCCGACCTGGTCGATGTACTCCCGCGCCGTCGCCTCGACGTCCGCGCCGTCGCCGCCGGCGTGCTCGATGCCGAACGCGACGTTCTCGAGGACCGTCTTCCACGGGAACAGCGCGTACTCCTGGAAGATGATGCCGCGGTCGGTCCCCGGGCCGGTCACCGGGCTGCCGTCGACGGTGACCGCGCCCTCGGTGGGCTCGATGAAGCCGCCGGCGACGTACAGCAGCGTGCTCTTGCCGCAGCCGCTCGGCCCGATGACGGTGACGAACTCCCCGTCGGCGACCGACAGCGAGAAGTCCGCGAGCGCGGTGACGCCCTCCTCGCCGGAGCCGTAGACGTGGGTGACGTCCGCGAACGCTATCTCCGGCATCGGTCCTACAGGTCGGGACGGCTGTTGGCCTCGTCCGGGAGGTAGGACGTGTCGACGTAGTTCGCCATCGTCAGGCTCTCCTCCAAGTAGCCGACCTCTGCCATCCCGTCGACCGGCTGCTGTATCCACTGCGGGTCGATGCCGAGCCCGTCCTCGCCGTGGTAGTACCCGTCGTCGGTCTGGACCAGTTGCTCGAGGACCCCGCGCGGGAGGCCGACGACCTCCTCGGCGATGTCGAGGCGGGTCTCGGCGTTTCCGTCGTCGGTCCACCAGTTCATCCCGTCCCAGAAGTCGGCCAGCCACGCCTCCATCGCGGCCCCGTCGTCGTCAAGGAAGTCGTCTCTGGCCGCGATGAATATCTTCAGGAAGGAGCCGAACGCGTCCGTCGTCTCGAAGACGGGCTGGACGTCGCCGGCGTTCATCTGGAAGAACGGCTGGATGAACGTCCCGGCGTCTACCGTCCCCTCGCTCAGCGCCGAGGGGATGGCCCCGAACGATAGCTCGCGGAAGTCCACGTCGTCCGGACTGACGCCCGCGTTGGTGAGGACCACCCGCGCGGCGATGTCGATGGCGCTGCCGACGCCGTTGACCGCCAGTGACGACCCCTCGACGTCCGCCGGCGAGGTGATGGCCGACCCCGCCTGCGAGCAGTAGGTGTCCGCGTACTTCGGGCCGTCGTAGGTCAGCGGCGCGACGACGCTCGCCCCCGGTTCGATAGCGCCGCCGGCGATGGCGTTCGCCAGCGACGAGTACGCCAGCAGGCCGGCGTCGGCGTCGCCGGCTCCGAGGGTGTTCACCACCACGGGCGTGCTCTGGACGTCGACGAACTCGAACTCGTAGTCCTCGCCGCGCCGCGTCAGGACCTCCTCCTGCATGTGCGTCGACTGCTGGAACATCGCCATCAGGTCGTTCAGTTCCGCGCCCGAGATGCCGGCGTAGCGGATGGTCGGCGTCCCGCCACCGCCGCTCGGACAGCC
>CAZPIG010000284.1:0-3618 GCA_964586205.1 uncultured Halobacteriales archaeon | reverse complement strand
CGACGACCCGAACACCCACCGCACGGGGATAGGAAAGGCCTTTGAAGCCGGCCACGAACCACAAGGATATGAGCGAGCCACCGGGGGAGTTCTACTCCGAGGAACGTTGGCAGAACTGGCTTGACCGCATCCGAGGCGAGGACTTGGACCCCGAAAGCGAGGACTCGGCCCGGCTCCTGCTGAATCTCCAGGACGACGCGGCCATCGCCGTCGCCAAGATACTCACCGCCATGGAGGACGGCCGACTCTCCCCCGAGGAGGCCGTCGAGGAGCTAGCGGACATCCGCGACGTGGTCCTCTCGGAGGTGGAGTTCGAGGACGAGGAGACCACGATGCTCGTCGACGGCGTCCAGACCAGCCTGGTGGCCGTCTTCCTCTCCGCGGAGGTGTACGTCGCCGAGGGCCCCGCCGAGGAGGCCGCCGTCGAGGAGTACGTCCGCGCGGCCGCCGACGCCGAGGCCGAGGACGACGTCGACGCCGCCCTCGAGTACGTCGCGCGCGCCGGCACCCGCATCGTCGAGGGCGACGACCTCGACATGGCCGTCGCCGAGGACCTCGACCACGGCCTCGTCACCGAGTGGGTCAACGGCCTCGACAGCCTCCAGAGCGCCCTCAGCGACCCCGAGGTCGTCGAGGAAGAGGAGGCCGAGGACTGACGCCGACTACACCGGAGAACGGGTACGGTCCCCGGGCGAACAGATCCGGGCCCCGGGCGACCGGAGGGGACAGCGCGCCCCGACCCGGCGGGGTTCGACGCGCGACGAACTCGGATTCAACAAATCCTTATACCAGCTTCGAGAAGGGGGCCATCAAATGACACGGGTGGGCATCGACGCCATCGAGGTCTGGACGGGGAAGCTCGAGCTCGACCTGCCGGGGACGTTCGCGCCGGTCCACGGCGAGGACCCCGAGAAGTACACGAAGGGGCTCGGACTGGAGGCCAGTTCCTTCCCGGACGTCTACGAGGACATCGTCACCATGGCCGCCAACGCGGCCCACCGGCTGATGGAGCGCAAGGGCCTCGCGCCGGCGGACGTCGGCCGCATCGACGTGGCGACCGAGAGCGCGTTCGACAACTCCAAGCCCGTTTCGACGTACGTCGCGGGCTGTCTGGAGCAGGTGTACGATGGCGACTTCCACCACGCCAACAAGGGCGAGCGGAAGTTCGCGTGCATCTCCGGGACCCAGAGCCTCGACGACGCGTACAATTGGATCCGCGCGGGCCGCAACCGCGGCCGGTCGGCGCTGGTCATCGCGACCGACACCGCGCTGTACGAGCGCGGCGACTCCGGCGAGGCGACCCAGGGCGCTGGCGCGGTGGCGATGCTCCTCTCCGAGGACCCGGACCTCGTCGCGCTCAGCACCCACCAGGGGTTCGGCAGCGCCGACGAGACCGACTTCCTGAAGCCGAACCAGCAGTTCCCCAGCGTGGACGGCAAGCGGAGCGTCCAGGTCTACCTCGCCCGGATGCGCGAGGCCCTAGAGGACTTCGAGAGCGTCGCCGGAGACACGCATCCGGACGACTTCGCGTACGTCCCCTTCCACACGCCCTACCCCGGCATGGTCCGCAAGGCGGCGGTGCTGGCGTACCGCCACACCATCCGCGACACCCCCATGGAGGACGACCTCGCCGAGGAGATCGGCCGCCAGCCCCGCGCGGCTGCGTTCGACGACCGCGAGGCCTACGAGGAGGCCCTCCGGGAGTACATGGACGGCCTGAAGAGCACTGACGCCTACCAGGAGTGGTACGCCAGCGTCGTCGAGCCGACGCTCGCCATCTCCCGGCACGTCGGCAACTGGTACACGGGGTCGGTCCACGTGGCGCGCGCGGCCGCGCTCCGGGACGCCTACCGGCGCGACGTGGACCTCGCGGGCGCGAAGCTCGGCGTCGGCTCGTACGGCAGCGGCGCGCAGGCCGAGATCCACGCCGAGACCGTGATGGACGGCTGGCGCGACGAGGTCGCCGCCCTGAACGTCGACGAGCAGCTAGACGAGCGCTACGGCCTGACCTTCGAGGAGTACGAGGACGTCCACGACGCCCACAACCACGACAAGGAGTCCGACATAGAGCCGTTCACCACCCCCGACGGCGAGTTCGTCTTCGACGGCTGGGGCCGGATGAACGAGCGGCAGTACCGGTACGTGGAGTAGTTCGAACGCTTTTTGCTCCTGCTTCTTCGGAGCGTGGACGGACCGCGGCCTTCGATTCGGCGACCGTCAGTCGCCGGACTCCGGGGACCGCTCGGGAAGCCTGCGAGGTGGAGTTTTCCGGCCGCCCAGCCAGTAGAGCACCGACCGGCCGAATCCCCGGAACGGCGCGAACAGGATCCATGTGAGTAGCACCCACAAGGCCGCTGTCAATTCCGGTGATAGTTCGACACCTACCAGGTCGAAGCCCACGAATCCGACTCCGAGGACGAAGAAAGCGACCGTCGCAGAGAGAGCCCAGTCGAGCAGAATCTGGAGGGCCTCAACGGCTTTCGTCCGGACCAACGAACCGTTCTCGGCACCGTCGACGAGCCATTCAAACGGGGTCATCGGGGTGCTCCTGTTCGGTGGTCGGCTCATTGTTCGGCCTTTTGTCCTCCTCCATAATCACGTTTCGGGAGTCCGCTCGCTCCTCGGTAGACGGTCCAGTGACGGCCGCCGCAATCTTTCGTACCTTCAGCATCAGATAGAGCAGTTGTAGGGACAAGACCATCGGGACGATGACATCGACACCGACCCGTGGTGACGTCGTCTGCAAGTACCCAGAAACCCCCCGGAACATAGCGAACAATGCCCGACGGATGAGTGCGATTACGTACGATTGGACGAGAAGAACCAGCAGCATCAAGCTCAACTCGACCCGTGTCCTGTTCGTCAACCAATCCCGGGTCGCTTCCGGGAGCGTCTTCTCGCCGGAGAGCCACTCGTGCAAGATGGTCCATACTACGCGGGGTCACGCAAGGGAATGGTTCCGGCCTGGTATTTGAAATCTACCACCGGCCATCTCTCGGCAATCGCCTCGCACCCAGCGGGTAGCCCCCGAACGACTTTTATCGCCCCGACACCGCGACCTTCCCATGGAGACGAGCGGCGACGGTCCGGACCTCCCGACCATCGAGGGCGCGCCGGCGTCGAGCGACGAGCTACCCGCCCCCGACGACGCCGCCGTATCCGTCGAGGACCCCGCGCCGAGCGAGGACGCCCCGAGCGACGCCGAGGCGCTCGCGGCGGCGGGAAACGAGGTCCGCCTCGCCGTGCTCCGGCGGCTGCGCCGCGCCGAGCGCGACGGCGAGCCCGCGCCCACCTTCACGGACCTGTTCGAGGCGACCGACGCCGATACGACGGCTGGCTTCGCCTACCACCTCCGCCAGCTAGACGGCCACTTCGTCCGCGCGGTCGGTGAGGGGACGACGGGCGGAGAAAGCGTGGAGGCACTCGACGACGATGACGACAGCGACGACCGCCGCGGCGAGGGCTACCGGCTGACCGCCGCCGGGCGGCGACTGGCCCGCGCGCTCGCGGCCGGGGACTTCACCGCCCGGCCCTCCTTCGACCCGGTGGCGCTCGGCGAGCCCTGCCCGCACTGCGGCGCGAGCGCGCTCGCGGCGGCCTGCGAGGACGGCGACGTCG
>CAZPIG010000283.1:0-3623 GCA_964586205.1 uncultured Halobacteriales archaeon | reverse complement strand
CCTTCGTCATCTCGCCCATCGACCGCAGGTCGTCGTTGCGGTTCAGACAGCCCTTCAGGTAGCCCTCGTGGGTCACCCGGACCCGGCCGCAGTTCGCGCAGAAGCCGGGGTTCTCGACCGGGTCCACTATCTCGACCATGCCGCCGTCGACCCAGTAGCGCCGCCGGTCGTGCATCTCGCGGCGCTCGATGCGGTCGGCCTGCTCCTCGAGCCAGTCGTGGACGCGGTCGATGTCCACGGCCCACTCGGGCCGCCCCGTTAGCTCGGGCATGTACTCGATGAGCTGGAGCTGCAGGCCGTCGCGCTCGCCCACGTGCTCGACCATCTCCGGGACGTAGCCGGCGGTGTGCTCGAAGACGACCATGTTCAGCTTCACCGGCGCGAGCCCCGCGTCCAGCGCGGCCTCGACGCCCTCCAAGACGCGGTCGTAGGCCCCGCTCTTCGTCACCTCCGCGAACGCCTCCCGGTCCAGCGCGTCCTGGGAGACGTTGACGCGCTCCAAGCCGGCGTCGACGAGGTCCTCGGCGCGGCCCGGCAGGAAGGTCCCGTTGGTCGTCATCGACATCTCCATCTCCTCGGGCGTCCGGCGAAGTATCTCCTCTAGGTCGTCGCGCAGCATCGGTTCGCCGCCCGTGAACTTCACCGAGTCCACGTCGAACTCCCGGGCGACCTCGAGGAATCGGACCACGTCGTCGGCGGTCATCTCGTTCTCGCGGGGGTCCATCGGGCCGCGGGTGTCCCCGAGGCCCTCGTTGTGGCAGTAGACGCAGTCGAAGTTGCAGCGGTCGGTCAGCGAAACCCGCACGCCCGAAACCGCGCGGCCGAAGTCGTCTTCGAGCATTCGTTCGTGTGGTGGTAGTCCGCGGTGGTCGCGCGTCGACACCCGGTCGTCTCCGGTGTTCGATACGGTTCTGGCCACCGCTCCTTAAGTTCGCTGGTGGCGGCGGGAGCGATGTAATCGATTCTGGTTTCGCGAGTTGGGTCGCGGTGTCGTCGGTGGTTCCATTCGTGTCGTCTGTCGAATCATTATCGCGGTCGTTGCCCGGCCCCTTCACAACCCTTAACCACGCCTCGACCCCTACCCCCGGTCGATGAACGAAGACGACGTGCTGGACCTCCTCCGCGGCGTCTCCGACCCGGACCTGGGCGACGACGTCGTCTCGCTGGGCCTCGTCAACGACGTCACCGTCACCGACGAGGTCGACGACGAGACCGGCGACCCCGTCGTCCGCATCTCGCTCGCGCTCGGCGCGCCGTACTCGCCGCACGAGACGCGGATAGCGGACCGCGTCCGCGAGGTGCTCTCCGAGCACGACCTCGCGGCCGACCTCTCCGCCGAGGTGGACCGCCAGTCCGAGGCTGAAGTCCTCCCGGACGTGAAGAACGTCGTCGCCGTGGCGAGCGGCAAGGGTGGCGTCGGCAAGACCACGGTCGCCGTCAACCTCGCCGTCGGGCTGGCCGAGTTGGGTGCCCGCGTGGGGCTGTTCGACGCCGACGTCTACGGGCCGAACGTCCCGCAGATGCTCGACGCGCGCGACCCGCCCCAGGCGACCGCGGAGGAGACGCTCGTCCCGCCGGAGGCCCACGGCGCGAAGCTGATGAGCATGGGCTACCTCGTCGGCGAGGACGACCCCGTCATCTGGCGCGGCCCGATGGTCCACAAGGCGCTGACCCAACTGTTCGAGGACGTCGAGTGGGGCGCGCTCGACTACATGGTCGTGGACCTCCCGCCGGGCACCGGCGACACGCAGCTAACCCTCCTCCAGACCGTGCCCGTCACCGGCGCGGTCGTCGTCACGACGCCCCAGGCCGTCGCGCTGGACGACGCCCGGAAGGGCCTGGAGATGTTCGGCGAGCACGACACGCCCGTGCTCGGCATCGTCGAGAACATGTCCACCTTCCGGTGTCCCGACTGCGGCGGCGAGCACGACATCTTCGGCGCGGGCGGCGGCCGGGCGTTCGCCGAGCAGACGGACATGCCCTTCCTCGGCGCGCTGCCGCTGGACCCCGTCGTCCGCACGGGCGACGCGCCCGCCGTGCTCGGCGACGGCGAGACCGCGGACGCCTTCCGCGTGATGACGGAGAACGTGGCCAACAACGTCGGAGTTATCACCCGCCGCCGGCAGTCCTGAGGTATGAGCGAGGAGCGCTCCTCGGGGGACTTCTCGGAGGACGAGAAGCGCCGCCTCCTGCGCGCCGTCGCCGACGAGGTCCGCGGCGACGACACCGCTAGCAGGCAGGTGGCGGCCATCGTCTACCGCGTCAGCGACATCTACGACCCCGACGAGGACACCGACCCCGAGCACGTCTACCGGAACGTCAAGGAGATACTCCGCATCAAGGAGCAGGGCGGCAAGGAACCCGGCGAGTGAGGACGGCACCGGGACCGGACCGTTCCCGAGCAGCGGTAGCGGAGACTGTCACCCGCCCGCGACGCCATCATTCGTCTGCGACGCCGTCATCCGCCCGCGACGCCATCACCCGTCCGCGACGCCGGACTCCCGGTCGGCGGTGGGTGCGCCGCGGGTCGCGTCGCTCGCGGCGAGGTCCGGCCCCTCCCACGCGACGAGGGCGACCGCGACGGCCCACGGCACCGCCGCCAGCGCGACGGCCAGCGCCCGCGGAATCCCGCCCTCGATGACCTCGGGGGCGATGGGGTACAGCGCCGACGACGCATTGAGGCTGGCGTGGAGGAGTACCGCGAGCAGCAGGCTCCCGCCGGTCCAGTTGTAGAGCCACGTGAACACCGCCGAGATGGCGGGCACGGAGGCGAGGAAGGGCGCGAGCGGGAGGCCGGCCTGCGAGGAGCCGGGAACCCAGAACAGCGGGAGGTGCCACGCCGCCCAGACGACGCCGATGGCGAGGCTGGCGACGAGGCCCGAGTACCGCGCCTGCAGGCGCGGGAGCGCGAACCCCCGCCAGCCGAACTCCTCCTGACCGCCGCCGAGCAGCGCGACGAAGGGGAGGTTGACGAGGTAGGTGGCCACTCGGAGCGGGTACCGCGAGAACGAGAGCGTCCCCCCGGAGAGCACGTAGCCGGCCGTCTCGACGGCCCGCGAGGCGACGGGGTAGCCCAGCGCGACCAGGTACCACCGCGGCCGGACCCGCCACCGCAGGACCGGCGCGAGCCACGCCTGCAGGCTCCCGCCGGTCAGGACCGTCACGATGGCTGCGGCGGCCATCGGGCCGAAGCCGCCGACGACTATGAGCGGGACGGTGGGGCCGTCGACGAGGCCGGCGGCCATCGGGACCCACAGCGCCCACGAGAGCGCCAGCGTGAGGACGAAGAAGGTGGCCACTGGATGACGGGCGAGGGGCGACGCGGCGGCGCTGTCAGCGGCGTCGCTCCGCGCGGTCATCGTTGGGGAGACTGTGGGGCTGGAGGCGCATGAAGCTCCGCTACACTCGGCACCCGCTACCACTCGGGGGTGACAACGTTAGCTCCGACATGGGCGTGAAACCACCGTCGGGCGGGACTGAAAGGGGCCGGTCGCTGGACGAAGCCCGGCGACGGCGAGCCGAACGAAGTGAGGCGAGCGACGGAAGACGCAGCCCGCGCAGCGACCGGAGGGAGCGAGCAGGCCCGTCTTCCGGAACAAGCACCGCAGCCCCGAGCGAAGCGA
>CAZPIG010000282.1:0-3624 GCA_964586205.1 uncultured Halobacteriales archaeon | reverse complement strand
GCTCGGCTCGGGGGCCTCGCTGCGCTCCTCGTTCGCTTCGCTCACTGCGGTGCTTACATCGGCCGCCGTCGCCGAGCGCGTCGCCCCTTTCAGTCCCACCCGACGGTGGTTTCACGCCCATGTCGGAGCTACCGTCAACACCCTCCGACCCACAACAGCAGCGTTTTAGGAGGCCGCTTCGAACCCCCTCCCGATGGGACTCCTCGAGGACAAGGGGCGCGCGCGCCTGTTCTACCGCTTCCTCTCGACGGTCTACGACCGGGTGAATCCGCTCGTCTGGAACGAGCAGATGCGGGCCGAGGCCATCTCGATGCTCGACCTCGCCCCGGACGACCGGGTCCTCGACGTGGGCTGTGGCACCGGGTTCGGGACCGAGGGGCTGCTGGAGCACGTCGACGATGTCCACGGGCTGGACCAGAGCGTCCACCAGCTCGAGAAGGCGTGGGCCAAGCTCGGCAAGCACGACCCCGTCGCCTTCTACCGGGGCGACGCCGAGCGCCTGCCGTTCCGCGACGACGTCTTCGACGTGGTGTGGTCGTCGGGCTCCATCGAGTACTGGCCGGAGCCCGAGGCCACGCTCCGGGAGCTACGCCGGGTCGCGAAGCCGGGCGGGCAGGTGCTCGTGGTCGGGCCGGACGCCCCCGACCGGACGGTCTTCCGGCGGCTTGCCGACGCCATCATGCTGTTCTACGACGAGCGCGAGGCCGACCGGATGTTCGAGGCGGCCGGCTTCGAGGCGTTCGAGCACCGCGTCATGCAGGCCCGGCCCGGCAGTCCGCGGGCCATCGTGACGGTGGCATCGGTGCCGGAGACGGCGTGAGCGAAGCGAACACCTCCGGACGGACGATCTGCGGACGAAGCGAACAGTTGGTCCGACGCGCCCGCCCTCACCCCGCGGCCGGGTACTCGGCGGCGGGGACGCTGACGTTCACCGCGTTCGGGCCCTGCCGGACCGTCACCGTCACCGGACCCGCCGGCGCGACCGTCCACAGCGTGCCGTCGGGGCCGGTCCGGCCGATGCGGTGGTCGGCGACCGTGACGACCGAGCCGACGGCGCGGCCCGTCGCGTTGTCCACGACGGTCACGTTCAGCGGGCCGCCGCGGAAGGTCTGGTCGACCCGGACCCGGAGGCCGTCGTTCTCGGCGGTCGCGGTGCGTTCGGTGGGGAGTCGTTCGGGCTGGAGTCGCTGAATCTCCCGGAAGATGGACTCCGTGCCCCTGTCTAGGTACGTCCGGAGCTGCCCCTGTGGGTGACCCAGCCGAAGCCGCCAGACGCCGATGTCGACGACCGTGCCCTCGTAGTCGTTCGCCACCTCGTTGGTTACCGTCCACGGGTAGGCCTCCGTGGCGAGGTCCGTGATGTCGACCGGGTGGCCGGGGCCCCGCTCGAAGCGGTCCAGCCGGAGCGCCTCCCGTGCGTAGGTGTCCCCGACCATCGTCGCGACGACGACGCCTTCGTCCGCCGCCGCGACGTAGACGAGCCCGCCGTCGGCAGAGCCCCTGTACGTACGAGCCACCTGCTGGCGAACGGGCCCGGTGAGCGTCTCCAGTTCCCAGTCGAGGCTGCGCGCCCGGCCGACCAGCTCGCGGCCCAACGGGGTGCGAAGCGAGATGCCGGAAACCCGGTTCGCGAGCTCGGCCACTCGACGGATGCGGTCGCGGTACAGGCGGGCCTCCGTGTCGACCTGGGCGAGCGCCACGAGCAGCGACCGCACGCTCCGGTTGTCCGCGACGTACTGCCGGTAGGCCCGTCGCTCCTCGGCGCGCAGGTCGCGGGTCCGGTTTCCGATGCGGTCGAGTTCGGCCCGGACGACCGCCGCGCGCTCCTCGTCGGTATCGGCGGCCTCGAACCGGCGTTGGAGGGCCATCGCGTCGATGCGCGTGGTGGTCGTCCTGCGCTCGGCGGCGATGGCCGCGCCGAGGTCCTGACCCGCGAGCCCGGCTCCGGTGGTCCCGCCGGGTAACACCAGCTTGGCCGTCGTGTTCGGCATCTGTACCGGATTGGTAGTCTGAGCTTGCGCGACGACCGACGCCGGGTCGTCGCTCCCTGGCGGTACTCCGTCACCACCCGACGCGACGACGGCCCCGACCCCGCCCGACAACGAGTCCGTAACGGCACCGGACGGGCGCGACGCGAGCGCTGCCGGGCCGGGGAGGGCGACGGCGAGGACGGCGACCACGGCGAGGGCGACGGCGAGAGTCCGCTCCATGGATGGGGCCCCGTATGCAGCCCGCCCACTAAAAGCCGCCTGCCTCGTAGCCGCCGGCGGAGAGCCCGCCAGAGGGGCGGAGACCTTTCACGGAGGCCGCAGACGTTTTATCGTCCGATGGAAAGCGTTTTGCCACCGGGGGAAACACTGGTGACACATGCGGGCGCTCGTCGCGCTCGCCGTCGTCCTCCTGCTGGTAGCCGGGGCGGGGGCCCATCCGGGGGATGGTGCACCCGACGCCCGGCCGGTGGAAGCGTCGGCGGCCGGAGCCACGAACCCCACCTGGGCCGGCACGACTATCGGCGTCCAGGTCCGGCCGAACGGCGACGCCAGGTGGAACGTAACGTTCCGTTACTCGCTGCCCACCGACAACGACACCGCCGCGTTCCGACGGCTCGCCCGGGAGTTCGACGACGGCGAGGCGGGGCCCGACCCCGCGCTGTACCGCCAGTTCGTCGAGCGCGCGGCGGCGGAGACGGGCCGCCAGATGGCCCTGCAGAACGTCGAGCGCAGCTGGCGCATCGGCAACGACACCGGGGCGCTGTCGCTGCAGTTCACGTGGACCGGCTTCGCGCGCACGGAGGGCGAGCGCGTCGTTCTCGGTGACGTCTTCCGCACGGAATCGGGGACGTGGCTGCCGGAGCTGGATGCCGGCCAGACGCTGGTCGTCCACGCGCCGCCCGAGTACGCCGTCGAGAGCGCCTCGACGGGCCACCGGAACGGGAGCTTCCGGTACGAGGGGCCGCGGACGTTCCGGGGCGGTGTCCTGAACGCGACGTTCGTCCCCCAGGTGATACTGACGCCGACGCAGACGCCGACCACGTCGACCGGGACGGGCGGCCCGCCCTTCGAGGGCGTGCCGGCCACCGCCGCCATCGGCGCTGCGGGCGTGGTCGTCGTGTTGCTGGTGGTCCTCCTGTTCCGCGGGCGGCCGGCCCCGTGGGGCGACGGGCCCGCCGGCGCGGCGAGCAGTGACGGCGGCCCGTCGGCCGCGGACGGGGGCGCAGACGCCGCAGCCGGCGGCGAGCACGACGCGGCCGGCGACGAGGCGGCCGCCGGTGAGGGCGCGGACACCGACGGGCCCGACCCCGACGACCCGTTCGCGAGCGTCGACGAGGACCTGCTGTCCGACGAGGAGCGCGTCGAGGTGCTGCTGGAGGCCAACGGCGGCCGGATGAAGCAGGGCGACATCGTCAGCGAGACGGGCTGGTCGAACGCGAAGGTCTCGCAGTTGCTGTCGTCGATGGCCGACGAGGGCCGCCTCGACAAGCTCCGCATCGGCCGGGAGAACCTCATCACGCTGCCCGACGAGGACGTGGGCGACCTGGGGAACGGGGAGTGAGCCGGGCGGCTGCTCCCCCCGAACCGGATTCTTGACGCGCCTCGCGGGGACCCGCTTCGCTCACGGCTCGCG
>CAZPIG010000281.1:0-3626 GCA_964586205.1 uncultured Halobacteriales archaeon | reverse complement strand
CCCACACCGCTACCGTCAAATCCCCCGGGTCGATAGACCCGAACGAGGAGATGCAGCCGTGACGCAGTGGGTCGAGAACCCCGAGGGCGGCCGGGACCGCGGCCCCGTCGCGCTGGCGCGCGCGTGGGTGACGGTCCTCGTCCGGCCGCGGCGGTTCTTCCGCGCCGCCGTCGCCCCGGGTGACCAGGCACCGGGGCTGGTGTTCGCGGTAGCGGTGGTGCTCGTCGCGGAGGGCTCCCGGCTCGCGCTCCGGCCCGAAGCGATTCCGGCGGTCGGGTCGAGCCCGCCGCTGGCCGCCGCGCTGTGGCTGGGCGTCGTCGCGCTGTTCCTGACGCCCCTGACCATCCACCTCGTCGCGGCGCTCCAGACGCTCCTGCTGGCCCCCGTCGCTCCGGACCGCGGCGGCACCAGCGAGACGGTTCAGGTGCTCGGCTACGCCACCGCTCCGTGCGTCGTGGCCGGCCTCCCCTCCCCCGAGATACGGCTGCTGGCCGTCCTCTACGGGACGCTCCTGCTCGTCGTCGGCACCGCCGAGCGCCACCACGTGGAGCTCCCGCTGGCGGCCGCCGTCGCCGCCGTGCCCGCGGTGCTGGTGTTCGGCGTCGGCTTCCGCGGCGTGGGAGCGGCCGAGACGCTCACCGGCTGGACCGTCGAGCAGGTGGCCGACGTAGCCGTCGAGACGCTGGTGGAGTGGGTCGGGCTGCTTCCGGTGTAGTTCGCTCGTCCTTCGTGTAGTTCGCCCGTCCTTCGTGTAGCTCGCCGGGGACCACGAGGGATGGAACGCTATTTGACGCCGGCCGCGGTACTGCCGGCCATGCTCTCGCTCCAGGTCGAGGAGTTCATGGTCGAGCTGAAGGAGGGGGCCATCCACAACGTCGGGCCCGCGAACAAGTCGGCGTCGGCGAAGCTGTACGACGTGACCGCGGCCGAGGTCCGGGAGTTCGGCGACGAGCGCGTGAAGCTGGTCTTCGAGGACGACGCGGGCAACGAGGTCCACGTCGCGCTGGACCCGCCCGAAGCCCGCACCGTCGCGCGCGGCGTGGAGTCCCTGGAGGAGGACAGCCCGGTGTTCGAGTAGGTGGAGGGATGGTCACGAGTTCGAGGGAGTAGACGACGACCCGGTTTTCGAGTACCGGTCGCCCTCGCGCGAGCGTTCCGACAACCGTTTTAGGCCACGGGTCGTTCCATCGCCCAAATGGGTACCTGTATCGTCTGCGGCGCGTCGACCGACGGCCGCGTCTGCAGCATGCACGAGGAGGACGTCTTCTTCGAGTTCCGGGGCGACTCGCCCGACCAGCTGACCCCGCGCCGGTACTACCGGGGCTCGGTCGACGGCTACGCCGACTTCGGCGTCTTCGTCGACGTGGGCGAGGACGTCACCGGACTGTTGCACAGGAGCGAACTACCGGGCCGCCTCGAGGGCCTCGACTGGGAGCCCGGCGACGAGGTGTTCGTCCAGGTCACCGAGGTCCACGACAACGGCAACGTCGACCTCGGGTGGTCCATCCGCCAGTCCCCCGAGGAGTTCCGCGGCGGCCTCGTCGACGACCCGCGCGCCGACGGCGACCCCGAGCGCATCGACGGCCGGGCCGACGCGGCGGGGGAGACGACCGACGCCGCGGGCGAGGAGGCCGACGGCTCCCGTACCGTCCCCAACGGGGGTGCCGGCGCGGCCCGGAGCGGGGGCGATGCGACTACCGGTCCCGACGGCGACGAGGCCACCCCTTCCGACGGCGACGCGGGCTCCGGCCCCGACGACGCGGCCACTGGCTCCGACGGCGAAGAGGCCACTGCCACCGACGCGGGCTCCGGCGACGGTCCGCTAGAGGACGACTCCCGGGCCGAGCCCTGGCCGGGCGCGGACGAGGAGTCGGCCGGCACGGGTGACGGGCCCGCCGCGACCGACGAGGCCGCGGCCACCCGCGGCGAGGGCGGGGGCGCGGCCGCGACGGCCACCGCGACGGCGACGACGCCGGCCCCCGAGCGCGCGCAGGTCGAGACCCTCGGCGACCGCGTCGGCGACCGCGTCCGCGTGGAGGGCGAGGTCGTCAGCGTCCGCCAGACCGGCGGTCCGACGGTGTTCGAGGTCCGCGACGAGACGGCCGCGGTGGACTGCGCGGCCTTCGAGGCCGCGGGCGTCCGGGCGTATCCAGAGGTGTCGGCCGACGACGTGGTGCGCGTCGACGGCACCGTCGAGCGCCGCGGCGACGACCTCCAGGTCGAGAGCGAGTCGCTGTCCGTCCTCGCGGGCGACGAGCGGACGGCCGTCGAGAAGCGCCTCGAGTACGCCCTCACGGCGGCCGCGCAGCCGGAGTCGGTCGAGCCGCTGGCCGACTACGCGCCGGTGGCCGGCCTGTCGGACTCGGTCGCCGAGGCCGCCGAAGCCATCCGCCGGGCGGTGCTGTCGTCGCGGCCCGTGGTGGTGCGCCACCCCGCGACCGCCGACGGCTACGCCGCGGGCGCGGCCATCGAGCGGGCGGTCCTGCCGCTGGTCCGCGAGGAGCACGCCGGCGGCGACGCCGAGTACCACTACTTCGACCGCCGCCCCATGGACGACGCGGTGTACGACGTGGCCGCCGCGACCGACGACGCGACGAGCATGCTGGAGAACCGCGAGCGCCACGGCGAGAAGCTCCCGCTGGTGGTGCTCGGCGGGGCCGGCAGCGACGCCGTCTCCGCCACCGGCCTCGAACTGCTCTCGGTCTACGACGTGGAGACCGTCGTCGTCGACGCCGGCCTGCCCGCCGGCGACGCGCTCGACCGCGCCGGCGTGGTCGTCACGCCCCACCGCCCCGACGACGACGGGAGCGCCGACGAGGCCGCCGACGTGGCGGGCGACGAGGGAGCGGCGGGCGACGACGCGCCGGGCCGCCCCGACACGGCCACCGCCGACGCCGTGACGGCGACGGCACTCGCGGCGGACGTGGCCGCGGCCGTCGAGCCGTCGGCCCGCGAGGCGGTGGCCCACCTCCCCGCGGTCAGCTACTGGGAGGACACGCCCGAGGCGTACCGGAAGCTCGCGAGCGAGGCGGGCTACGACGGGGCCGCGACCCGGCGGCTCAGGGAGGCCGTGGCGCTCGCGGCCTACTTCCACTCCTACGAGGACAAGCGCGAGCTGGTCGCGGACCTGCTGTTCGGGGAGCCCGACGACGGGCTGGCCGAGCACGTCAGCGAGCAGTTCCGGGCGAAGCTGGACGAGGAGCTAGAGACGGTGGCCCCCAGCGTCGACCACCGGGTGGTCGGCGACGCCACGCTCGCGGTGCTCGACGCGGACGCCTTCGCCCACGGCTTCGAGTTCCCGCCCACGGCGCTGCTGGCCGACGCGCTGCACCGCCGCGAGCGCCCCGACGACGGCCGCTTCGCCACCCTCGTGCTCTCCGAGGACGACCTCCGGGTGCGGGCGACGGAGCCGGTGGACCTGCAGGCCGTCGCCGAGCAGGTACGCGAGGCCGTCCCCGACGCCGGCGTCACCTTCGTCGGCGGTCCGGACGCCCGCGTGGAGTTCCTCGTCGGCGAGCGCGAGGCGGTCCTCGAGGCCGCCATCGAGGCGGTCGCGGACGCGTTCGGCCGGGAGTAGCGAGGGGCGGAGCAGTTTCCACTTCGTTTCGACCTGTCGAGTGACCACC
>CAZPIG010000280.1:0-3637 GCA_964586205.1 uncultured Halobacteriales archaeon | reverse complement strand
GGTTCACGGACGCTCGACGGCAGTTCTGGCCGTCGAGGGCGGCGTCGGTCGAGGGGCTCATGAATCCCATACAGCTATAGCAAATACGGCGGTCCCCGGAAGCCGCCCCGAGACGGTCCGGCGACCGGACGTGATGGGGTCGACGGGACCCGGAACGGATGGACGCGCCCGCAACGTCGACCGGACCGATGGAGGGGAGGGGGAGGGAGGAAAGGGCCGGCAACGGGCAGTCGGGAGTACCACGATGCAACGGACAGCCAGAGTACCACGGTTTTTCCAGCGACGGACGCGGGACGCGACCGAGACGAACGTGGCTGGACGGCGAGTAGCGGGACGGACTCCGCGCGACGGAGCCGCGAGTTGGAACGTCGACGAGACTTGAATCGACCCGACGACCACCACGATTTATGACTCGTGCGCAATATCCAGCCACATGACCGATCCGAACGGTACTTCCGCGGCCATCGAACAGACGTCGAGCCGACGCGCGTGGCTCGCGGGACTCGGCGGCGTGCTGGCTGTCGGCCTCGCCGGGTGCAGCGGCGACGGTGGCGGCCGCTGTGACGACATCGAACCCGAAGCCGACCTGTCGGGCTGCGAGCTCCCCGGCGAGGACCTCTCCGAGGTCGACCTCTCGAGGGCGAACCTCACCGAGACGGAGCTGTTCGAGGCCGACCTCTCCGGGGCCGACCTCTCGGAGGCGACGCTGGCAAGGGCGAACCTCGACACCGCGACCCTCCCGGGGGCGACTCTGACGGGCGCGACCCTGCCCGGTGCGGAGCTACCGGGCGCGGACCTCTCCGGGACCGACCTCTCGGGAGCGGACCTCTCCGACGTGGAGCTGTTCGAGGCCGACCTCACGGACGCGAATCTCGCGGAAGCCGACCTCGCGGGCGCGAACCTCGACAGCGCGGTCGCCACGGAGGCGAACCTGGTGGATGCGACCCTCCCGGGGGCGGAGCTACCCGGAATCGACCTGTCCGGGGCGGACCTCGCGAGGGCGGACCTCTCGGAGACGGAGCTGTTCGAGGCCGACCTCTCCGGGGCCGACCTCTCCGGGGCCGACCTCACGGACGCGAATCTCGACAGCGCCACCCTCGTGGGCGCGACCCTCGACGGTGCGACCCTCGTGGACGCGAACCTCCAGGGGGCGAATCTGACGGACGCGACCATCACGGGGGCCGACCTCTCGGGCGCGTACCTGTGGATGGCGACGTGGGTGGACGGGACCCGATGCGAGACCGAGACCTGCGACGGTCGGACCTAGGAGGCCGGACCCTCTCGCGCGTCGTCGGATAGCAGCCCTTCCGACGGCAGCGGGACGCGACGGCGAGCAGCGGCGCGGTCCCCGAACGTGGCAAACCAATAGAACTATCCGCCGAGATAGTTCTGGGAGCGTATGGGTCTGAAAGACGGTCTCCGACGGTGGTACGAACTCAACGCACGGTTGTTCGGGGCGCTGTACCGGGTCGCGGACGTCGTGGCTGGCATCGCGTTCCTCGCGGTCGTCGTGCTCGGGGCGAGCGTCGTGGAAGCGGCAACGGCCGTCTCGATACCCGTCGTCCCGGAGGCGACCAGAGAGATCGCGCTCGCGATGTACGGGGCCATCGGCGTGTTCGCGGTCGCGGTCCTGGTCCAGACGCTCGCCGGCCTCCGGTCGTTCTTCAGCCGCCTCTTCGCGCGCGTGTTGGAGTGAGCCTGCTTCGGCGGCGGAGCAGCGTACTTCGGAGTCCGCGCAGCAGACGACCGACACCGGATCGGGACTCGGACCGGCCCGCCGACGACTACCCAAGCTGCTCGCCCACGACCTCGTCCGCCCGCGCAACGAACTCGGCCTCCGTGCCGGTGGGGACCGTCGCGCCGGCGGCGACGTCGTGGCCGCCGCCCTCGCCGCCGACGGCGCGCGCGGCCTCGCCCATCACGACCGAGAGGTCCAGCCCGCGGCGGACGAGCGACTGGGTCCCGCGCGCGGAGACCTTGACCTCCGCGTGGTCGTCGTCACTAGTCGAGCCGCTCCGTCCGCGCTCGTCGTCCTTGTCCGCGAACGCGACGATGGGTCGGCCGCGGTCGACGCCGTCGCATCCGACGGCCATGCCGGCGACGATGCCGACGATGGTGGCGCGTATCTCGCCCCCGGCGTGGAACCACTGGAGGTGCTCCTCGCGTGTGACGCCGGTGCGCTCGACCCACTCCACGCCCGCCGAGAGATTGCGGCGGTGCTCCGACAGGAGGCGGCGCGCGCGGGTCAGCGCCTCGTCGCGGTCGCCGAGACAGACCGCCAGCCCCACGTCCGCGCGGTCGTAGCGCGCGGTCGCGTTCAGCAGCGTCGAGAACTCGCTCGCGTCGCGTAGCTCGGTCCCCTCGGCCTCGCGCGCGAGCGTGTAGGTCGTGCCGACGAGCGAGTCCACCTTTTCGGCGGGTACCCCGCGCTCGACGGCGCGGCGGACCAGTCCGCTTGCCAGCGTCCGCTTCTCGTCGGCCGAGAGGTCGACCCACCGCCGCCAGTCGCCGTCGGCCTTCAGGTCGAGGCCGAGGTCCTCGAGGAAGCGCACCGCGCCGGCTTCGTCGTTCGTGACGCCCGGTATCTGCACGTCGCTCGCGTACTCGAGGAGCTTCGGCAGCGGCCGCGTCTGGGTCCCGTACAGCGTCAGGTCCGCGCCAGTGTCGAGGACGCCGACCGCCACGCCCTCCTCGACGATGGCGGCGTTCGCGCCCGTCAGCTCGCCGTCGCTGGCCTGCATGTCCCCGACGGCTCCGACGACCGCGAGCGCGGCGAGGTCGCGGTTGCCCGGGTCGCCCGCGAGTGTCGGAGGGTCGTCAGAGGTGGTTCCGGCGTCTGCCGCAGCGGCGTCGTCGGCTGCCGTTGCACCGTCGTCGCCGTCAGCCGCCGTCGCACCGTCGCCAGCGACGGCTCCGCCGTCGGCTGCCGCCGGGCCGGGCGGGGGTCCGTGGTCAGTCGTCGTAGCCAGCTCCCGCGCGACGAGGTAGGCCGCGCCCGCTCCCGATAGCTCGGACGCGCCGTCGATGCCTTCCAGCAGGGGGTTGAGGTGGTACTCCGTCTCCGCGTCGGCGGGCTGGTGGTGGTCGACGACGACCGGCGTGAAGTCGCCCGCCTCCTCGTGGGCGACGACCGACTCCAGTTGGCCGCTCCCGAAGTCCGTCAGCAGGACGGTGTCGTGGTCGGTGGCGGCGATGGCCGCTAGCTCGGCGTCGTCTAGCTGGTCGCAGAACGTCGTCTCGAAGGGGATGGCGGCGCGTTCGAGGGCAGTCGTGGCGACGGCGGCGCTGGTGAGGCCGTCGGCGTCGATGTGCGAGGCGAGGAGCACCGACTCCGCGTCGTGGAGTCGTTCTGCGCACGCCCGGGCGCGGTCTCGGAGTTCCGGTACGGGCCCACCCATTCTGGTAGTGGTTGGTGCGGTATACGGGTTAAAGCTCCGGGTTCTAGGTAGATGATCGAATGACGAGATCAATGTCGTAGTGTTAGACCGCTCTCTAGCTTCTGCTGTGGCCTCGGAAGCCCCGGCGCGCTCGGCTCCCGCGGCTCGTTGCGCTCCTCGCTCACTCCCTCCGGTCGTTCGCTTCGGTGCTTACGTCGCCGGGGTTCGCCGAGCGCGCCGCCCCTTCCGGAGTCCCACCC
>CAZPIG010000279.1:0-3659 GCA_964586205.1 uncultured Halobacteriales archaeon | reverse complement strand
CGAGTGAACGGGCTTATACGCACCGCCCACGAACGGACGCCACCAGCGATGCTCTTCGAGGACCTCCCGACGACCCCGACCGCGGAGGAGCTGCTGGACTCCGCGTTCTCCCGAGCGGCGCGGGCCGGGCGGGCGAAGGGGGGCGTGGAGGCCCAGCGGTCGATGCTGACGACCGCCACGAACGTCATCTCCGACAACCTCCGGAACGTCGTCACCCGGTGGCCCGACCTCGACGACGCCGACCCGTTCTACTACGAGCTAGCGGACGCCATCGTCGACGTGGACGCCCTCCGGCAGAGCCTCTCCGAGGTGAACTGGGCCGCGAGGAAGGCGAGCGAGATAGACGGCGAGTACCAGGGCCGGCTGTCGGGCGACGCCGAGACGGCGCGCAAGCTCCGCAAGCAGGCGTTCGCCCGGCTCGCCGACGTGGTCGAGGAGGTGGCCGACGACCTCCGGCGCGTCGCCGACGCCCGGGAGGAGCTACGCCACCTCCCCGACGTCAGGGCCGACGAGCCGGCCATCGTCGTCGCGGGGTCGCCGAACGTCGGCAAGTCGTCGTTCGTCAATAGGGTCACCGCCGCCAGCGGCGGCGTCGCGGAGTACCCGTTCACGACGACGCGCGTCCGCGTCGGCCACGTCGAACGGAACTACGTCCGCTACCAGCTCGTCGACACGCCGGGGCTGCTCGACCGCCCTGCCGGGGAGCGCAACGCCGTGGAGTCCCAGGCCGTCAGCGCGCTGACCCACCTCGCGGACTGCGTGCTGGTGCTGGTCGACGCCAGCGAGACCTGCGGCTACCCGCTGTCCGAGCAGCTCTCGCTCCGGGACGACGTCGCCGCGCGCTTCGACGTGCCGGTGCTGACAGTCTGCAACAAGGCGGACCTCTCGACCGACGTGGAGGCGGACTACTACACGAGCGTGACCGAGGGCGAGAACGTCGAGCGCGTGCTCGACGCCGCCGTCGAGGCGGTCGACTGGGAGCCGGAGCTCCCCATCGACGAGTCCTGAGCGGTCGCGGGTCGAGAAAGCCCGGTGGACGGCCGAAACTACGGTAGACCGGGTCGGCCGACTGCCGACCCCGTTACTCCTCGCTCGCCGTCGCGTTGTAGGTGACCTGCACGCGGGCCGTGACCGTCACCGGACCGGGCGAGACCTCCGTGCCGTCGGCCGTCGCCTCGGCCGCCTCCAGCCGGACCGGGCCCACGTCGGCCTCGCCGGTCGAGATGGCGCGCACGCCGACGAGGGCGAGCCCTGCGGCGTCCGTCACCGTCTCGGCGTCCGCGCGCGCGTCGTTCACCGCTTCCCGCAGCGCGTCGGCGCGGGCCTCGCGGCGGGTCGCCTCCGACAGCGTGAACGCGACCTGGTCCACCTGGTTCGCGCCGCCGGTGACGGCGGCGTCGAGGACCGTCCCGACGCGGCTGACGTTCGACACCGTTATCTCGAAGGCGTGGACGCCGCGGAACCGCACCGGCCCCGGCTCCTCGGGGTCGGGCGGCTCCTGGCGGATGTCGAACGCCACCGTGCGTATCTGGTCGTCGGGGACGCCGGCGTCCGCGAGCGCGGCGCGCATCGACGAGACGTTCGCCGCGAGGCGGTCCCGGACGGCCGTCGCGTTCGGCGCGGTCGCCGTCACGGCCACCCGGAGGACGGCCTGGTCCGGGTCGACCTCGACGGTCCCCGTCGCCGCCACCTGAACGGTGGTCGTCCCCGCGCTCCCGTTCGTCGGCGTCGCCTGGGCCGCGGAGCCACTATCTGCCGCTGCGGGCTCTCCCGCGTCGGCGGCTCCTGCAGTGCCGCCGACGTCCGCCGGCGAGACGCCGCCCACGCAGCCCGCGACGGCGAGCAGTGCTACCAACGCCAGTACCCCCACGTGTCCCCCCTGCATGCCCGGGGTACTACGACGGCCTGGGGCAAGTACGCGGCGGTGGGTGAACGGGGGCTTTCACCCAAGGTGGACTGCCGAGGCCGGTGTCGGCACCGACGGACTGGTCTTCACCCCCGGACGGCGCTGGCGTCCGCGGACCCGTTCCCGCCGCCGGCGACGGCCACGTCGACGTAGTGGACCTCCACCGCCACGCCCTCCTCGACGTCGGCGAGGCGGGCGTGGAGCGCGGCCGGGAGGTCGGGGTAGCGCTCCCCGGGCGGGCGGCCGACGGTGACCACCACCTCGGTCACCGGGGGTTCGAAGGGGTGGTCGAGGCCGCGGTCGCTGCGCTCGACGGAGACGTCGACCACCGAGAGGTTCGCGTAGCGGTCGCTGCCGACGACGTCCTCGACCGCCGTCCGCATCGTCTGGTCGGTCACCGCCGTCCGGTAGGTACCGAGCGTGGCACCCCCGAGGAACACCGACAGCAGGGCGATGGCCACGAGCAGGACGGCCACCCGCTTGACCGTCGCGGTGCGGGCCTCGTCCCGGCGGAACCACCGCTCGGGCCGGTAGCCTGAGTACCAGAACGTCGCGAGCGCCGCGAGGTTGATGGAGAGGGCGTTGACTAGCGCGAGGACCCCCGCGCCGACGACGACGGTCGGCAGCCCCCACGCGACGCCGATGCCGACGACGGCCGCCGGCGGGACGAGCGCGACGGCTATCATGACCCCCACCAGCGCCGTCGAGACGCCGGACCGCAGGCTGTAGGCCCCGGCCACGCCCGCGCCGAGCGCGACGACGAGCGAGAGGAAGTCGGCGGTGATCCGGCGGGCTATCTCGTCGACGGAGAGGACGTCGAGCCCCGGCGGGACGAGGTGGCCCGTCTTGACGAGGAAGGCGAACGCGGCCGAGGCAGCCACGGCGACCACGAGGCCGAGGACCTGCAGGCGCAGCCCCTCGACGAACAGGTCGCGGTCGTCGAGGACGGTGCCGACGCTGGTGGCCATCGGCGGGCCGATGAGCGGCGCGATGACCATCGACCCGACGACGACCGCCGGCGAGTTCAGCAGGAGGCCGGCGGTGGCCACGACGACGCTCACGACCGTGAGGAGGACATAGCCCGGCAGGCTCGGCGAGAGGTCGCCGGTGCGGGCCCGGAGCTCCTCGCGGGCGATGCGCTCCTGGTCGACCCCGTCGGTGTAGCGCTCGCGTAGCTCGTCGAAGCGACGGGAGACGACCGTCTCGGCGTCCAGCACCACGACGAGCCCCTCCTCGTCGACGTTCACCTCCCGGAGGCGGTCCAGCACCGGCTCGACGGCCTGTCTCGGCAGCGGGAACGTCGCCACGGCGGTGTACTCCCGGCCGCTCGTCTCGTCGGTCAGCGTGTAGTCGATGCCCTCGTCGTCGAGGACGTCGAGCACGGCCTCGCGCTTGCCCCTGGGGATGGTGACCTCGACGAAGCGCACGTCTCCGGGGAAGGTGGCGTGGGTGAAATAGGTCGGGGTGCGGGGATGGGGTGGTAGCTGCGGGGATGGGGTGGTAGGCGACCGTGTGCCGACCGCCGGGTGGACACCCTTTTCCACCCGCCCGCGCTACCACCGCCCATGTTCGAGGGTCGCCCGCCGCGCTCCGCCGAGGTCGTCTTCGTGGGCCGGTCGAACGTCGGCAAGTCCACGCTGCTGCGCGAGCTGACGGGCCACCAGTTCGAGACGGGCCAGCGCCCCGGCGTCACCCGCGAGCCGAACTTCTACGACTGGGCGAGCGAGGACTTCCTGCTGACCGACCTCCCGGG
>CAZPIG010000278.1:0-3711 GCA_964586205.1 uncultured Halobacteriales archaeon | reverse complement strand
GGGGGCGGGTGCGGGTCTCGCCAGCGCCACCCAGGGTGGCGGCCCGCCGGACGGGGACGGCCCCCGGAAGTACAACGTCGGCTACAGCGCCGCGGGCGGCCGCGCGGCCGCGCGCGACGCGGCCAGCGAGGTCGCGCGGGAGTTCAACTTCGACGCGCTGACGGTGCGCCTGCCCGAGCAGGCCGTCGAGGGGCTCCGGAACAGACCCGACGTGCGGTACGTCGAGGAGAACGGCGCGAGCACGCTCGACGCCGAGACGCTCCCGGACGGCGTGGACCGGATGGACGCGGACGAGATATGGAGCTTCGAGGACGGCACCGGCATCGACGTCGCCATCCTCGACACCGGCATCGACGGCGACCACTCCGACCTCGTCTTCAACCTCGGGCTCGGCGCGTGGGTCAACGAGGGCTGCGACACCTGCGACTACGGGTGGGGCGACGACGAGGGCCACGGCACCTCCGTGGCCGGCATCGTCGGGGCGGACGACAACGCCACCGACGTCGTCGGGATGGCTCCCGACGTGACGCTGCACTCGGTGCAGGTCTGTGACACCACCGACAGTTGCGAGTGGGTCGAGATAGCGGCCGGCCTGGAGTGGGTCGCCGACCAGGGCTACGAGGTAGCGAACATGAGCCTCAGCGGTCCGTTCTCGGACCTCGTCTCCGACGCCGTCGCCTACGCGGCCGACCGCGACGTGCTCATGGTCGGGTCGGCAGGCAACGACGGGCCGTGTACGGACTGCGTCAACCACCCCGCCACGGAGGCCGACGTCCTCGGAATCAGCTCGTGGGCCCGCAACGGCGGCCTCTCGGACTTCTCCAACCAGGGGCCGGAGATAGACTTCACCGCGCCCGGCGAGAGCCTCGAAACCACGGCGATGGGCGGCGGAACGCGCTTCTTCAGCGGCACCTCGGCGTCCGCACCGCACGTCGCTGGAGCCGCTGCTATCGCCCGCGCGCGGACCGGCTCCCGGTTCGAGGCGGAGTCGCTGCTGCGCGAGAAGGCCGAGGACCTGGGGATGACCGCCAACGAGCAGGGCGCGGGCGTGCCGGACGTCGAGGCGATGGTCGTCGAGCCGTGGGTCCAGTCCGACGGGGCCTTCGCCACCGACCCGAACGCCACGCTGAACGGCGACCTGAAGCAGCTCGGCGTCGGGGCGGCAAGCGGCGAGGTGTACTTCGAGTGGGGCCTCTCGGGGGGTAGCCTGCCGAACACCACGCCGAAGCAGTCCATGTCCTCGCCCGGGACGTTCTCCGAGACCGTCGGCCCGCTGGCCTGCGAGACGACCTACGAATTCCGGGCCGTGGTCGAGGCCGGCGACGGTCAGGTCGACCGGGGATTCACGAGTCCGTTCCTCTCGCACTTCTGTGACGACTGCACCGAGGACCGCATCTGCGTGAAGGACGAGGACGAGGAGGGTAGTAGCTGAGCGGGCTGTCGCGGTCTTCCTCCTGCATCCGACCGGGGCGGCCGAGGATATAACACAATAATTTTTAGTTAAATTTAATCTCCATACCTCCTTGTTCACGTCTACATGTCGCAGGAACCCCCCACGGGCGGTCAGGAGCACACTACCAGTCGCCGCCGGGTGCTGGGAGTCATCGGTGCCGGCACGCTCGCCGGCACGGGGCTCGCCAGCACAGGACTCGCCGCCGGAGCGCCGTCGTCGGACGGCCGGCCCGGGCGATACATGGTCGGCTTGGACGCGAGCGCGGGCTTCGCCGTCGCCCGGACCAGGGCCGATACCACGTACCACGAGCTAGACTTCGGAGCCATCGGGAAGCTCCTCGCCGGGCGATTTCCGGAGCCCGCGCTCGCCGCACTCCGGAACAACCCCAACGTGCGGTACGTCGAGCCCGACGTGCCCGCCCGCCCGGACGTCGACTCCGCCGCGACCTCCGACGACACCGTATCCACGCAGGCCTCCCAGACGGTCCCGTACGGCATCTCGCAGATAAACGCCGACGACACCATCGCTGCCGGCCACACCGGTGCCGGCGTCGACGTCGCGATACTCGACAGCGGCATCGACCCGGACCACGAGGACCTCGCGTCGAACCTCGGGTCCGGCACCGCCATCGTGGACTGCTCGACGTCGTGCGGCTGTCACGACTGTGACGAGGAGCGTCTGTGCCCGACCTACGGCGATTGCGAGACCCACTACGACGACCGGGACGGTCACGGCACGCACGTCGCCGGCACCGTCGCCGCCGCCGACAACGCCACGGGCGTCGTCGGGGTGGCCCCGGACGCGACCGTCCACATGTACAAGATAGGCGACTGTACGGGCTGTGCGTTCACGTCCGACATGGCCGCCGGCTTCGTGGCGGCGGCCGACGACGGCACGGACGTCCTCAACCTGAGCTACTCGAGCAGCGACACCCAGGGGCTGCGGGACGCCGTCGACTACGCCGACAGCAAGGGCGTGGTGATGGTCACCAATGCGGGGAACGAAGGCTGTTCGGACTGCATCCGCGCACCGGGCATCTATCCGGAGGTCCTCGCCGTGACTGCGGTCGACGACGGCGAGAATCCGTACTCCGAGAACTCCACCGGGCCGGAGGTGGACTTCACCGCACCCGGCGTCTTCGTCGACTCGACGGTGCCGAACGACGGCTACGCCTTCTTCACCGGCACGTCGATGGCGAGCCCGCACGTCGTCGGCGCGCTCGCGGTGCTGATGGGTGGACCGTACTCCGCTCCGGAGGCGGTCGAGGAGCTCCGCCAGGCCGCGACGGACGTCGGCCTGTCGGCGAACCAGCAGGGCCACGGCATGGTCGACCTCGAGGGCACCTTCGAGCCGACCGTCGAGACGGACGCCGCCTTCCCCGGCACCTCCCTCACCACCCTCCGGGGCGACCTGGTGGTCCTCGGGGACGTCGATTCCGCGGAGTGCTACTTCGAGTACAAGCGCTCGTCCAGCAGCATCTACAGCGACTCCGCGAGCGTGACCCGGACCTCGCCGGGGCTGTACGACGTGAGCATCGCGACGACGACGGACACGACCTACGACTTCCGCGCGGTCGCGGAGTTCTCCGACGGGTCGGTGCGCCGGGGCGACGTGCTGACCTTCCGAACCCCGACGGGCGGGGGCGGCGGTACGGAGTAACTGCCGGACCGTCGTAGCCCTAGGAGCCGGCCGTCTCCAAACGGCCCCGCGACGCTGCCTCGACGCTCCCTCGAACGGTCGGGACCACACCCCGACTCCGCCGGACGGCTACACCGAGAACTCGAACAGCTCGTCGCCGACGTGGTGGACCGACTCGACGACCTTGCCCTCGTCGCCGAGCATCTCGTCGCCGTCCACCAGCGCCCGCCCGACCGCCAGCGCCTTGCCGTGGGTCTCCTCGACGACCACCACGAGGTCGCCGGCCGCGATGTCGGGGTCCGCCTCCTCGATGCCGGGGCGCATCACGTCCGCGCCGTCGCTGACGAACGACACCGCGCCCGCGTCGACGGTGACGACCCGCTCGGTCGGCTCGTGGGCGTTCGCGCCCCGGACGGTGAGGAACGGCTCGCCGTCGGTGTAGAGCACGAGCGGGTCGCCGTCGACGAGCACGAGGTCGAAGTCGCTGTCGGCCAGCTCGACCAGCTCGTAGCTGTCCGCGTCGAGGGCGACGCCGAGCCGCCCGACGGCGTCCTCCAGCTCCCGGACCGCGTCGCTGCGTAGGTGGTGGCGGGAGGCGATCTCCATGCGTCGAGGGACGA
>CAZPIG010000277.1:0-3714 GCA_964586205.1 uncultured Halobacteriales archaeon | reverse complement strand
CACCCCGGGAGACCGAGAGTATAAGTACGAGAAGGGGGAATTCACGTGTGGAGCACACGATGGCACAAGGCACTGTTGCCTTCTTCCACGACCGGAAGGGCTACGGATTCATCGAGACCGACGATGCGGACGAGGACGTTTTCTTCCACATGGAGGACGTCGGCGGGCCGGACCTAGAGGAGGACCAGGAGGTCGAGTTCGACATCGAGGAGGCCGAGAAGGGCCCCCGCGCGGTCAATCTCACGCGCCTGTAGCCCGCCAGCGTCCGAACGAGTCCGCCGAACGGTCGCGTGTTCGATTCGCGCGTTCGCACGGCATCCGGAGCCGTGCATCTCCGCGGCGTCGTCCGCAGTCGGTCCCGAAGCCCGAACCGCACTCGCTCCCACTTCTCTCGCGGTCGCGTCTGACCCCTCCCGTGGACGGACCGTCCAGCGGTGGACGCCTATCGCTCGCCGGAACGGGACGGAAAACTACTAACGTCCGCGCGGTGGCAGTTCGTGTGACAGTCCCATGGCCATCAACATCGTGGAGGAGCCCGACGAGTGGATAGAGGAGTGGAAGCACCAGGTGAACGAGAACACCGAGTACGACGAGAAGGGGGCCGGCTGGGGCGTCGACTTCAACGGCGACTTCGTCTTCGAGGTCGAGCCCGAGGGGCCCTTGGAGGAGCCGCTCTACTTCTTCGTGGAGCTGTACGACGGCGAGGTCGGCGAGGTGCACGTGACCGACGACCCCGAGAGCGAGGACTACGGCTTCGTCTACCGCGGCCCGTACGGCAACTGGAAGAAGATGACCCAGGGGGAGATCGGCTCCATCGACGGCCTGATGAGCGGCCAGTTCGAGCTCGACGGCGACATGCAGCGCGTGCTGCAGTACAGCGAGGCGGCGGCGTTGTTGACGGAGGCGAGTACGTTGGTGGACACCGAGTTCCCCGAGGAGTGACTTCGGGAGTTCTCCGCGCCCTCGACGCGCTCGGGGAGTGCTCGAAGGCCCCCGACGAGACGAGGTCGCGGTGTGCAACGCCGCTACGAATCTGAGACCAGAAACGAAACTGACGACGCTACCCGAGGTCGGCGCGGGCGAATCGTCGGTAGCCGGCGGCCACCGCCACCGCGCCGAACAGGACCAGCGCAACCACGGAGAACAGGACCGGGACGACGCCAGTCGTAGGAGGGCCGGACTCGACCAGCGAGAGGAGCCAGTCGGCAGTCGACGCCAGCGCAATCGTCGGATTGAGCCGGGCAATGTAGACGTACCACAGCGGGCCCGTTCCGTTCACGGCAGCGTCGAGAGGGGGCGCAGTGGGACTGCCGGTGAACAGCAGTGCCAACACCGGCTCCACGACAGGGGTCCAGAGCCCCATGTCGACGTCGAACAGAAGGAACGCGCCGAAGACGGCAGCGAGTCCGCGATACCGCGAGGCGAGCGCCGCCGATGCCGCGACCGTTAGCGCGGTCCAGGCGGTCCCGTACAGGACTATCAGCCCGGCCAATAGGACGAACAGGCCCACCGGGAACGGTCCGTACCCGCCGCCTCCGTGGTGGTGGGCCGAGAGGCCCGGTTTTACGACCACGATTCCCCCAAGGACTGACAGCAGGGGGACGAACACGGCTACCGACGTCGTGACGCGGGCGAGCAGCGTCCCGCCGAGGACGTCGCGGCGGGTCGCGGGCAGGCCGAGCAGCAGCCGGAGGGTGTCCGCCTCCCGGTCGCTCGCGACCGCTCCGTAGCCGACGGCGACGGCGAGTACCACGCCGTACCGCCTGAGGAGGAACGGGAGTTGACGTAGGTTTTCCGCGACTGTACGGCTGGGTGCACCGACGACCTGCCAGTAGGTCACCGTGACGACGGCGGCCACCAATCCGACTGCCACCAGTCGGATGGGGTTCCGGCGGACCGCCCGGAACTCATGGCGGGCGACGAGGAGCAGGCGAGGCCGTTCCCACGAGGTCCCTGGAGAGCCCGGGAGGTGCGCCGCGAGGCGGGTCGTCGCCCCTACGGTTCCGCGCCGGAAGATGGCCCCGACGGCCGGGACCCCGGGAAGTCGCCGCTCGACGGAGCGCACGCCGCGGACCAGTGCATCGCGTAGCGTCGTCCCGGTGTCGCCGCTCAGGTCGGCGCGCTCGAACCGTCTGGCCCCGACTACCGCCGGGACCGCGCCGAGGAGGACCACCACGAGCCCCGAGGCGAGAACTGGTCCGAGCGGCGCAGCCAGCTGCCCACCCGTCGCGATGGTGACGAGCCACTGCCCCATCCGCGAGAACGTCACGACCGGGTTGAGAGCCTCCACGTAGAGCGCCCACTCCGGCGTCTCTTCCACCACGGGTATGAAGGGCTCGCGCGAGAACGACCCGGTGACCACGAGCGCAGCCGTCGGCTCGACGACCTGATACCAGAACTGGGCGAGCGGCGAAACCAGCAGGTAGCTAGCGACGAGCATGGCGAGTACCTTGAACCGCGAGGCTAGCGCCGCCGAGACGCCGACGGCGAACGCGGTCCACGCCGCCCCGTACAGGAGCACCCAGGCGGCGACCACCACGAACGGAACCACCGGCAGTTGCCCATACACGACCACGACCGACACTGCGAGGACGGCCAACAGCACGATGAGGGCGAGCCCAACGGCCGCCACGCGGGAGAGGAGTTTCCCGACGAAGACGTCCCGACGGGTGCCCGGCAGACCCAATAGCAGCCGGAGGGTCGCCCCCTCGCGCTCGCCGACGACCGCACCGAACGAGAGCCCGACCACGAGGACGAACAGGTACGCCTCGAGGTGGAACGGCAGGTCAGCCACCGCCTCGACGGCGGTCGCTCCTGAGGCAGCCCCTGAACTGACGTTCAGCCATCCGAACACACCGACAGTCACGGCGACCAGGAGGAACGTAGCCTGTGCGGTGCGGGCCCTGAGCAATCGCCGGAGGTCCTCGCGGGCGATGGTTCGAACGCGCGAGGTCATCCGTCGGCCCGCTCCGTAGCCACGTCTTCGGCCGCGTCGCCGTTCGTGCCGCCCCCATCGCCGTTCGCGGCGGCCCCGTCGCCGGCGATGTCCACGAAGACTGCTTCTAGCGACGGCGACTCGACATCGAGGTCCGTCACCGTCGCGCCCACCTCGTCGAGGCGGCGCACGATGGCGGCCTTCGCGCCGGGGGCGGTGCAGTCGGCGCTGAGCGTCCCGTCCCGTCGAGTCACCTCGGCCACGCCGTCGAGGTCGCCGACGCCGTGGTCCTCGGGGAGGTCCTCGACGGCGACGGTAACCGTGGTCGGATGGGCCACGGCCGAGCGGAGACCGGCGACCGTGTCGAGCGCGACCAGTTCGCCGTCATGCATCACGCCGACGCGGTCGCACAGCGCCTCGACCTGGTCCATGATGTGACTCGAGAAGAAGACGGCTGCGCCGCGGTCGCGCTCCTCGCGGACAATCTGGCGGAGCAGGCGGGCCCCGGTGGGGTCGAGGCCACCCATGGGCTCGTCGAGGATGAGCAGGTCCGGTGCTCCGACCAGCGCGATGGCGAGGCCGAGGCGCTGGCGCATCCCCGTCGAGAAGCCGCCGACCCGGCGGTCGGCGGCGTCGGCGATCCCCACCCGTTCGAGGAGGGCCGCGGGGTCGTCGTCCGCGCGCTTCATGTCGGCGGCGAACTGCACGTGGTCGCGGGCGGTCGCGCGCTCGTAGAAGCCCGTCGCCTCGGGGAGGACGCCCACGCGCTCGCGGACGGC
>CAZPIG010000276.1:0-3758 GCA_964586205.1 uncultured Halobacteriales archaeon | reverse complement strand
CACCACGCCGCCAAGTTCATGCCGCCGCACGTCCCACACGTCCCCAATGCCCCGGCACTTCTTCGGTATCTACCACTGGCGGCGGCGCTTCCGGACCCTCCTCGAAGCCGCCGCGGTCGTCCTCGCCGCGCTCGCGCTCCGGCGGCGGACCCGCTCGCGGACGCTCCGGCTACTCTCGAGCCTCGCCATCGTCGCCGGCCTCCGCCACGCCTCCCCGACGCTCCGCCGGCTGCTCGACCCCCCGCCGTGGGCCGTCGAGCGGTACAAGTACGACGCGCTGGCCCGCGAGCTACCGCTCGCCGACGCCGACCGCCTGCTCGACGTGGGCAGCGGCACGGGCCGGTCGCTGGTGGGGCTCGCGCCCGCGGTACCCGACGGCTGCGACGTGACCGCGCTGGACGTGTTCGACGACCGGGTCATCCTCGGCAACGGCCCGCTGCTGGCCGACGGGAACGCCGCGCGGGCGGGCCTCGCGGCGTCGGTCGTGGCCGGCGACGCGGCCCGCCTGCCGGTCGCGGACGCGAGCCACGACGTCGTCACGGCCTGCCGGGTGCTGCACGACCTCCCCGCCGCGGACGCCCGCGCGGCGCTCGCGGAGGTGCGGCGGGTGCTCCGGCCGGGCGGGACCCTCGGCGTCCTCGAACTGCCGCTGCCCCACGACGCGGACGCGGACCCGGTGACGTACTGGCGCGACCTCGTCGTGGCGGCGGGCTTCGACCTCGAGCGGGTCAAGGAGGTCGGTCTTCCCAGCGAGGGCGACGGCTACGTGGTCGTGACAGCGACGGTGCCGGAGGCGTGACCCGCGGAAGCGGACGCTCCCGGCCGACGGCACACCCCGTAGCAGGAAAGCCCGCCCGCTTCCAGAGCGCCCATAAGAGCCCGCCGACAAACGCCCCGCAGTGAGCGCACTGCCGAGCGTCCCCGCGGGTCCGTCCTCCGACAGGGCCCAGCAGGCCGTCATCGCCGTCGCGTCGGCGGCGCGGTTCATGACCGGCATCCTCATGGGCACCGCGATGGCCGTGCTCGTCGAGCGCAGCGGCGGGTCGAACTTCGCGGTCAGCATGGTGCTGACGGCGTACTTCCTCGGCCTCACCGTCTTCGCGCCGACGTGGGGCGCGGTCGCCGACGTGACCGGCCGCCGCCGCGCGGTCATGGTGACGACGGGCGCGCTGGCGACGCTGGCCGTCCTGCCGCTGACCGTCGCCGCCGGCGTCTGGACGCCCATCGGCCTGCGCGCGCTGTACGCCGTCTTCGCGGCGGGCTTCGTCCCCGTGATGCTGACCGTCGTCAGCGAGCGCGGGGGAGCGGAGAGCCGCGGCCGCTCGGTCGGCTTCTTCAACAGCGCCCGCGCCGTGGGCTTTACGGGCGGGCAGGTGGTCGCCGGCGTGCTGCTGGGGTTGCTCGCGCCCGCGGCCCTGTACCTCGTCATCGCCGCCGCGAGCGTCGTCGCCACCGTCGCCGCGGCGCTCGTCGTCGACCCCGTCGAGGACCCGCCCGGCGACCCCACCGTCCGGGAGGTGCTCGCCGAGGTCCGCCGGCGGCTGCTGCCCGCCGTCGAGGACCGCGCGCACCTGCGGGCCAACGGGCTGCGGTGGCTCTACGTCGGCCTCGCGCTGCGGAACATGACTGTGCTCGGCGTGATGAGTCTGATGCCCGTCTACCTCGTCGGCGAGGTCGGCGTCACGGAGATCGTGATGGGCGCGCTGCTGGCGATGAACCCCGCCGGCCAGGTCGTGTTCATGTACCTGTTCGGGCGCATCGCGGACACGGCGGGTCGCAAGCCCCTCGTGGCGGGCGGCATGGCCGGCAGCGGCGCGTTCGGGCTGGTCGCCGCCGCGGCGACCGCGCCGGGGTCGCTGCCGGCGCGGGTGGCCGTCGCGGGTGCGGCGTTCGTCCTCATCGCGGCGTCGTTCTCGGCGATGACGACCGGGGCCATCGCCTTCATCGGCGACGTCGCGCCCACCGAGCGGGAGTCGGAGCTGATGGGCCTGCGCTCGACGGCGAAGGGCGTCGGCGGCGTGCTCGGGCCGCCGCTGCTGGGGCTCGTCGCGTCGGTGCGCGGCATGGAGGCCGCGTTCGCCGGCGGCAGCGTGCTGGCGTTCGCGGGCGCGGCCGTGGTCGCCGCCGCGCTGGTCGAGAGCCGACCGGCGTCGGGGGGCGTGGTTCCGACCCCGGGCGACGACTGACCGGCCGAGCAGTTCGTCGCGAGGCCGCGGTCTCGGCCGGGACGGGCGACGATTGAGTCGGGCGTCGCGTTCTCGTTCGCGTCGTTTCGCGTCCTCGTTCGCGTCGTTTCGCGTTCTCGTTCGCGTCGTTTCGTGTTCGGTCCGACGGTCGTCGTCTGTCGGTCGCTGTTCGGTCGTCGGATGGTGCGCTCGCGGCCGACCGTACGGCGGCGGGGCGGTGGCGGTCGCGGGGCGGTTAGCGGGGTTCACGAACGCCAGCGAGAGGAGCGGTCGCGGGGCGGTGCCGAGCGGTGCGGTGGCGGGGCGGTTAGCGGGGTTCACGAACGCCAGCGCGAGTGGCGGTCGCTGTTGTGGAGCAGGTGCGGTGCCGTGCGGAGGTGGTCGGGGTGCGGTGGCGGATGCGGTTCTCGAGAACGCCAGTTCGAGAGGCGGTCGCTGTTGCGGGACAGGTGCGGAGCGGTCGCGGTGCGGTATCAGTGTCGTCGGCGTCCGTGAGTCGGAGTAGTGGCGGAGTGGAGCGGGGCGGTTTCAGTGACGTCGTCTGCCGCGAGTCACCGGAGCAGTGAACCCACAGCACGGCCCCACCCGGCGTGAGACACTCTGAAACCGCACCGCATCCGCTCCGCCGAAACGAGACACGGTGAAACCGCCCCGCACCCGCCTCCGCGTCCGCACCGCCCCGCAACCGCATCCGCCCTCGAAAGCGAGGCACACTGATTCCGCACCGCTCCCGCACCACCCCAGCACCCACGACGACCGCTATCCCACCGCCAACGTCGTCCCTCATTCCCCGACGAACTCCGCGTCCCCACCCTCGACGAACGCCTCGTGGCCGCGCGCGTAGTCCTCGGTCCGCGCCAGCGAGACGATGGCGTCGCTCTCCGCGGCCATCGCGGTGCTCAAGGTCCGCCCGTAGCTCCGGAGCATCAACTGCTTCGTCCGCGCGTACGCCCGCGTCGGTCCCGCCGCCAGCTCCGCCGCGACTTCGGCCACCCGGTCGTCGAACTCGCCGTCGGGGACCGCCTCGGTCGCCAGCCCCGCATCGACGGCCGCCTCGGCGGCCATCGGCTCGTCGAGCAGCGCGAACGCGAGCGCCCGCCGGAGGCCGAGCAGCCGGGGCAGTAGGAACGTCGAGCCGCCGTCCCCGGAGAGGCCGACGCGCGGGTAGGCGAACTCGAAGCGGGCGGACTCGGCGGCCACCACGAGGTCCGCCGCGAGCGCCAGCCCGAGGCCGCCACCGGCGGCGACGCCGTCCACGGCGGCGACGACGGGCTTCTTCGCGCGGGCCAGCCCGCGAATCGCGGCGTGGAGCCGGGTGGCCACGTGGCGGAGCCGCCGGCCGTCGCTGGCGTCGCCGGCGAGGGCCGAGAGGTCCGCGCCGGTGCAGAACGGCTCGCCGGTGCTGGCGAGGACCAGCACGCGGACGGCGTCGTCCTCGGCGAGGTCTACGACGGCGTCCCGGAGGTCCGCGGCGGCCGCGCGGGTCAGCGCGTTGTGGGCGTCGGGTCGGTCCAGCACGACGCGGCCGACGGCGTCGGTGCGCTCGACGGTGACGTGGTCGCTGTCGGGCAT
>CAZPIG010000275.1:2968-3765 GCA_964586205.1 uncultured Halobacteriales archaeon | reverse complement strand
CAGGTGTACGCCTTCACCGAGATACGCCGGCTGACCGCGCGCCTCGAGCTGCCCGAGCGCATCCGCGACCGGGCGTGCGCGCTGTTCGAGTCCGCGCAGTCCGAGGACCTCCTGCGCGGGCGGTCCCTGGAGGGCTTTGCGGCCGCGACGGTGTACGCGGCCTGCCGGACCGCCGCGGTCTCGCGGACCTTGGAGGAGGTGCTGCGTGAGGCCCGCGCCGCGGAGGGGGAGCTGAAGTCCGCCTACGACGCGCTGAACCGCGACCTCGGGCTGCCGACGGGGCCCATCGACCCCGCGGAGTACCTGCCGCGGTTCGCGAGCCGGCTGGACCTGCCCCCGGCGGTGGAGCGGCGGGCGCGCGAGCTCGTCGGGCAGGCTCACGAGCGCGACCTCGTCGGCGGCCGGAATCCGGGTGGGCTGGCGGCGGCCGCGCTGTACCTCGCGGCCCGCGAGCTGGACGCGGACGTCACCCAGCAGGACGCCGCGGAGGTCGCCGGGGTGACGCCCGTGACGTTGCGGTCTGCGTACTACGATCTGGTGGAGTGAATCGGGACGGCGGGACTAGATATGACTTCAAAACTGATTCTCCTATTGCTTGGCGCTCGGAAGCCCCGGCCCGCTCGACCGGCCGCGACGCTCGCGGGTCGCTTGCGCTCCCCGCTCGCGCGTACCGCGGCGCTCACTACGTTCGCGCCGCGCGCTCGCTGCGCTCCTCGCCGGCCTCGGGGGGGGGGGGCGGCGGGGGGGCGGGGGGCGGCGGGGCCGGGGGGAGCGGGGCGCCCCGTCCGGCGCCCCAC
>CAZPIG010000275.1:0-2958 GCA_964586205.1 uncultured Halobacteriales archaeon | reverse complement strand
TCGCCTCGTTCGCTTCGCTCACTCGGCTGCGGTGCTTGCTTCGTCGGGGCCGGGTCGAGCGGGCCGCCCCTTCCGGAGCCCCACCCCCGTGGTGGTTGATCGGGTGGCAACAGAACGTCGGCTAGCGAAGTAGCTGAACGTTCGGTGGTGTCGTCCTACTCCTCACAGGGAACCCAGTAGACGCGGGACGGCCCGACTTTCTTCGTCGCGGCCTCGCCCATCCTCACCGCATCTTTCATCGTGTCCCACGCGGTCGTGTCGCTGCAGTCGAGGGCGTCGGCAATCTCGCCCGCAGTGAGTGGTTCACACTGGTCGTCGCGGTCCTCGAAGACCGCCATCACGTCCTCGACCGTCACCTCCGGCTGCCTGGGCATCGCTACTACGTAGCAGGAAACGGGGAATCGGCGTTCGGAAGCAGGAAACGAAAATTGCTACGTATCCGAAAATCGGCAGACGCGTGGTGATTCGCTGGATTTATCCAAAGTTGCTACGTAGTAACTTTCGCGCCGATGAGCCCTCCCGAACCCACCGGTGACACGCTCGAAACCGTGCGACGGCGACTGGACCTCGTAGAATCGACCATCGAAACTGTCGACAGTCACCTCGAGGACGACGCCGACAGCCGAGCGTTGGTGCGGGTGCTCGGGGTGTTGGAGCAGGTGACGGTCGACATGGAAGAGATAGCGACGGAAGACTGAGCGACTCGTCGACTTCGATCTCAGGTCGACGGGGGCGACCCTGGTCGGCGGTCGGCGTATCACGATCCGGCGGAGGGCGTCGAGCGTCGGCGAAAGGGTGAAGCCATCACGACGCTAAAACGTAGTTCCACCACCCGTCCAAACCGTCCACACCACCGAACCGACCATGGCTCGCTCGTCGCCGCCTCTGAACCGCGCCCCACCGTCCGCATTCACCTCGCGCCCCGACCACCGACTGACGCGACCGGACCACCGACTGACGCGACCGACCACCCCCGCTAGATGACCGCCACCGACCTCCCGGACGTGGACCCAACCACCGTCGACGTCGAGGCCATCCGGGACCACGAACTACCGGACGCTGTCCGCGAGGTGGTCGAGACCTACGAGCGAGTCGACCCGTCCAGAGACCGCTTCCTCTGGCGGTGGAACCACGCCCTCGCACCCAGCTTCACGCTGCCGTCGGTCGACGCCGGCCACGAGGAGCGCGTCGTCGACCACAAGGTGCTGACGTTCGTCTTCACCACGCTCCTCGACGACCTCGTCGAGGTGGACGGGGACGTCGCTACCTTCGAGCAGGCCGCGACGGTCCCGTTCGACCACGCGCGAGCGGACCCGGACGCGACGGGCGTGCGCGATGAGTACCTGGCCGTCACGCGGACCGTCTGGGACGCACTCGAATGCGAACTGCGGGAGAGCCCCCGATACGACCGCTACAGCCGGTGGTTGGCGTACGACGTCGAGCAGCTAGTCAACTCAATGCGGTACGCCGGCGTCGTCAACGACGACCCCCACGGGAGCAACGCCACGGAGAGCGAGCGCTTCGACGCCTACAACATGGCGATGTTCCCCTGCGCCGACCTCGACCTGATGCACTCGTCGGGGGTCGACCACGCCGAGTGGGGCGCGGTCCGGGAGGTCGTCGACCGGTGCCAGCGGATGGCACGCATCGGGAACTGGCTGAGTACGTGGCAGCGGGAGCTAGCGGAAGGGGACGTCTCCGCGGGCGTGGTGGCCAGCGCCATCGTCAACGGCGTGGTGACGCCGCGCGACCTCGAACGGGCCGCCCGCTCGGCGGCCGCCAGAGACCGGGTCGTGGCCGCTATCCAAACCGCCGGTATCGAGGCGGACCTGGAGCGCGACTGGCTCCGGTACCGGACCGAGGCGGAGGCGCTCGCCGGGCGGGTGGACTCTATCGACCTCGCCGAGTACGTCTCCGGGATGAACACGGTGCTGGAGTACCAGCTCGCCGCCGAAGGGCTGAAGTGACTCGACCGGAGTCGCCGGAGTCCATCGCGCGGAAACCAGTTACGTCGCCCGCGAGTCGCCGTCGTCGATAGCGCCACGACGGCTCCTGCCCAACTCCGACGGGACGGACCCGCCCTCCACGTCACCAACCACCGCCTCCACCACCCCGACGAACTCCTCTAGCTCCGTCCGGACGGCCCCCGCTTGCGCCACACTCGGCTCGGACCCGGACTCTATCTCCGCGGATAGCTCCGCGGCGGTCGCGCGCAATCCCTCGGCGTGCCGCTCGACGACTGCCGCCAGTTCGTGACTGTCGAGCGAGGCGAGTGCGTCGTCTGTCATGTGTGCGTATGCGGAGGATACGAGAACGTGATATTAAAAACTTTTCACAGTATCGTAACCTCAAATTACGATGCTGTGATTGACAATTCATAAGTTGGAGGGGTTTGGATTGCGCGTAGATGCAGTCGAGTTTGCGCGAACGTCCAGAATGGATGACGAACGTGGACGTTCTGATACTTCTCGCGCTGAGCTCCTCGGACATCATCCGGGTGCTGTCCCCGAGTCTGATAGCGTACAACATCGGCGTCTCCCGCGAGCACGCGTCGCGGCGGCTGGGCGACCTGACCGAGCACGGGCTCGTCCGGCGCATCGAGGACGGCAAGTACGAGCTAACGGCGGAGGGCCGCGACTTCCTCGCGGGCGCGGGTCACGACGACTGACCACTCTCTCCTCGACGACCGACCGCTCTCCCCGGCGAGTACGCACCCCCCCCCCTCACACTGCTTCGACCGTGCGGAGCGTCTCCCCCAGCGACCGCATCGCCCGCGCCGCGTCGCTGTCGGGGGCCACGCGCGCGACCGGTCGCCCCGCCGCCATCGCGCGCTCGACGGCCGGCGAGTGCGGAATCGGGGTGACCGGCGCGCCGAGCACCCGGCGGACGCGGTCCGCGGGCGGGTCGTCGCCGGCGCGGTTCAGCGCGACCGCGGCCAGCCCCGCGTCGAGGGTGCGG
>CAZPIG010000274.1:0-3768 GCA_964586205.1 uncultured Halobacteriales archaeon | reverse complement strand
CGAGCCCTGGGCTCGCTTCGCTCGCCCAGGACGCCGAGCGCGTCGCCCCTTTCAGCCCCACCCGACGGTGGACTGTGGAGGTAGCCACCGCTAACGTTGACCCCTCCTCCCCAGAGGTGCCACCAATTATAACCCCCGCCCCGGTCAGAGACAGACGATGACCACGACCCAGGGGAACCTCGCCAGCCTCTCGCGGTTCATCTTCCGCGCGCCGAACTGGTACTCCAGCCTCGGCTTCGCGCTCCTCGTGGCCGCCGCCGCCGGCCTCGCGGCGTTCGAGTCGGTGCAGTTCCCCTTCGAGGCCGCGTGGGAGGGCGTCTTCTACATCGGCATCCCCACCGTCGTCGCCAGCCTCGGGACCGCCGCCGTCGACGGGGCACTCGGGGGGCAGTTCTCCCAGAACCGCTCCGCGCTGCTCGCGATGGCCTGCGAGGTGCTCGCCGTCGCCGTCCTCACCGTGGCCGCGGTGACCGCCGCGCTGGTCCCGTCGCTGGGGCAGTCGTTCGTCTTCGACGCGCTCGTCTGGGCGCTGGCTATCGTCTTCGCCATCCGCCTCGTCATCGTGCTCGCAGTCTCGCGCCACTCGGTGCTCGTGGCGACGGTGCCGGCGGGCCTCCAGACCGGGACCGCCGCCCTGCTACTGTTCGTCTACAGCGGCACGATGCGCTACCTCGCGCTCGACGTCCCCCTCGCGGACGCCTTCCTGTCGCGGCCCGGCCAGGCCCCCCCGGAGATAACGCTGTTCGGCCCCGGCGACTTCCTGAACCTCGGGGTGCTCTGTCTCCTGTACGGCGTCTCCGTCGCCGTCTACCTCGCCGTACTGGACTACCCGTGGCGCAACAGCATGGGCGTCAGCGGCCTCGAGTTCATGCGCGGGTTCGTCGGCTACGTCGCGGAGGGCTCGACCGACATCGAGGAGTTCTTCGAGGGCCTCGGCGAGGAGGCCATCGTCCCGGTGACCGTCCTCGCGTTCCGCCGCGAGGACGGCTCCGAGAAGGCCCGGTTCGTCCTGCCGATGATACACCCCGGCCCGATGGGCGACGTGGGCGGCGGCGACCTGCCCCGGCGGGTCGCCGACCAGGCCGAGGGGCTGGCCTTCCCGCCGCACGCCACCGCGGGCCACGACTTCAACCTCGTCACCGAGCGCGAACTCGACACCCTGCTCGACGCCGCTGGACGCGCCCACGAGGCCATCGAGTACGGCCCCGAGGCGTCCCGGTCGGTCCGGGTCGAGTCGGGCGAGGCCTCGATGCTCGCCCAGTCGTTCGGCGACGGCCTGCTGCTCGTCAACACCTTCGCGCCCGGCTTCGCCGACGACGTGATGTACTCGGTGGGGCTGTCGGCCCGCGCGGAGGCCAGCGTGTCCGGTCACGGGGAGGTGCTGCTGGTCGACGCTCACAACTCCAACGACGGCATCGAGGGCCAGTCCGACCTCGGCCACGTCACGCCCGGTAGCCGGCGCTCGTTCGACCTCATCGAGACCGCCGGCGAGGCCGCCCGGGAGCTACAGGGGGCCGACACCGCCCCCCTCCGGCTGGGGACCGCGTGGGAGGAGACCGACTGGGAGCCCAGGGAGGGCATCGGTCCGCTCGGCGTCCGGGCCGCGGTCGTCGAGGTGGACGGCCAGCGGACCGCCTACGTGCTCGTCGACGGCAACAACATGGAGCCCGGCCTGCGCGACCGCCTCGTCGACGCCGTCTTCGGAATCGACGACAGCTCCGCGGTCGACGACGGGTCCGGCGTCGACCACGTCGAGGTGATGACCTCGGACAACCACGTCGTCAACCAGACCGAGGCCGAGAACCAGGTCGGCGAGCACCTCGACGCGGCCGAGCTAGAGGCGATCGTCGTGCGGGTGGTCGACGAGGCCCTCGAGGACCTCGAGCCGGTCGCGGCGGGGATGGCCGGCGAGCGCGCGGAGGTGGCGGTGTTCGGCAACGACCGCACCGAGACGCTCGCCAGCCACGCCAGCGCGGTCATCCCAGTCGGCAGCGCGCTCGGCATCGCCGTCATCGTGGCCACGATGGCCATCAGCGTCCTCGTGTTCGTCGGGCCGTAGCTCGTCAGTTCTGGGGACCCTGCCGGGGCAGTGTTTAGATTGGGTAACTACAACTGGTCGCACTGTCGCTTGGCTCCCGGAAGCCCCGGCGCGCTCGGTTCGCGCGACGCTCGCGGGTCGCTTCCGCTCCCCGCTCGCGCAGTCGAGGTCCTCGCTTCGGTCGGACCTCGCGCTCGCTGCGCGCTTCGGGCGCTTCGCGCCCTGCAGTGTCTGCGGCGCGGCCACGCCCGCGCCGCACGGCCACCGTCAGAGCAAGCTCTGACGAGCCTGCGCTCACTCCGTTCGCGCAGACGCCGCCCCTTCCGAAGTCCCGCCCATGGCGAATGGTCGGCTGGCTGTAGCGCGCCAACTGACCAGCTTATCTAAACACTGCCGCAAGTGACGGACCGAAAGCACTTACCGACCGGCCAACTGCTACCCGTATGCGCCGCCGCCGTTTCTGTACGACTGTCCTCCTCGCCACCGTCAGTCTCGCCGGCTGTCTGTCCGGTGGGGGAACGGAGACGCCACCGGAAGCGACGCAGCCACCGGAGGCGACGCCGACGCAGGGAGGGACGGCGACCCCGACCACTGACGCCGAGACCCCGACCACAGACTCCGAGACCTCGACCCCCACGGAGACGAACGCACCAACCGACACCGTTCCCCCGCTCACGAGGACGCTGGAGGGCCTCCGCGTCGTGAACGAGCGCGACAGCGCGGTCACGCTCGACCTCACGATCTCCGCCCGGAAGAGCGACGACTCGCGGACGCTCACCGTCGAGCTAGCTGCCGGCGAGCACCGCGACTTCGACGACCTCTCTATCCTCGACCGACCGGTGACCGTCGCGGTCACCGTCGCTGGAGCGACCTACGAGCACGCGCCCACGGGGCAGGGACGGCTCCTCGTCCGCGTCACGCCCGACGGCGTTGCGTTCGCCGAGATAGTCACCTGACGACCGTCCGGACAGCCAAACAGCGCAAAGCGCCGCAGATACCGCGCGATTTCCCGGTCGGAACCACCCCACTTATCCGGACTCTCCTCCGAGCACCGGTATGGAGTGCGGGGAGTGCGGGTCGCCGCTCGACCGGCCGGGGGACTTCTGTCTGGTCTGCCGGTCGCCCAACGCGGAGGCGGTGGTCTTAGACCTCGACCGCGACCGGGCGACCGTCACCGTCCTCGCCGACGGGGCGGTGGTCGGCGAGACCACGGTCACCACGACGCCCGAGGACGACCCCGAGGCCGAGGTGGTCGAGCTGCGGAACTTCGCCGGCCGGGTCGCCGACGAGGTGCGCCGCAAGCGCCCCGAGACCGTCTACGCCGCCGGCGACCGCTCGGTGCTGCGGTCGGTGCGAGACCACCTGCGCTACGAGTTCTTCCGGGTCGACGCCGACGACCCGGTGGCCGACGCCCTCGCCCGCTCGGGCGAACGCGCCCCCGAGGTGGTCGACGCGGCCCCGGCCGAGAAACTCGGGGGTCGCCACTCGACGCTCATCGGCGACCGCGCCGGCCGGCGGGCGGTCTGGACCGTCGCGGGCCACCCGCACGTCAAGAAGATAGTTCCAGGCCCCATCGACGCCGGCGGGTCCAGTTCGCAGTCGGGGCTCCGGGCGAAGGCCACCCGCGCGGACGGCAACGGGAACGTCCGCCTGCTGCTGCGCGACGGCTCCAGCGTCCAGGAGAACCGCGTGGTCACGACCGCGAAGGACCGCGAGACGGGCGAGCGCGT
>CAZPIG010000273.1:0-3777 GCA_964586205.1 uncultured Halobacteriales archaeon | reverse complement strand
CCGCGAGCGCCGGGAGAGCACGCTCTCCCGAGCCCGCGCTCACTCCGTTCGCGCGGACGCCGCGGGAGCCGAGAGCGTCGGGGCTTTCGAGGTTTCTGTGAGACGAGTGTATCGACAACCGAGTCCTCGAAAGCCCCCGGCCGCTCGACCGTCCGCGACTCGTTGCGCTCCTCACTCGGTCGCTCCGCTCCCTCCGTTGCGGTGCTTACGTCGTCGGGGCCGGGTCGAGCGGCCGGCCCCTTTCAATCCCACCCGACGGTGGTTCGTGTAGCCAGCCACGACCGCCGCCAGCGCCGTCCACGCCGTTCACTTTCACCCTCCCACCGCCGACTTCCTCCAGCTCCAACGAACCGCCTTCCTGCGATTACACCCGAAGAAGCTCCCCGCCAGTTCCGCCCGAACCGACAGACCTTCTTGCCCCCCGCGCCAACCCCGCCGTAGATGAGCAAGGACTACATCGAGGTCCGGGGGGCGGAGGAGCACAACCTCGAGGACCTCGACGTACGCATCCCCCGCGAGGAGTTCAACGTCGTCACGGGCCTGTCGGGGTCGGGCAAGTCGTCGCTCGCCTTCGAGACCATCTACGCCGAGGGCCAGCGCCGCTACATCGAGAGCCTGTCGGCGTACGCCCGGAACTTCCTCGGCCAGATGGACAAGCCCCAGGTCGAGACCGTCGAGGGGCTCTCGCCGGCCATCTCCATCGACCAGAAGAACGCGGCCAACAACCCCCGCTCGACCGTCGGGACGGTCACGGAGCTCCACGACTACCTCCGGCTGCTGTACGCCCGGGTCGGCACGCCCCACTGCCCCGAGTGCGGCCGCGAGGTGGGCGAGCAGAGCGCCCAGAACATGGTCCGGCGCATCCTCGAGCTCCCCGAGGGCACCAAAGCGAAGATATGCGCCCCCGTCGTCCGCGACCAGAAGGGCGCGTTCGAGGACCTCTTCGAGGAGCTACTCGGCGAGGGCTACGCCCGCGTGGAGGTCGACGGCGAGGCGTACGACCTCGCGACCGACGAGCCCGACCTCGACGAGAACTACGACCACACCGTCGACGTGGTCGTCGACCGCGTGACCGTCAGCGAGGAGGCCCGCTCGCGCATCACCGACAGCGTCGAGACCGCCCTGGCGGAGGCCGACGGCGTCCTCAAGGTCGTCCTGCCCGACCCGCCCGCGGAGGCGGACGCCGACCTCGGCAGCGAGGCGCGCTCGACGGGCGACCTCGCCAGCGAGTCGTCGCGCGGCTCGCGACGGGCGAGCGGGCGAACGGGCGACGAGGACCGCCTCGCCGTGGAGTTCTCCGAGGAGCTGGCCTGCACCCACTGCGGCATCGACGTAAGCGAGATAGAGACCCGGAGCTTCTCGTTCAACAGCCCCCACGGGGCCTGCCCGGAGTGCGAGGGCATCGGCGAGACCAAGGAGGTCAGCGAGGACCTCGTGGTCCAGGACCCCAGCAAGCCTCTGAAGGACGTCTTCGAGGCGTGGAGCTACAACCGCTCGTACTACCGGACCCGCATCGACGCCGTCGCCGAGCACTTCGCTGTCGACGTGACCGCGCCGTTCGAGACGCTGTCCGACGAGGTCCAGGACGCGTTCCTCTACGGCACCGACGAGGACGTGGTGTTCCGGCGCTCGACCAGCACCGGCACGCGGCGCAAGGAGAAGCCGTTCGAGGGGGTCATCCCCAATCTGGAGCGCCGGTACGTCGAGACCGACAGCTCCGGCACGCGCGACCACATCGAGGACTACATGACGGTCACCACGTGCCCGGCCTGCGACGGCACCCGGCTCAAGGACGAGAGCCGGGCGGTGCTCGTGGACGGTACCTCCATCACCGAGGTGGGTCGGATGGCCATCGGGGACGCCCTGGCGCACTTCGAGGGCATGGAGGCCGAGCTATCGGACCGCGACCGCACCATCGCCGAGGAGATACTCAAGGAGATACGCGCGCGCCTGGGGTTCATGTGCGAGGTGGGCCTGGAGTACCTCACGCTGGACCGCGAGGCCTCGACGCTGTCCGGCGGCGAGAGCCAGCGCATCCGGCTGGCGACCCAGATAGGCTCGGGGCTCGTTGGCGTGCTGTACGTCCTCGACGAGCCCTCCATCGGCCTCCACCAGCGGGACAACGACCGCCTGCTGAACACCTTAGAGGAGCTACGGGACCTCGGCAACACCCTGCTGGTCGTCGAGCACGACGAGGAGACGATGCGCCGGGCGGACACCATCGTGGACATGGGCCCCGGCCCCGGCAAGCGGGGCGGCGAGGTGGTCGTCAAGGGCAGCGTCGAGGAGGTCACCGCCTGCGAGGACAGCGTCACCGGCGACTACCTCGCCGGGCGCAAGCAGATTCCGGTCCCCGAGGGCCGGCGGTCGCCGGACGGCGCGGTGACCATCCGCGGCGCGCGCCAGCACAACCTCCGGGACTTGGACGTGGAGCTACCGCTCGGGCAGTTCGTCGCCATCACGGGCGTCTCGGGGTCGGGCAAGTCCACGCTGATGCACGAGGTGCTCTACAAGGGCATCGCCCGGACGATGAACGACAACACCAGCGTGGACCCGGGCGACCACGACGCCATCGAGGGCCTAGAGCAGATAGAGACCGCGCGGCTCATCGACCAGAGCCCCATCGGCCGGACGCCGCGGTCGAACCCCGCGACGTACACGGGCGTGTTCGACCACGTCCGTGAGCTGTTCGCCGAGACGAAGCTGGCGAAGCAGCGCGGCTACGAGGTGGGGCGGTTCTCGTTCAACGTCAAGGGCGGCCGGTGCGAGGCCTGCGGCGGCCAGGGGACCGTCAAGATAGAGATGAACTTCCTCTCGGACGTGTACGTCCCCTGCGAGGAGTGCGGCGGCGCGCGGTACAACGACGAGACGCTGGACGTGACCTACCGCGGCGCGACCATCTCGGACGTGCTCGACATGTCGGTCTCGGAGGCCCACGAGTTCTTCGAGCACGACCCGCGCATCGACCGCCGGCTCCAGCTACTCGAGGACGTGGGGCTCGGGTACATGCGGCTGGGCCAGCCCTCGACCACGCTGTCCGGCGGGGAGGCCCAGCGCATCAAGCTGGCCGAGGAGCTGGGCAAGAAGGACAGCGGCGACACCCTCTATCTGCTGGACGAGCCGACGACCGGCCTGCACCCCGCCGACGAGCGCAAGCTCATCGACGTGCTGCACCGGCTCGTCGACGACGGCAACACGGTGGTCGTCATCGAGCACGAGCTAGACCTCGTGAAGAACGCCGACCACGTCATCGATCTAGGGCCCGAAGGTGGGGAGCAGGGGGGCGACGTGGTGGCCACGGGGACGCCCGAGGAGCTGGCGCGCGTGGAGGAGTCGCATACTGGTCGGTATCTGCGCGATAAATTGCCCGAGGTGGACCTGGAAGGGCCCAGGGCGGATAGGGAGGAGAAGGCGGCCGTCGCCGGGGACGACTAGAGTGGGTCGGCGTCGATGGGACGGCCGGGATTCATAGGAGTGCGTCCACGTCCGCTTCTAGGTCCGCGGGGTCGTAGTTCGAGCGAACGCCGCGCTCGTTCGCCTCGCGCATCATCTCGGCGATGGTGAGTTCGGCTATCTCTGCAGCACCGCGCATCCCCACCTCGCCGTCGCTGTAGCGGTGGAGTGCGAGTCGGACGAGCGCTTCGTCGTCGGTCATCGGTGATATCGGTCCTCCGTGCGTCGTGATGTAGAGCGGGGTTATGGGATTTTCGACTATCACAGGCCCGCCACAACGCTTAGATCGGGCCGATCCCAACCCCGGCCCATGCCCGAGTGGCT
>CAZPIG010000272.1:0-3787 GCA_964586205.1 uncultured Halobacteriales archaeon | reverse complement strand
CGGCCGCTCGCACGGTATGCGGGCCGTCGGCCCGCACTACTCGCGCGAACGCCGCGCTCCCTTCGGTCGCGCCGCGCGCTCGCTGCGCTCCTCGGGCGCTTCGCGCCCTGCGGTGCTTGCGTCGTCCGGGTTCGCCGTCGGAGCAAGCTCCGACGAGCCTTCGCTCGGGCCTTCGGCCCTCGCGAAGACGCCGAGCGCGCCGCCCCTTCCGAAGTCCCACCCCGCGTGGATGCCGGCTGGCTATAGCGCGCCGGCTGATCGGCTTATCTAAACACCGCCATCGTCGGACGGTGAGAACCGTACACGGTGGCGCAGTTCTCCCTGCCGCCCGGCGAGTCGGACCTCTTTAGCGAGTCAGACTCCCTCTTGTTCCACCACGTCTCGCGTCCGTCGTAGCTCGTGGACCGCCTCGTTGCGCGCCCGCCGCAGGTGCCACCGCCGGAAGCGGTAGCTGTCACCGGACTCCCCGGGCAGGTCCGCCGCCGGCGCGAGCCGGGGGTACGACGGCCGCGGGACGGCCGGGTCGTGGTCGAACTGCCCCTCCCGGGCGAAGCCGAGCCGGACGAGCCGCCGCGAGAGCCGCCGGATGGCGTCGTTGGCCGCCGCAGAGGCGACCGCGCCGTCCTCGACGGCGTCGTGGAAGCCGTCCAGCGCGTCGCCGAGGCGGTCCAGTTCGTCGAGCACGGGCGAGAGGTCGAAGTGGTCGCCGGCCGCGGCGTCGTACTCCGCGACGGCCTCGCGGTGGGCCGCGACGGTCTCGCGGTGGTCCAGCGGCAGCACCTCGTCGGCGACCAGGCGCGCGAGAGCCGTCGCGTAGACGCGGACGTCCCGGACGAGCACGTCCGGGTCGGCCTTGTCGAGCGTGTCGGTGGTCAGGTGCCACGCGTCGGCGTTGCCGCCGCAGCCGCCGACGGGGTGGTAGCCCCGCGCCTCGCGGACCGACTCCGGTATCTCCGAGGAGAGCATGAACAGCCCGGTCACGCCGAGGTTGTCGAAGGAGTAGTCGCCCGCGCGCGGCGGGCGGTTCCGGGGAGCGTCCTTGCCGGCCACGTCGTCGATGGCCCCCGTGCAGAGCGCGTCGGCCTCGGGCATCCAGCAGGTCATCCCGCCGAACTCCGTCGCGTCGGCCGCGCCGGGGCTGTCCACGTCCACCTGCGCGACGCAGTGCTCGACGAGCTCCGTGGCGACGGTGTCGGCGTACCACGTGCTGCCGGCGTACCGGCCCGTCGAGTGGCCCGGCCACCACGCCACCCGGAGGTCGCGCCGGAGGCGGTCGCGGTGCTCGTGGAAGACGCGCGCCAGCTCCAGCAGCGCGGCGTCGCCGGTGGCGTTGTCCGCGATGCCGACGTGCCACGAGTCGTAGTGGCCGTGCAGGAGGACGAAGTCATCGTCGTCCGGGTCGGCCTCGCCCTCGATTTCGGCGACGACGACCGGGCACTCGAACCAGTCGCGGGTGAGGTCCGTCTCGACGGCGACGGTCGGGGCGTCGGAGCCGGCGGTGTCGCTCTCGTCGTCGTCCGCAGCGTGACCGTCGTCTGCGTCGTCGAGGAGTTCGAGCAGCCGGTCGCCGACCGGGCGCGCGACAGTCACGACCGGCAGGTCCGGCACGCGGTCCGTGCGGTCGGGGTGCGGGACGGCCCCCCAGACCGGCGTGGCGATGCCATCGTGGGGCTCGCGGTCGTGGGCGTGGACCGCCACGACGGCGGCCGCGCCGCGGTCCTCGAGGTCGCCGATGGCCTCGATGGGCAACAGTCCCTCGACCACGGCGACCTTGCCGGCCACGTCGGCGTCCGGGTCGCCGAGGTCCGCGGCGAGGAGGCCGTCCACGGCGTCGCCTTCTGTTTCATCATCTTCGCCGTCGTCCCCGCCGAGCCGTACTAGCTCGCCCTCGACGCTGCCGCTTCCGGCGAACGAGACGGTCTTGACCGCGTCGAACGACTCCGCAACCGGACCGGTGACGGACAGCGAGGCGTCGTGGGGGATAGAGAGCCAGAGCTCCGGGTCGTAGCGGTCGTACTCGATGCCGAGCGCCGACAGCCGCTCGGTGACGTACTCGGCGGCCCGGCGCTCGTCGGCGGAGCCGGAGACGCGCTCTAGCTCCGCGAAGCGCTCGACGAGCGCCCACGGCTCGTCGGCGTCGACGGCGTCGTAGAGATCGCGCTCCAGCCCCGACAGGGCCGGCTCGCCGCGGTCGTAGAGGTCGTGCTCCTCCATCGACATGACCGTGCGTGCGCGGGGCTGGCTGATTAGACTTCCGACGATGAGGCAGTTCGCCGTCCGAGCGTACTGACGGTCGCCGCCCGCGGTCGGCGAGCGGCCGCGCGAAACAAAAAGGTCACCTCACCAGTTGCAGTCCATCCCGCCGTTTATCTCCAGCACCTGGCCGGTCATGTAGTCCGCGTCGTCGGTGGCGAGAAAGCGGACCAGCCCGGCCACGTCCTCCGGGTCGGCGAAACGGGAAAGCGGGATGCGCTCGCGGATGCTGTCGCGGACGCGCTGGGGAACGTCCGCGAGCATGTCCGTGCTGACGAACCCCGGCGCGACGCAGTTGGCGGTGGCCCCGGCGTCCGCCAGCTCGAGGGCCAGCGTCCGGGTGAACCCCAGCAGGCCGCTTTTGGCCGCGGCGTAGTTCGCCTGCCCGTAGTTGCCCTGCTGGCCGACGACGCTGGAGACGTTGACCACGCGGCCCGCGGGCGAGTCGCGCACGTCGTCGTAGAAGGCGTCCGTGCAGTTGAACGCGCCCCCGAGGTTCACGTCCATCACCCGCTGCCAGTCGTCGGGCGTCATGTTCTCGAAGGTCCGGTCGACGGTCACGCCGGCGTTGTTCACGAGCACGTCCGCGCGGCCGAACGCGGCCTCGGTGCGTTCGCGCATCGCCGCGACGGCCGACCGGTCGCTGACGTCCGCCTGGACCGCCACGGCGCGGCCGCCGGCGTCCTCGACGGCCGCGACGGCGTCGTGGGCCGCACCCTCCGACGAGCAGTAGTTGACCACCACGTCCGCGCCCTCGCTGCCGAACGCCTCCGCGATGGCACGCCCGATTCCCCTCGACGACCCCGTTACGACGCACGTGCGGTCCTGGAGTTCCTGTCCCATTGGTTACCGGGGAACGTCGCCGGGCGACGCTGGTCGGTGCTACCGGTCGCTCCTCGGCGTCCGTCCCTCTCCCCCGTCCACCCGTACCACGAAGCGACGATTAAAGGTTGTCCTCCGGGCCGGCTTGCGATTGTCGGTGGATTTGGAGGTCGGCGCGGGGTCGTCGATTGCTCGGTTCGAGGTCCGTCGAGTGGCCCCGAAAGAGCTATCGGGCGTCGGTGTCAGGAACAGTCGATGGCTCGAACCGAGTGCCAGGAGTGCGGCGGACGGGTGGCGAGGCGGTCCGGGACGACCTACGAGTGTCAGGACTGTGGCGAACTGGTGGACGCGGCGGACATGTTCCTGCCATAGTGGGAGTCGTTGCTGGATGCCGGTGGTCGTTTGTGGACCGCCGGTCCCCGGCCGGGTTCCGAAATCCTTTTTTCTGCGGTTCGCCTCGTTTCGGTCGCGCCGCCTTAGCTCAGACTGGGAGAGCACGCGACTGAAGATCGCGCTGTCCCCGGTTCAAATCCGGGAGGCGGCATCGCTGTGATTCTGACCGGCGAGCGAAGCGAGCCGTCAGAATCCAGCGTGCAATCCTCGCGGATTTGAACCCTGGAAGTCGCAGCCCGGCAGCGCAGCGGAGCGACCATAGGGAGCGAAGCGAGCAGCCCGGACCGTCTTCATCCGGTTCAAATCCGGGAGGCGGCAT
>CAZPIG010000271.1:0-3796 GCA_964586205.1 uncultured Halobacteriales archaeon | reverse complement strand
CGGGCATAGGCACTCGAATCGTCGACCGCCTCGCTCTTAACCTAACACCGCCCCCGCGACAGTCCCGACATTCACCCGAACTCCCGACCTAGAACCGACACTCGACGCGCGTCCCCAGCTCCCGACAGTCCTCCAGCGCGTGTTTCGCGTCCATGCCCGCCGCGGCCGCCGTCGCGCCGCGACCGACGCCGACCTTCAGCTCGACGCCCGCCTCCTCGCCCACGTGCTCGACCGCGTCCTCGTAGTCGGCGGCCGACAGCGCCGGGCAGACGGCGATGACGTTGTCGCCGCCCACGAAGAACGACAGCGAGTCGTGGGCCTCGCGCATGTACCGCATCAGCGCCGCGTAGCCCTGCTCGATGTGGACGAAGGTGTCGAAGGCGTTCAGCTCGTCGGTGTACTTCCCGGTGGCGTCGTTCACGTCGAAGTGCGCTAGCTGGACGTCGCCGTCGGTTCGCTCGTCGTCGGCGATGGTCTCGCCGCGGAGTATCTCCCGACGGCCCTCGTCCTGGGCGCTGCCGGCGTCCTGGAGGCGGGCGGTCGCCTCCGACAGCGCAGCGACGGGCGAGGGGTCGGCGGCGACCGACAGCGACACCGTGACCGGGTAGCGCGTGCCGAGCGAGGACTGGATGCGCTCGTGGTCGGCCATCGAGAGGCCGTTGGTGACCGTCAGCATGTTGTCGAACCGCGTGAAGAAGGCGTAGCCGTCGCGGTCGCCGACTAGCTGGGAGAGGTCGGCGTACAGCCGCGACTGCAGCGTCTGGAGGTCCGTCTCGCGGCGCGGCTCCGGCGTGACGGTCCACGGCCCGTAGTTGTCGATCTGGACCAGCGTGACCTGCGTGTTCGTCACTGGCGTGTGGTTGGCGGTGTGGGGTTAAAAGTGGCTCCAAACTCGGTCGCCGCCGTAGCCGCGGTCGACCCGCGGGTCACGGCCGCAGCCACGTGTCGGGCGGTACCTCGACGCCCTGGGCCTCGCAGACCGCGCGGCCCTGCCGGCGGACCGCCTCGCTCGACGGCAGCGCCCCCTCCTCGCGTATCCGGGCGCGGAGCCACGCCGCCAGGTCGCGCATCGCCGGGCCGCCCGCGCGGTCCTCGACGGTCCGGAGGGTCTTCTCGTAGCCGTTCAGCCGCGACTGCCACTTCTGCTTCGCCTGGCGCTCCGCTCGCGGGTCCAGCGCGTCCTCGATGACCCGCTCTAGCTCGCCCATCTCGTGGCCGACGGTCATGCGGTATCGCCCGCCGGTACGTCCACGGCCACGCCGAAAAGCGTACGTACCGGATTGTGGTGGCCGCCCCGTGGTGGCCGCCCGCTCCGGCGACTCGGGGTCCACACCCCTCCGACCCGCGGAAGCGTTACGGGGCCGGCCGACGTATGGCATCAGCGTGAGCAGACGCGTCGCGGTCGCTGGCACCTTCGGCCCGCTGCACGACGGCCACCGGGCGCTGTTCGAGGCCGCGCTGGAGCACGGTGACGGCGGCGTCGTGGTGGCGCTGACGAGCGACGACTTCGCCCGCCGGAGTCGCTCCCGGCCCGTGCCGCCGTTTCGGGAGCGCCGCGAGGTGGTCCGGACGGCCATCGACGGCCTCGACGAGTGGGGCCGGGCGGTCGAGATACGCGAGCTACGCGACGAGCACGGCATTGCGACCGAGGAGCCGTCGCTGGACGCGCTGGTGGTCTCGCCGGAGACGGTCGGGGAGCTGGCAGCCATCAACCGCGAGCGCCGCGCCGCGGGGATGGAGCCCCTCGCCGCTATCGTCGTCCCATTCGTGCGCGCCGCGGACGGCGAGCGCATCTCCTCGACGCGGATAGTGGCCGGCGAGGTCGACGAGTACGGCGAGGTCGACGAGCACGGGACCGTGGACGGCGAGGACGACAGTGAGGCGGGACGTGACTGACGCAGGTGACGACGAACGCGGACGACACCGCGAGGTCAGGAGCAGTAGAAGGTCTCGTCGTCGCGGACGACCAGCCCCCGCCGGACCAGCGTGTCGAGGACGGGGTAGGCCGCCACGCGCTTCATCCCGAGGGCGTCGCAGAGGTCGGCGGCCGACCCGCCGCCGGCGGTCCGGAGGTAGAGGTACACCAGCTTCGAGCGCGGCGACGCCAGCGTCGCCGGCAGCGGCGCGCCCACGGTGACGGTGCGTTCGACACTCCCGCTAGACTCTCTCGATTCCGGTTCGCTCGCGTCGGTCGATTCCCGCTCCGGTTTCTGAATCTGGTTCGGTGTCATGGTAGTGACTCGGCTGGCACGACGCTCCCCGGTACGGCGGTCGCTGCCCGTCGGCCGGCTGCCGGACGGTGGTCGGCCGTCGCCCTACCGCGCTCGCCCGTCGCCCCACCCGTCGAGTACGACGACGGACGGCGGAAAAAGCGTAGTTCCCGGTTGCTAACCGTGCGCACCGGGCGAGCGGCGACAGGGTTCCTCACTTCGAATCCCAAAGCATACCGCGTCGGGGCCCGTACGACCGGGATACTGCAGATGGCAATCGAACGTCCGGACGCCGACGGAGGGAGCGGGCGAGGCCCCGACGCGTCGGAGACCGACGTGGCGTCGAGGAGCGACCGACCGGCGAACGGCGACCCAACCGCGGACGCCGACGCGACGGAGCCGCCGGCCGATACCGCGCCCGACTGCTACTGCCCCGCGTCGGGCATCGTCGAGGCGCTCGGCCGCAAGTACGCGATACAGGTGGTCTGCGTGGTCGGGGCGCACGGTACGGCCCGGTTCTCGGACGTCGAGTCGGCCCTCCCCGGCGCGAGCACATCCACGCTCTCGGCCCGCCTGTCGGAGCTCGAGGACGAGGGCGTCGTGGCCCGGACCCAGTACGACGAGATACCGCCGCGGGTGGAGTACGCGCTGACCGACGACGGTCGGGAGCTACAGGCCCGCCTCGAGCCGCTGGTGGAGTGGGCCCGCGAGCGGGCGTAGTGGTTCCGCGGGAGCGTTCGGAAAACGTAACTGCCCGGCGCGACGAACGGACGGCATGGGAACCATCCCGGCGGAGGACCTGCTTCCGGCCGAGCGCATCCGCCAGAAGGTCCTCGACGGCGAGATAACGCAGCTCCACCGCGGCGACCAGCACGCCGAGGAGGGCGACCGCTTCGAGATAGACGGCACCGAGTTCGAGGTGCGCGAGGTGGCGGAAGAGCGCCTCGGCGACCTGACCGACGAGGACGCCCGCGCGGAGGGGTCGCCGAACCTCGAGGCGTACAAGCGCCGCATCGAGGCGACCCACGACGTCGAGTGGGACGACGAGGACACGGCCGTGCTGCACCGCTTCGAGCCCGTGGACTGAGTCGCGGACGGGACGGCGTCGCAGTTTGCGTCCGGACGCTAGCACCGGCTGTGTCCTGACGCCGGCAGCGTCCGCGCCCGGACGCCGACACCGCCCGCGTCCTGACGCCGACACCGCCCGTACCCGGACGCCGACAGACACCGGCGGTAGCACCGCCCGCGTCACCGCCGGACGCGGAACCCGGCCACGCCCTCGGGGTCGCCGTAGGTCGCCTCGACGTCCTCGACGTCGGCCTGCGGGCTGCCCGCGTGGCACCACTCGACCATCGCCTCGACGGCGTCCTCGGACCCCTCGAAGACGGCCTCGACGCGGCCGTCGTCGAGGTTGCGGACCCAGCCGTCGACGCCGCGCTCGCGGGCCTGCTCGCGGGTGTTGGCCCGGTAGAAGACGCCCTGGACGCGGCCCGAGACGTAGACGTGTGCGCGCGTGCGGTCGGTCATCGTAGGGCGTTGGCGTACAGTCGACGGGTAACCACCAAAAAGTTGGGCCCGCCGATGGG
>CAZPIG010000270.1:0-3798 GCA_964586205.1 uncultured Halobacteriales archaeon | reverse complement strand
CGACGACGGAGAGGAGACGACGGCCGACGGGGACGCGACCGACGACGAGGAGTCGGCTGCCGACGGCCCCGACGAGCCCAGGCCACAGGTCTGGACCTTCGACCTCGAACTCGGCGGCGACGCCCGCCAGGTGACCGACCGAGCGGAGGGCGTCGCGGAGTTCGATTGGGGCCCCGACGGCGACCGCGTGGTCGTCGCCGCCAGGGACCCGACCGACGAGGAGCAGACGTACCTCGACGCCCGCCGCGAGGACGACGCGCCCGTGGAGACCGAGCGCCTCCAGCACAAGGCCGACGGCCGCGGCTGGCTGGACACGGTCACCACCTACCTCTTCGTCGTCGACGTGGAGACCCGCGAGGAGCGCCGCCTCGACGACGCCTACGGCGGCGGGGCCGCCGAGCCGCTGATGGGCCTCCAGCCCGCGTGGGGACCGACCGGCCGCATCGCTTTCCTCTCGAACCGCGGCGACGACCCCGACAGGACGGGGCCGGACGACCTCCCCACGCTCGACTCCGACGACTCGCTGGCGGCGGACCTCTACACCGTCGACCCCGATGGCGATGACCTCCGGCGGCTGACCGACGGCTCGGTGACCGTCCGCAGCCCCGAGTGGAGCCCCGACGGCGAGCACCTCGCGTTCGGCCGCCAGAACCCCGACAACTGGTGCATCCCGACCGACGTCCGGGTCGTCCCGAGGGGCGGCGGCGAAGTACGGTCGCTCTCGGGGCACCTGGACCGTACGCTCGCGCGGATGGCACCCCTCCGGTGGGTGGACGACGGGACCATCGTCGCCGCCATCGGCGACGAGGGCAACACCCGCCTCGTGCGGTGCGACCTCGACGGCACGGCCGAGCGCGTCTACGACCGCCAGGGCGACGACTGGTCGATCCAGGGGTTCGACCTCCGCGGCGACACCGTCGCGCTCCTCGTCTCGCACCCGAGCGACGGGCTGGACGTGTTCGCCATGGACGTCGCGGACCTCGACGCTGGTGCAGACAGTGCTGACCCGACGACCCGACTCACCGAGCGCAACGAGGCCCTCCTCGCCGAGCACCCGACGCCGCGCTGCACCGGGGTCGCGTGGGAGCACGACGGCGGGGGCACCGTCGAAGGGTGGTTGTATCACCCGCCGGCGTTCGACCCCGCCGACCCCGACCCCCGGCCACTGATAGTGAACCCCCACGGCGGGCCGACCTCGTACGACGCGCCGTCGTTCCGGTTCCTGTACGCTTACTGGACCAGCCGCGGCTACCTCGTCTTCGCGCCGAACTACCGCGGCGGCACCTCCTACGGTCGGGCGTTCTGCGAGACCATCCGCGGCGCGTGGGGCACGGCCGAGGTCGACGACGTCCTCGGCGGCGTCGACCACCTCGTCGACCGCGGGTGGGCGGACCCGGACCGGCTGTTCTGCACCGGCTTCTCCTACGGCGGCATCACCACGGGCTACGTCGTCACCCGGACCGACCGCTTCGCCGCGGCCGCCGCCGAGCACGGCATCTACGACATGCGCGCGTCGTTCGGGACCGACGACGCGCACAACTGGCTGGAGGCGGACTTCGGGCTGCCGTGGGAGAACCCCGAGGCCTACGAGGCCGCCTCGTCCATCACCGACGTGGAGGGCGTGGAGACGCCGCTGCTGGTCACGGCGGGCGAGGAGGACTGGCGCTGTCCGCCCTCCCAGTCCGAGCAGCTGTACGTCTCCGTGCGCAAGCAGGGGACGCCGGCGAAGCTGGTGGTGTATCGGGGCGAGCACCACAACGTCGGCGACCCCGACCGAGCCATCCACCGCATGGAGACGGTGACGGAGTGGTTCGAGGAGCACGACCCCGCAGTCGAGACGGACGGCTGAGGGGGGAGGGGGGAGGGCTGTGGCGACCGGGGAACCACCCGCCCCGCCACCCCGCCGATTTTTGTCCACGCTCTCCAATCCACGTACATGGAGTTCACCGTCGTCCAGGGCGACATCGCGGCCCAGTCCGCGGACGCCCTCGTGAACGCGGCCGGCACCAGCCTCCGGATGGGCAGCGGCGTCGCCGGCGCGCTCCGGCGGGGCGCGGGCGAGGCGATAAACGACGAGGCCACGTCGAAGGGACCGGTCGACCTCGGCGCGGTCGCGGTGACCGACGCCTACGACCTCGACGCCGAGTACGTCGTCCACGCGGCTGCCATGCCCCACTACGGGGACGGACAGGCCACCGAGGAGAGCATCCGGGACGCGACCCGCAACGCGCTCGCCGCGGCCGACGAGCGGGGCTGCGAGTCGCTCGTCATCCCGGCGCTCGGCTGCGGCGTCGCCGGCTTCGACCTCCGCGCGGGTGCGCGGCTCATCGCCGAGGAGATGCTGGCGTTCGAGCCCGAGCACCTGACGGACGTTCGGTTCATCGGCTACAGCGACGAGGAGTACGGGACGATTCGGGAGGTGGTCGACGAGGTGCGGGGCAGGGCCGGGTGATAGACGACGCTCCCGAACGATTTCCTGACCGAGGCCGTTCTGACTCACTCCGCGGGCCGCCCCGATTCGAGGGCGAGCGTCCGCGGCGGCGCTCCCTCCCGACCCTGCGTGACCACGACGACCGCGCCGTCGGCGACGGCGAGCCCCTCGATGGGGGCGCTGTCGAGGTCGAACCGCCACCGGCGACGGCCCGGGCCGAGCAACCCACCGCCGCCGGAGAGGCGGTACGCGGCGACGTGGCCGCGGCCCTCGTCGCCCAGCTTTCCGACGCCAGCGTACAGCGTGTCGCCAGCGGCGGCCGGCGCGCAGGTGTACGACCGGTCGCGGCTCCAGCGAGGGTCGCCGGTGTCCTCGTCGAGCACCGCGAGACCCCCGCCGTCGACGCCGACGACGTCGTGTGGCGTGACGACCACGCTGCTCGCGCCGTCGTCGTACTCCCACAGACTCGTCCCGACGCGCGCGGCGTCCGCGAGGCGGTAGACCGGTCCCGCGAACGTCGCGACGAAGACAGCACCTTCGAAGACGGCGACGTCGGTAACCGTGCCTGCCAGCTTCCGCCGCCAGACGCCACGCATCGGATTCCCGTCGAACAGGTCGTACACCTCCCCGCCCCCGGTGCCCACCAGCAGCGACCGCTGGTGGGCGAGGGCGGTGACCACGCCGAACACCTCGAACGCGTGCGAAACCGACCCGTCGGCGGTCTCGACCGAGTAGATGTGGCCCGTGTCGTCGCCGGCGTACAACACCGACTCGTCGTAGGAGAACGTCGGTGCCGCCCGCACGGTCCCGCGGGTGGCCGCGCTCCAGACCTCGGCACCGTCGGCGACGTCGAGCGCGAGCAGCCCCGCCGCCTCCTCGCCGTCCGTGCCGACCACCGCGACGCCGTCTCTGACGACCGGCGGGCTGGTGGGGCGGACGTCGTCGCTGCCGAACTGCCACAGCCGGTCGCCAGTCCGGACGTCGAGCGCGACGAGGCCGTCGAAGGTCGTGACCAGGACCACGCCGTCGGCGACTACCGGTCGGGCCAGCGGGCCCGGGATCTCGACGGCCCACCGCTCGGCGACCTCCTCTCTCGGTGCCGCCGCGTCGGGGGCGTACGCGGTCGAGCCGCGGTCGTAGCCGGGCAGCGGCCAGTCCGTTCCCTCGTCGGTACCGGGCGAGTACGGCGACTCGTCGAGTCCGGAGCAGCCGGCGAGGCCGGCCGCGGTCGCGACGCCGACGCCTCGGAGGACGCGTCTGCGGGTCGTCCCGGAGGGCATCCGTTCGGCAATCTCACGTCGAGCGGAAAACACTTTGGTCCGTGCAGGGTCGGACCGCGACCGTCAGTACCGTCTCGACGCTTCGTC
>CAZPIG010000269.1:0-3846 GCA_964586205.1 uncultured Halobacteriales archaeon | reverse complement strand
GCTACACCACACCTTCCTGCTTCAGCTCCTCGACCACCCCGTCCTCGTCCACCTGCCGCTCCTCGCCCGTCTCCATGTTCTGCAGCGTCACCTCGCCGCGCTCTAAGTCGCGCTCGCCCACGACGACCGCCCAGTCGGCGTTGACGCTGTCGGCGTAGGAGAACTGGCCGCCGACGCTCCGGCTGGCGAGGTCCGTCTCGACCACCAGCCCGTGGTCCCGTAGCTCCCGGGCGTACTCCAAGGCCACGTCCCGCACCGAGTCCGAGACGCTGAGGACGTACACGTCCGTCGAGACCGCCTCGTCGGGCCACTCGCCGGCCTGCTGGAGTAGCTCCCTGGTCGTCGAGTAGCCGAACGCGAAGCCGACGGCGGGGACCTCGCGCTCGCCGAACAGGCCCACGAGGTCGTCGTACCGGCCGCCGCCGAACAGCGCCCGTAGCTCGCCCTCCGAATCGAACGCCTCGAACACCAGCCCCGTGTAGTAGGCCAGCCCTCGGACGATGGAGAGGTCGAGCTTGCACATGCCCTCGACGTCGTGGGCCGCGAGCGCGTCGGCGAGGCTCTCCATGCGGTCGATGGCTGCGACCGCTGCCTCGTCGTCCGGCGCGAGGTCGCGTAGCTCCTCGACCGACTCCGCGAGCGGCCCGCTGATGGACGTGAGGTCGTCGATGCGTTCGGCCGTCGCGGCGTCCACGTCCCACCGCTGCAGCGCCTCGCGGAACTCCGCCTCCGTGAGCTTCTCCTTGTCGTCGACGACCTTCATCACCTCCGTGGTGTTGACGACGCCCTCGGCTTCGAGGAGGGCCTCCAGCAGATTCCGGTCCGAGACGAGGAACTCCACGCGGTCGCTGACGCCCAGTTTCCGGTAGATGGTGGCCGCGCAGGCGATGACCTCGGCGTCGGCGGCGACCGACTCGATGCCGAACACGTCGACGTCGGTCTGGAAGAACTCCCGGTCGCGGCCCTTCTGGACGTTCTCGTAGCGCCACCGCTTGCTCGTGTCGTACCACTTGATGGGCAGCTTCAGGTCCTTGCGCTCCTGGACGATGCGGGCCCGCGTCGGCGTCTGCTCGGGGGTCAGCGTCACCTCCCTGCCCCCGCGGTCCTCGAAGCTGTAGGTCTGTTCCAGTAGCTCGTCGCCCGACTTCACCCGGTACAGCGCCGTCCGCTCGACGGCGGGCGTGTTTATCTCGCGGAAGCCGAACTCGCGGGCGGTCTCCTCGACGACGTCGACGACCGCGCGCCACGCCGCGAACTCGTCCGGTAGCCGGTCGTAGAATCCCTTGAGGCTCTCTATCTCTGCCATGGTTTGCTTTCCCGGTCGCTCGCGCTCGAAGACGCCGAGCCTGCTCTCGGCGCGGTCTATCGCCTCGTACGTCAGCCCGTGGGCCTCGGCGGTGCCGCCGCTGACGACCATGTAGACGCCCGCGGCCTCGGGCCCGGCCGCGGCGACGATGGCCTCCTCGTCGCTGCCCAGCAGCCCCGCCCCGGCGGCGAACTCGTCGAACGTCTCGACGGCGGGGGCCGGCCAGACGAGGCCGGCCAGCGCCCGGCCGAGGTGCTGGAACTCCGGCGGCACCAGCACGACTTCGGGGTCGTCCGGAAGCGCGTCGCCGGCCGACATCGCGGCCCACCGCACGGCGTCGCCGCGGGCGGCCGCGAGGTCGTAGCCCCGGTCGGCCATCGCGTCGCGGGCCACCGCCTCGAGGCCGCGCTCGACCGCCGCCGGCTCGACCGCGCCGCGGCGGAGCAGCGCCTCGCACAGCTCGTCGTAGCCGGCGTAGAAGCGGGACGCGCCGCGCTGCCACGCGTCGCTGGGCGACTCGTAGCCCTCGACGGTCCGGTCGGTCAGCTCGAGGGCGTCGAAGACGGGGCGGGGTCGGCGGCGGCCGAGGTCCTTGAGCGCGATGGCCAGCGTGTCACTGCGGTCGTCGACCGCGGCGACCGCCTCGCGCACCGCGTCGAAGCCGTCACCCGTCTTGGCGGCCCGCTTGCCGGTGTCGTTGATGAGGCGCTCGAACCACTCGAGGTCGTACGGCTGGCCGTCCAGCTCCTGGGACAGCGCCCGCGTCGCGTTGCGCCCCTTCTCGGGGACCATGAACGTACTCACCGACCATCGAGGGTCACCTCTGCGGAGTTGGATTGCCGTCGTTGCGGCTCAGAACGGGGTCGTCGCTCGGTCGTCCGCGGCCACTCGCCGGGGATGAACCCGGTCACCAGCGTCCGTCATCGCTGGTTTCCCGGTTCGGCTTGGGGATACAAATACGTGGCGATAGGGGTGTCCGACGATTGCTCCTCGCGTCCCCGCCCGCCTCCCGAACGACCGCGACGGACCCGAATCGGGTCGAAGCCCGACCTAGAACCACCGATTAAGTCCTCTGGACGGCGACGAACTCCGGATTAAGACCTCTCCGAACCGACGAATGCTGAATTAAGACCTACTCCAGACGACGAATTCGGGGTTAAGACCCCTCGCAGAAGTCGAATACACTGTTAAGAGAACCGACCGGACTTTAACAAGTAGTTTGGCAGACCATTATTTGCTGAATAAATTCTACACAATGAATATGGAATAAAATATTGTGAGAGGTCTTTGAACGCTATCGAATCGTTAACACCGATGGAATCGAACGGGAAACGAAATGAACGTAAATCGGGGTTTATGTGGTCGTCGGGCGACGGACGGAGTGATGAGTCGAACCAACGCTACCCTCGCCGTCCTCGCGGCGGCGGTCCTCGCGCTCTCGGTCGTGGGGCCCGCTGCTGCGGAGGGCGGGGTGACGGTGACCGTCGTGGACGGCAACGGTACGGCCGTCTCCGACGCCTCGGTGACGGTGAGCGCGACGAACAACTCCACGTACGTGGGCAACCAGACCACGCTCTCGGGGACGACGGGGGCGAACGGCACGGTGACCTTCCAGTCGCCGGATAGCAACGTGAGCGTGGACGTGTCCGCGTCGAAGAACAACAGCACCGGCTCGACGACCGCCGACCTCGTGGCCAACGGGAGCGCGAACCTCACGGTGACCATCACCGCGCCGACCGATGGCAACGAGACGGACAACGGCTCCGAGAACGGGACCGACGAGACGGACGCCTTCGGACAGCGCGTGTCCGCGTTCGTCCACGAGCTGCTGTCGAACGACAGCATCGAGGGCGGCATCGGCCCACTGGTCGCTGAATTCGTCGTGGCCAACAACCCCGGCGCGGACCACCGCCCGGACCACGCCGGGCCGCCGGCGTGGGTGTTCGGCGACGACGGCAACGAGACCGAGCGCGGCCCCGGCAACGCCGGGCCGCCCGAGCACGCCGGTCCGCCGAGCGACGACGGCAACGAGACCGAGCGGGGCGGCGGTCCGCCCGCCGACGCCGGTCCGCCTGCTGACAGGGGCGGCGACGACGGCAACGAAACCGAACGCGGCGGCGGTCCGCCGGACCACGCCGGCCCGCCCGGGGACGCCGGTCCGCCGGACGACGGTGACGACGAGGACGACGAAGAGGACGACTCGTAGCTGACCACCCTTCTCGCAGTTCTCTCCACCCTCGACAGCCCGTGGCTCGGCGGCTCCGGACGACGACCGGACCGGGTCGGTCGGCGCGTCGACCCTCGTTCGGTAGCGTTTTGCCCGCCCGCGACCGATTGCCGAGCATGACACCGCCAGTCGCGCCGGTGCGCCGGCAGCTATCGGACCCCGAATCCGCCCGGGAGTCGGGGCGGCGCAAGATATCGTGGGCGCGCGAGCACATGCCCATCGTGAGTGCGCTCGCCGAGGACTTCGAGGACGACCAGCCCCTCGCGGGCCACCGCGTCGGGATGGCGATGCACGTCGAGGCCAAGACCGCCGT
>CAZPIG010000268.1:0-3867 GCA_964586205.1 uncultured Halobacteriales archaeon | reverse complement strand
GAAACCGCACCGCGCCGCCACGCCGGGACGCCGCACCGCTCCGGCAGTCCCGTCCCGCCCTCGCGGGGCGGGCGCGGGGCGGCGCGGTTGCGATGCGGGGGCAGCGGGGCGGTTCAGGGTGACTCGCTTCGGGCGTGGCGTCGCGGGTGCGGTGCGGAGGCGGTGCGGTCCAGGATACCTCGATTCGGGCGTGGCGTCGCGGATGCGGTGCGGAGGCGGTGGAGTCCGCGGGGGCTCGCGTCGAGCGTGGCGTCGCGGTTGCAGGGCGGTAGCGGGGCGGTTCAGGATACCTCGACTCGGGCAGGACGCCGCGGTAGCGGGGCGGTCCATCGTCACTCGATTCGAGTGTTCCGACGCGACAGCGGACCGCTCCACCACGGCCCCGTTCAGCCGTCCCTACCGGAACCGCATCCGTACGGTAATCACCCCCACCGACACTACCCGCCCACGTTACGGCGTCTCCGACAGTAGTAAGAACCAAAAGCGTGTAGGTCGCCCGATGACAGACCCCGCGGAGGGCCCCGCGACGCCCGAGCCGCCCGCCGAACCGTCGGGCGAGGGCTCGATACGGCTCGTCGGCACCGCGCACGTCTCCGCCGACAGCGTCGAGGACGTCGAGCGAGCCATCGACGAGGAGCAGCCGGACGTGGTCGCCGTCGAGCTAGACGAGGGCCGGTACCGCCAGCTCCAGGGCGAAACCCCCGAGGACCTCGACCCGGCGGACCTGCTGCACGGCAACACCGTCTTCCAGTTCCTCGCCTACTGGCTGCTGTCGTACGTCCAGACCCGCCTGGGGGAGCGCTTCGACGTGACCCCCGGCGCGGACATGCTGGCCGGCGTCGAGGCCGCCGAGGAGATGGGGGCCGGCGTGGCGCTGGTCGACCGGGACATCCAGACCACCATCCAGCGGTTCTGGGCGCGGATGACCTTCCTCGAGAAGCTGCGGATGATGGGCGAGCTGGTGCTCGCCATGGTCGGCCTCGGCGGCGACGACGAGGAGCTGTCGATGGAGGAGCTGACCGACACCGACGTGGTGACGGCCATGATGGAGGAGTTCCGGCGGTTCTCGCCGGGCGGGGCCGAGGCGCTCATCGACGAGCGCGACGCCTACATCGCCCACAAGCTGGTCGCGCTCCGCGAGGCGGGCTACCGCGTCGTCGCCGTCGTCGGGGCCGGCCACGTCGAGGGCATCGAGCGCTACCTCGACGACCCCGCGTCGCTGCCCCCGATGGAGTCGCTGCTGGGGACCACCTCGCGGCGCTTCTCGCTCTACAAGCTGTTCGGCTACGTCTTCACGCTGGGCTTTCTGGCCTTCTTCGTGCTGCTGGTGATGGCCGGCGTGGGCAACGCGACGTTGCTGAAGGTGTTCGGCGCGTGGTTCCTGTTCAACGGCCTGTTCGCCACGGGGCTGGCCCGCCTCGCCGGTGGCCACTGGACCAGCGCCGCGGTCGGCGGGGCGGTGGCGTGGCTGACGAGCGTCAACCCCCTGCTCGCGCCGGGGTGGTTCGCCGGCTACGTGGAGCTCCGGTACACCACGGTCAACGTCGGCGACATCACCACCCTGAACGAGATACTCGCCGACGAGGAGAGCCCGCTGCGGGACCTCTGGCGGCGGATGACCGACGTCCCGCTGTTCCGGCTCATCATGGTCGTCGCGATGACCAACGTCGGCAGCTTCGTCGCCAGCCTCCTCTTTCCGTTCGTCGTGCTCCCCGTCATCGGCGGCCCCGTCGGCAGCGTCGACGCCATCGGCGACCTGATGGTCGAGGGGGCGAGAAACAGCGCCGAGGCCATCGCGAACGCCGTCACGTGACCCGGAGCCGTCGCGCCCAGCGGGGCCTGGAGTTCGGGCGGCGCGAGCTACTGGACCTCGGCGCTGCGTGGCTCGCGCTGGGCGTCGCGTTCGCCATCTTCGTCGAGGGCGGCGGCCCCGCGCTCGTCCGGTCGGGGCGAGCCCCCTCGGTGGTCGTGGTGAGCCTGCTGTCGGCCGGCGTGGGCTTCCTGCTGCACGAACTCGCCCACAAGGTGGTCGCGGTGCGGTACGGGCAGGTGGCCCGCTTCCGGGCGGACTACGGGATGCTGTTCCTCGCGGTCGCCGCGTCGCTCGGGGGGTTCCTGTTCTTCGCGCCCGGCGCGGTGGTCCACCGCGGCCGCATCACCGAGCGCCAGAACGGCCTCATCGCGCTCGCGGGGCCGGCGACGAACCTCGCGCTGACGGCGCTGTTCGCGCCGCTGCTCGCCGTTCCCGTCCCGGTGGTCGCGACGCTCGGCGCGTTCGGCGTCGGCGTCAACGCCTTCCTCGCCGCGTTCAACATGCTACCCTTCGGGCCGCTGGACGGGCGGACGGTGCTGTCGTGGAGCCGCGGCGCGTTCGCGGGGTCGTTCGTGGTGAGTCTGGGCGTGGCTGTGGGGGCGTTTCTGGTGTTGTTCGCGTGACTCCGCTCCGTCACCGCGGCGTTTCGACAGGCCCATCAGCCGGCTGGCTTTTGCCGACTCCACAGACGCCACGGGGTGGGACTCCGGAAGGGGCGGCGCGCTCGGCGAACCCCAACGAAGTAAGGACCGCAGCCGAACGACCGGAGGGAGTGAGGCGAGGACCGCAACGAGTGTTTCGTGAGCGAAGCGAACGAAACCTCGGCAGGCGAGCGAAGCGAGCCTGTCGGTGCGCGGGAGCCGAGCGCGCCGGGGGTTCCGGCCGTCAAGCGGCAGCTCTACGAGTACCGAACACCGTTTCTAAACAGCATCGTCGCCACCCGGAGCCCTTTTGCCGCTCGCCCGCGCCCACACGCCCATGAGCGACGACGGCGGGGACGCCGCCGGGACCGGCGATGCGGCCGGGGAAGACGGCGACGCCGAAGCAGCCGACGAAGGGCTCACCTACGCCGATGCGGGCGTGGACATCGACGCCAGCGAGGCCGCTACGGGGGCGCTCGTCGACGCCGCGGCGAGCGCGACCGACGCCGGCGGAGCGACCGAACCTGGAGAGACGATGGCCGACGACGGAAACGACGACGCGACCGACTACGCCGGCCTCGTCCCGCTCGGCGACGGCTACCTCGGGCTGGCCACGGACGGCGTCGGGACGAAGCTGCTGGTCGCCGAAGCACTCGGCGACTACTCCACCGTCGGCATCGACTGCGTGGCGATGAACGCCAACGACCTCGTCGCCGCCGGGGTCGAGCCGGTCGCGTTCGTGGACTACCTCGCCGTGGAGGAGCCCGACGAGGCCGTCGCCGAGCAGGTCGGCGAGGGGCTGGCCGCCGGCGCGGAGCTGGCGGGCGTCCCGCTGGTCGGCGGCGAGACGGCGGTCATGCCCGAGGTGGTCTCGGGGCTGGACCTCGCGGGTACCTGCGCCGGCGTCGCGCCCGCCGACGGCGTCTTCGACGGCGCTGCGGAGCCGGGCGACGCGCTCGTCGGGTGGCCCTCCTCGGGCATCCACTCCAACGGCCTGACGCTGGCCCGCGAAGCCGTCACCCGGGACCACGACTACGACGACCCTTTCCCGCCGGACCCGGACCGCTCCATCGGCGAGGCGCTCCTGGAGCCGACGCGCATCTACGCGGACCTGCTCCCGCACCTCCGCGAACACGGCGTGCGCGCCGCCGCGCACATTACGGGTGGGGGCTGGACGAACCTCGAACGGATGGGCCCGCACCGGTACGAGGTCACGGACCCGCCGCCCGCCCAGCCGGTCTTCGAGTTCATTCAGGACTGCGGCGGCGTGACCGACGCCGAGATGCACCGGACGTTCAACATGGGGACGGGCTTCGTCGCCGCGCTGGCCCCCGACGACGCGCGGGCGCTCGCGGACGCGACGGACGGCGCTGTCATCGGCGAGGTGCGGGAGGGCTCCGGCGTGGCGATTCG
>CAZPIG010000267.1:0-3876 GCA_964586205.1 uncultured Halobacteriales archaeon | reverse complement strand
GTCCGGCCGCGTGCGTCGTCGGTCCGGCCGCGTACACCGTCCGTCCGGCCGCTCGCAGCGCTGTCGCGGGTGCCGTCCGCCCGGTCGCTGGTGACGCCGTCGGAGGTGCCGCCCGACCGGACCCGACCGTCGGGCTCCCCGACCCCGGCGGGTCCGTTCGTGGCCGACAGGCCTCCATCCCCGGTCTCCGGGCGTCCGCTCGCGGACCCACCCTCGTTCGACCGGAAGACGAACCCGCCCTCGTGGTCGGTCCGGTCGGCGGGGACGAGCCCCGGGCCCGCGTCGGAGCCGCGCGAGCCGTCGCCCTCGTCGGGAACGACGTTCGAGCCGTCCCCTTCGACGGCGGGTCGGCGGTCGGCGTCGACCCGTCGCTCCCGGCCTCCGCTGTCGGTTCCCCCCTCGTGGTCTCCTCGCGGGTCGCCGTCGGTTCGCCCGTCCCGGTCGGGGCGCGCGTGCTCCTCGGTGCTCGCGGCTGCCATCCCCTTCTCGGTCATGATTGTCCGCCCGGCCGTCCCCATCGTACCGGACGCCGTGCCCACCCTAACGTCGTTCTAACTCTTTATTATGGGCCGTATACCGGTCGGCGCGTGAACTGTCCGGGACGACGGGCGGAGCGTCCGGAAACGGCGTGCGGACGGGGCGGAGCCGGACTCTCCGACCCCGGTTGGCGAAGTGTGCGGACGCTCAGAAGCGGGCCGGCGAGAACGCCGCGAGGTCGACCGCGGGCTCGCGGCCGGCGACGAGGCGGGCGACCTGCCGGCCCGAGTACGGGCCGAGCGTCAGCCCCGTCGGGCCGTGGCCGGTCGCGAGGTACGCGCCGTCGACGCCGGGGACCGCGCCGAGGACGGGCAGGCCGTCCGGCGACGCGGGGCGGAGGCCGACCCGGACCTCCGCCAGCGCGGCGTCGGCGAGGCCCGGGGCGACTCTGGTCGCCTCCGCGAGGACCTCCCGGACGCCCGCGGCGGTGGTCCGCGGGTCGAAGCCCGCTCCGTCCTCGCGGGTCGCGCCGGCCGCGACGCGGCCGCCCGGCCACGGGACGAGGTAGTGGCCGCGGTGGCCGGACACGACCGGCCAGTCGCCGGTCGCGGCGTCGGTGGACAGGTGGGCTATCTGGCCGCGCTGGGGCTCGACCGGCACCGGGCAGCCGAGGTCGTCGGCGAACGCGGCCGACCACGCGCCGCCGGCCACGACCGCGGCGTCGGTCTCGACGGGGTCTCCGTCGACCTCCACGGCGGTCACGCGGCCTCCCTCGACGCGGACGCCCTCGGCGGCGGCCCGGCGCACGTCGAGGCCGCGGGCGCGGGCGGCCCGGCGGAGGGCGTCCGCGAACGTCCGGCCGTCGACGCGGCCGGCCGTCTCGTAGTGGACCGCGCGCTCGACGGACCCGAGTGCGGGACAGAGGGCGCGGGCCTCCTCGGGGGACAGCTCCGTGACGGTGCCGTCCGGCGGGACGCCGTAGCGCTCCTGGCGGTCGCGCACGCGGGCGAGCGAGCGCTCGGCGGCGACCGCCTCGTCGGCGTCCGCAGCCACGCTCAGCACCCCCGGCCGGCTGTAGCCCACGTCGCCGTCCTGGTCGTCGGCTAGCTGCTCCGCGAGCGTCGGGTAGTAGCGCTCGGCGGCCACGCCGAGGCGGAACCAGTCCCCGTCGTCGCTCCGGCTGCTCGTGGCCGCGGAGACGATGCCCGCGCCCGCGTCGGTCGCGCGGCCCTCGTCCTCGCGGTCGACCAGCAGCACGGCCAGCCCGTCGCGCGCGAGGTGGTAGGCGGCCGCGGTGCCGACGATGCCACCGCCGACGACCGTCGCGTCGTACGCCGTCACGCTTCGACGCAGAACCGCGGTGCCAATAGTTCCCACGCCACCGCTCCGATAGTTCCCACGCCGCCGCTCCGATAGTTCTCACGTCACCGCCCGGGTGATGGACGCGTGAATCGCTCGCGCGAGCGAGATACACTCCCGCGAGCGAGATACACTCCCGCGAGTGAGGTACACTCCCACGAGCGAGGTGCATCCAGCGAAGCGGTGAGCGGAAAATAGAAGCATGTGCGGCCACTACGGGTCGGCGTGAATCGACGTACCTTCCTCGCGGCCGCGGGAACCGCGGCCAGCGCCGGCCTCGCCGGCTGCCTCGGCGGCTTCGGAGGGACCAGTCCCGACTCGGGCGACGGAGCGGGCGACGACACTCCGGACGACGGCTACCCGCCGCGGTTCGACGACGTGCCGGCCGAACGAACCATCGACACCGCCAGCTACGGGACGACCCGCCGGAACGGCGTGGACGTCCCGCTCGCGCCCATCGAGGACGTCCACTACTGGTTCCGGCGGCGCGAGGCCCGCTTCGCCGACGCACGGGGCCAGCGGGCGTTCGAGGCCTCCCACGTCCTCGGCGCGGTGAGCAGCCCTGCCGGCAGCGACGTCGCCGGCACCTCCGAGGACCCGGTCTCCGACTGGCCGGAGGGCGACCGCGTCGTCTGCTACTGCGCCTGTCCGCACCACCTCTCCTCTATCCGGGCTGCGTCGCTCATCGACGACGGCTACGAGGCGGTGTACGTCATCGACGAGGGCTTCGGGGCGTGGCTGGACCGCGACTACGCGGTCGCGGGCGAGCGGGCGTCGCTGCCGCCGGCGTGGACCGTCCGCGGGCAGGCCGCTCCCGCCCACGCGGGCGCGAGCGCGTGGGCCCGACACGCGCCGACGGGCCAACGCGAGGCTACCGCCATCGAGGCCGACGGCAGCTACGTCCTCGAGCTCCCCTTCTACGACGTCGGGCCGGAGTCGCGGGTGACCGTCGAGACGCCGGGCTACAGCGTGACCGCGTCCCTCGAATCGCTCGCCGACGGCGTGGTCGACCGCTCCGGCGACCTCCGGCGCTGAAGCCGCCGGTGCGATAGCGAGGATTCAAACTCCTAGGGAATTGATGTTAGTTTGAATCTGGAAATCATCTCTGATACCGTCAAGGAAGTATTAAGAGTCTCGAATCCTACTCTAAGCCCGGACTATGCCAGGTCAGTCACGGCGCTCGGTGCTGAAGCTGAGCGGTGCGCTGCTCGGTGGTATCGCGACAGGAACGACGGTAACCGCGGCCTCGTCCGGCGGCCAGTTCATCGTCAACACGAAGAACCTCGCCGACGGGGCCGTCGCGGACAGCGGCCTGACGGTCGTCCACGACCTCCCGGAGATAGACGCCGCGGTCGTCAGCGGCAGCGAGTCGGCGGTCCAGTCGCTCGGCGCGAAGTACGCGCCCGACACGGTGTTCGAGCTGGACCTGCCCGTCGACGCGGCGACCCCGGACGCCGAGGACGCCACGGACGAGCCGCTGTTCGGCCTCCAGTGGGACAAGCAGGCCCAGAACGTCCCGTCGGCCCAGGAGGTCACCCGCGGCGAGGGCACCCGGGTCGCCATCATCGACACGGGCACCTCGCCGAACCACCCGGACCTCGCCGGCAAGGTCAACGAGGACCTCTCCATCAACCTCACCGGCGACGGCGGCGACTTCACCGACGTCGGCTCCCACGGCACCCACGTCAGCGGCATCGTCGCCGCGGACGACGAGAACGACGTCGGTACCGTGGGCACCGCCCCCGGGACGGAGATCGTCGGCGTCCGCGTGTTCGGAGCCGAGGGCGGCGCGTCGTTCGCCACCATCCTCGCCGCGATGGTCTACGCCGGCCAGGTCGGCTGCGACGTCGCCAACATGAGCCTCGGCGCGTACCCCATCGCGCGCCAGGCCAACGGCGACTTCTACGGCAAGATGCTGAACCGGACGACCAACTTCCTCAACAGCCAGGGGACGCTGCTGGTCGCGTCGGCGGGCAACGACGCCGCCGACCTCCAGCACGACGGCGGCGTCATCAGCCTGCCGAACGAGGCCGCCAACGT
>CAZPIG010000266.1:0-3910 GCA_964586205.1 uncultured Halobacteriales archaeon | reverse complement strand
GGGCGAACTCTCCGAATACGAGCGGAGCTTCTATTTCGAGGGCCGCGCCGCCGGCGACCGCGCCGGCTGGGCCGTCGCTGCCGGCTGCGAGGGCGACGGCGGAGGTGCGGACGAGGACGGCCCGGCCGACGCCGGTGCGGACGTGCTGGTCGGCGCGCCCCACGCCGACGCAGCCGCCCCCGACTCCGGTGCCGTCTACCGCGTCGCGCCCGACGGCTCGGTGGCCACCACCTACGCGGGCGAGCGGGCCGGCGAGTGGGCGGGCTACCGGCTCGCGACGGGCGGCGACGCCACCGGCGACGGGACGGTCGACGTGGTCGTCGGCGCGCCCGGCAACGAGTCCTCCGGCGCGGACGCCGCCGGGGCCACGGCCGCCGCCTACGTCGTGGCCGGCGACTGTCCGGCGGCCGACGGTGGGCAGTCCCGGCAAGCCACGCCCACCGACGCCGCCGGGCCGGGAGGGGACAGCACACCCACCGACGCCGGTACACCCACCGACGACGGCGCGTCGACCGACGACGGCGGGGACGCGACGGACGATACGCCGTCGAGCGACGCCGGGGACGCGGGGACCGACGATGCGCCGCCGACCGACGGCACCGCGACGACCGACGACGGAGCCGCGGCCCGGTTGCCGCCGCTCCGGCCCGCGGGCGCGCTGGCCGGTGCCGTCGCCGTCGCGCTCGTCGCCGGGCTGCTGGTCTACCGGCGCACGAGGTGACCGCCGGCCCGCATTGATTGCGCTAGAAAAAGAATTAAAGCAATCACCGTCGTTCGTCGTAAGGCAGCCATGACCCGACAGACTCCGGACGACGAGCACGGGACGAGCAGACGAGCGGTCCTGCGGTCGGCCGCGGCGGGCGCGGTCGCCGGGCTGGCCGCGACCGGCGGCGCGGCCGCCCGCCGGCGGACCGAGCCCGCGGGCTACGCCGACCCCATCGCGGCCGAGGCCGCGCTCGCGGAGCACGCCGCCGACGTGCTCGCGGACCTCGCGGCCGACGGCGTCCTCGCAGACGGCGCGGTGGCGGAGCTACCGACCCGCCGGCCCACCGACCTCGGGGCGGTCGCGGCGAACGAGGAGGGCACGGCCACGGTATTCCGGGACGGCGAGCGCCGCTTCGTCTCCACGACCCACGTCGACGGCGGCGTCCTCACGGTCACCGTGGAGCCGTTGACGGGGACGAGCTACGCGGTCGTCGAGACCGACGCCGACGACCGCCGGCTGTACGTCCCCGACGCGGACGCCGACGGCGTCGAGACCAGTAGCTGCTTCACGACCTGCGACTGCCTGCGGCTGAAGTGCAACGACGGGTCGCTCATCGAGGAGTGCGAGGAGTGCTGCGCCACGAGCTGTGTGACCCACCACGGCTGCTGCGACTGACGCTGGTCGCGACCGCCGTCTAGCGCTCTAGAATCCACTATTATATAGCTGGAAATTAAACGTCCGAGCGGAGCCATGGACGACACCTCCACCATCGACAGGCGAAGCGTGCTGAAAGCGGCGGCGGTCGGCGCGGTCGGCGTCGGGGCCGGACTGTCGGCCAGCGGCGGCGCGGGCGCGCGGCGGAGCGCACGGGCCGCGACGCACGCCGAGGTCGCGGCGCTCGACGAGCGGACGGCGTCGCTACGCGGGCTGCTGGCCGACGACGGCGTCCTCGACGGCGGCCGTCGGGCGGACCTGGCGGCCGAGCCGAACGCCCACGCCGCACTCGGGACGGGCCGCGAGGGCGCAGCGTATCTCGCGGGCGACGGCGTTCCGGACGAAATCGTCTCCGTGACCGAGGTCGACGCCGGGACGCTGGCGGTGACGGTGCGGCCCGCGACCGGGCGCGCGTACGCGTTGCTGGACACCGGCGACGGCCTGCGGCTGTACGACCCCGACGCGGGCGTCCGCGACGTGGAGACGCTATCGTGCGGGGGGTGCTCGACCGACTTCTGCGGCACCGACGACGTGGACGACGACGGAGAGGAGGAAGACCTCTACTACAACTACACCGACATCGACTGCGACGGCCTCTACGAGTCCCGGTACTGCGGCTGCTCCTGATCGGGTGGCGGCAGTCCCCCGCCTCCGGGCCGAGTCTGTTGTCACTCCGAACCGAGTCTGCCGGCCCGGAGGGCCGGGTCGTGGCGACCCTCTCCTCGATTCGTGGTGGAGCGCGCCGTGTCGTCAGCGACGAGTCATTACACTATTGAATCGCCAGGTCCCACGTCGGGACGACCATGGAGACGCCCAGCACGGACGAGGTGGTCCACGAGCCCAGCCGGGAGTTCGTGGAGTCCACCAACGTCTGGCAGTTCATGCAGGAGTACGGCATCGACGACTACGAGGAGCTGATAGAGCGCACCACGACCGAGGTACCGGGCGAGGAGGCGTCGGGCGTCGACTGGTTCTGGGACGAGATGGTGGACTACCTCGGGCTGGAGTTCTACGAGGACTACGACGCGGTCCGCGATAACTCCGAGGGCCCGCAGTTCACCGACTGGTACCCGGGGGGTACCATCAACGTCGCGCACAACGTCCTCGACCGGTACGCCACACCGGAGAGTGAGGAGCGCAACACGGTCGCCTGCATCTGGGAGGGCGAGGACGGCGAGGTCCGCCAGGTCACCTACGCGGACCTCCACCGCGAGTCCAACCAGGTCGCCAACGCCCTGGAGGAGCGGGGCGTCGGCACCGGCGACACCGTCGGCCTCTACATGCCGATGGTTCCCGAGGTGATCTCCATCCTCTACGGCTGCTTCAAGGTCGGGGCCATCGCCGTCCCCATCTTCTCGGGGTTCGGGGTCGACGCCACGGCGACGCGCATCGAGGACCCCGGGTGCTCCGTGCTGTTCACGGGCGACGGCTTCTACCGCCGCGGCGACGAGGTGTACCTCAAGGGCACCGCCGACGAGGCCATCGCGCAGGTCCACGACTCGGTGGGCGACCTCGTCGAGGAGTGCGTCGTCTACGACCGCTTCGGCAGCCGCGACGACGGCGGCGACCACGCCATCCCGTGGGACGACGACCGCGACGAGTGGTGGGGCGACGCCGTGCTGACCCAGGACGACGCCTACGAGACCAAGGAGTTCCCGTCGGACCACGAGTCGATGCTGCTCTACTCCTCGGGGACGACCGGCAAGCCGAAGGGCATCGTCCACACCCACGCGGGCGTGCTGGTCCAGTGCGCGAAGGAGATATACTTCGGCTTCGACCACAAGCCGGCGGACCGCTTCTTCTGGGTCAGCGACATCGGCTGGATGATGGGGCCGTGGACCCTGATAGGGAACCACGCCTTCGGCGGCACCGTCTTCGTCTACGAGGGCGCGCCCGACTACCCCGACCCCGACCGCTACTGGGAGATGATAGACCGCCACGACCTCTCGGTGTTCGGCATCTCCCCGACGGCCATCCGGGCGCTGCGCAAGCAGGGCGACGACTGGGTGGCGGGCCACGACCTCTCCAGCCTCCGGCTGCTCGGGTCGACCGGCGAGCCGTGGGACCCCGAATCCTGGACGTGGTTCTACGAGCACGTGGGCGGCGGCGACACGCCCATCGTCAACATCTCCGGCGGTACCGAGATATGCGGCTGCTTCCTGATGCCGATGCCGAGCCAGCCGCTGAAGCCCTGCACGCTCGGCGGCCCCGGCCTCGGCATGGACATCGACATCGTCGACAGCGAGGGCGAGTCCATCGCGGACACCCACGAGCGCGGCTTCCTCGTGGCGCGGGACTCCTGTCCGTCGATGACCAAGAGCCTCTGGAGCGGTGACGAGCGGTATCTGGAGGAGTACTGGTCGACGTGGGACGACCTCTGGGACCACGGCGACTGGGCCCAGAAGGACGAGGACGGCTTCTGGTTCCTGCACGGTCGCGCCGACGACGCGCTCAACGTCGCGGGCCGGAAGGTCGGTCCCGCCGAGATAG
>CAZPIG010000265.1:0-3915 GCA_964586205.1 uncultured Halobacteriales archaeon | reverse complement strand
CACCACAGTGCAGCCCACAAACAGTAAGCCACGCCACCACCAACCCACCGGCCATGGTGCGCGTCCTCTCCGACGACGACGTGGCGGACCTCCTCGACCTCGAAGCCCTCCTGCCGGTCGTCGCCGAGGCGTTCCGCAAGCAGTACCGCGGCGCGGTCGAGCGACCCGAGCGCCCGCACTTCCCGGTCGGGACGGGGCTCGACCCCGCCGCGCCGGACGACCACGACGCCTCGGACGACCACGACGCCTCCGCTGACCCCGTCGCGCCGGACGACCACGACCCCGACGAGCCGGCGGGGACCGCACTGACGATGCCGGCCTACGTCCACGGCGACGACCACTACGCGACGAAGCTGGTGGCCGTCCACGAGGGCAACGCCGACCGCGACCTCCCGACGGTCAACGCCCAGATAGCCCTCACCGAGGCCGCGACGGGGCTGCCCGCGGCGCTGCTGGCGGGGACCCGAATCACGAACGCCCGCACGGGCTGCATCGGCGGGCTCGCGGCCCGGGAGCTCGCCGTTTCGGAGCCGCACGGCGGCGACGAGTCCGACGACGAGCGCGGCGAGGAGACGGGACTCGACCTCGCCATCGTCGGCGCGGGCACCCAGGCGCGCTGGCAGGCGCGCGCGATAGCGGCCGCGACGGACGTCGCCTCGGTCCGCGTCTACTCGCCGAGCGACTCCAAGCACGACTGCGCGGCCGACCTCGAAGCGGAGCTGGGCGTCCCCGCCGCCGCGGCCGCCGACCCCGCAGCCACGGTCAAGGGAGCGGACGTGGTCGTCACCGCGACCACGAGCGAGGAGCCGGTCTTTCCCGGCGACACGCTGGCCCCCGGCGCGCTCGTGGTCGCCGTCGGTGCGTACACCCCCGAGATGCGGGAGCTGGACCGGACGACGATGGAGCGCGCCGCCCGCGTCTACGCGGACGTCCCCGCGGAGGCGGCGGAGACGGGCGACGTGGCCGACGCCGGGCTCGACGCCGCCGACCTGACGCCGTTCGGCGCGCTGCTCGCGGACGAGGTCGGCCCGGGGAGTCCTGCAGAATCGGATGCCGCCCGTCCCGCGGACGGCAGTGGCGACGACGAAATCGTGGTCGTCGAGAGCGTCGGCTCTGCGGTCCTCGACGCGGCCGCGGCCGGCCACCTCCTCTCGCGGGCGGTGGCGGCGGACGCGGGCACGACCGTCGCGCTGTAGGCGTGGCTCTCGCAGGGGACGTCCCGCGGAACCGTCGTCAGTCCTCCTCCGCCCCCGCGCCGGCCCCGGCTCCACCCCCGGCGTCGCGGAACAGCCCGACGAACGCCTCGTGGCCCGACAGCTCCTCGATGGCCTCGTCGACCTCCTCGCCGAGGCGGGCCAGCCGGCGCTTCAGGCGCTCGTACTCGTCGCTGCCCTCGAGCTCGGCGTCCGGCTTCTCGGACTCCAGCAGCGTCTTCTTCGACGAGAGCGCGTACAGCTCCCGGAGCTGGTCGTCGTACTCCGAGCGCAGCCGGAGCGTCTCGACCATCCCGACGAGCTCGTCCTCCGTGACGGGCTTGACGAGGTAGTCGTCGAACCCCATCTCCACGACGTCGAAGTCCGGTTCGACCGCGGTCACCATCGCCACCCGGCAGCCGTACCCCTCCCCGCGGATGGTCTCGAGGACCTCGTCCCCCGAGAGTCCCGGCATCCGCCGGTCGAGGAAGACGACGTCGACGTCCCCGTCGATGGCCGACAGGGCCTCCGTGCCGTCGTACGCCGTCCGTACCTCACACACGTCCCGAAGCCAGATGGCATACAGGTCCGCGAGGTCCCGCTCGTCCTCGACCACGAGAACGACCGGCGGCTCATCGCCCGTCATAGCGACGGGACCTCCCTCTGCGTGCCATGGCTCCAACGTAGACACGGACCTTTATCAATATGTTGCCGGCCGAAAGGAATTTCCGGAACCGTTCGGGGTGAATTTTGCCGGACGCGACGGGGTCGTGCGAACCCCAGTCCGCGCGACGAGGGGAGCCCGGGTCGGTTCGGGGAACGAACTCGGGCGCGATGGACGGACCAGCCAGATTCAGTCGAGTGCCTCCCCGAGCGTCGCCCGCAGGTCGGCGACGGCGGCCGCGTCCCGCTCGACGGTCGCGTCGCCGGCACGGAGCCGGAGGGTGCCGTCGCCGGTCGCGGTGCCGACCTCGTGGACCGGCGCGACGCCGGCGAAGCGCTCGCGCACGGCGTCGGGCGCGGTCGTCTCGACGACGGCCCGGCCCGCGCGCTCGTGGTACAGCCGGCCGGCCGGCGGGGCCGCGCCGGGCAGGGTCACGTCCGCGCCGGCCGAGGGGGTCACCATCTCCGCGAACGTCGCGGCCAGCCCGCCGGTCGAGACGTCGTGGACCGCGCGGGTGGCGTCGTGGCGGGCGACCCCGGCGAGCGCCTCGACGAGCGCGCGCGCCTCGCCGGGCGGGGCCGGGAAGCGGTCGCTGCCGCCCTCGCGCGCGAGGTACTCCGACCCGCCGAGCGCCGCCCGCTCGCCGTCGAGGACGGGGTCGCCGACGACGAGCAGGCTGCCCTCGCCCGACAGCGCAATCCCCGGGGCGTCGTAGCCCGGTCGGGTGCCGACCATCGCCAGCGTCGGCGTCGGCGGGACGGGCCCCGACGGCGAGTCGTTGTAGAGCGAGACGTTGCCGCCGACGACGGGGACCGACAGGGCCGCGCAGCCGTCGGCCAGCCCGTCGACGACGGCCGCGAAGCCGCCGTAGACCGCGGGCGTCTCGGGGTTGCCGCCGTTGAGGCAGTCGACGGCGGCGAGCGGCGTCGCGCCCGTCGCCGCGAGGTTGGCGGCGTTTTCGACGGCGACGGCGCGCGCGCCGTCGTACGGCGCGGCGGCGGTCCAGTGCGGCGTCGCGCCCGCCGAGAGCGCGAGGCCGACGCCGTCGCCCGTGGCTGCGGTGGGCGGCCCGGAGTCGGCTCCGCGGTCGGTACCGCCCCCGCTCGCGGTTTCGCGGAGCGCGAGCACGGCCGCGTCGGCCTCGCCGGGCCGCACGGCCGTCCGGACGCCGACCTCGTGGTCGTACTGGCGGTACACCCACCGCCGGCTGGCGGCGTTGGGACTGGACACGACGGCGTCGAAGGCGGCCTCCGGGTCGGCGTCGGGCAGGTCCCGCGCGGGTGTTTCGGGCTCGGCCCGGTCGAGGTCGTTCATTGGTGCGCCGTCGCCGAGGAACTCCGCGGGCGCGTCGACGACAGATTCACCTTCGAAGACAGCGACGTACCGGCCCGTGTCGGTGACCTCGCCGACGACCGAGCAGCCGAGGTCGAAGCGCTCGGCGACCGCGCGGACCCCCTCGACGTTCCCGGGGCGCACCTCGTAGCACATGCGCTCCTGGGACTCGGCGAGCAGTATCTCCGTCGCGTTCATGTTCGGTTCGCGCTGGTGGACGGCGTCGAGGTCTATCTCGGCCCCCAGCCCGCCCAGCGCGGCCATCTCGCTGGTCGCGCCGCCGAGGCCCGCCGCGCCGAGGTCGCGGGCGGCCTCGACGAGGTCGCGGTCCAGGAGGGTCTCGTTGGCCTCTATCAGGCGCTTCTCGGCGTAAGGGTCGCCCACCTGCACCGCCGGCCGGTCCTCGGTCTCGCTGTCCTCGTCTAGGTCCTCGCTGGCGAACGACGCGCCGCCGAGGCCGTCCCGGCCGGTGGCGTTGCCGACGAGGACGAGCGCGTTCCCGGGCTCGGTCGCGGCGGCGGTGACGAGGCGGTCCTCGGCCACGAGGCCGACGCAGGCGACGTTGACGAGGGGGTTGCCCTCGTAGCCGGGGTGGAACTCCACGCTCCCCGCCACCGTCGGCACGCCGATGGCGTTGCCGTAGTCGGCGATGCCCTCGACGACGCCCTCCAGGAGGTACCGGGAGTGCTCGCGGTCGAACGGCCCGAAGTAGAGCGAGTCCGCGAG
>CAZPIG010000264.1:0-3969 GCA_964586205.1 uncultured Halobacteriales archaeon | reverse complement strand
GTCCCATTGGGCCCACGTGTGGCCCCGGGTGTCTTTAGCCTGACTATCTGGCGAGAAGGTGTCGACGGTAGCTCCGACCAGTGCGTCGAACCACCGTCGGATGGGAGTTCCGCGAACGCAGTGAGCGGAACGTCGGCGAGCTTCGCTCGCCGGAACTGAAAGGGGCCGGTCGCTGGACCCGTCCCCGACGACGCAAGCACCGCAGCTCCGAGCGAAGCGAGGGGCGAGGAGCGCAGCGAGTCGCGGGCGGTCCAGCGCCGGGAGACCGGAGGTCTCCCGAGCTAACGGCGGCGAAGCCGCCGTGAACGACCGGGGGCTTTCGAAGGCACGTTGACGGCGCGACTCGACACTCACGGTACCTTCGAAAGCCCCGGCGCGCTCGCCCACCGGGAGACTCGCTACGCTCGTCTCCCGAGCCCTCGCTCGCTTCGCTCGCGAGGATCCCGCGGCTCGCTGCGGTCCTCAGTCGCTCCCTCGCTCCGCTCGGTCGCTCCTTGCGGTCCTTGCGTCGCCGGGGTTCGCCGAGCGCGCCGCCCCTTTCAGCCCCACCCGACGGTGGACTGTGAGGGTAGCCACCGCCAACGTTGACACCCCCGACGGGGGCCGGCTCCGTTTCACGTCACCCCTCCCGGCGCAGCCGCCGGACCACGAACTCGCGGGGCAGCGCCGCCAGCAGCGGCCCCAGCTTGGGCCCGCGGTCGCGGTCCAGCACCAGGCGGTAGCCCGCGCCGAAGAACTCGCCCACGTCGAGGTCGTGGCGCTTCGCCGTCTCGTATATCTCGCCCTGGATGGCCTCGCCGTCGTGGCCCGCGGCGACGAAGTCCGCGAGGTCGTCGAGCGCCGCCCCCGTCGCCGCGTCGAAGTCCACGTCCGGCATTACGTCGCGCTGGACCGCGTAGTTGTACTCGTTGTCCATCCGCCGGGCCCACGCGCGGGCGCGCTCGACGCGCTCCATGGCCGCCGTGACGGCCCACCCGGGAGCGTCCTCGGGGACGTGACCCTCCCGGCGGGCTATCCGCTCGCGGAGGTCGGGCTCGTCGGTCATGCCCAGCACGGCGGCGAAGGTGTACGGCAGGCGGATGCGCTCCTCGCGCACCTCGTCGACGAGGAAGGGGTAGACGCGCTCGGCCAGCGCCCGCTCGCGGTCGTCGGCCGCGGGCTCCTCGCCGAAGTAGATGCGCTCGAAGCGGTCGAACTCGTCGACGAGCTGGTCGACGCGCTCGACGTCGAGGTCGCGGGCCTTCCGGGGGTCCTTCGCGAAGAAGTACCGGACCACGTCCAGCCCCACGAGCTCGAGCAGCTCCGGGACGGTGAGGACGGTCCCCGACGACGAGGACAGCGGCTCGCCGCCGACGGTGAACCACTCGTACACCATGTCGACCGGCGGCTCGAAGTCGAGCAGCTCCCGGGCTATCTCGACCCCGCTCGGCCACGAGCCGGCGGCGTGGTCCTTGCCGAACGGCTCGAAGTCCACGCCGAGGACGCGCCACTGAGCGGGCCACTCGAAGCGCCACGGGAGCTTGCCCTCCCGGAGCGTCGCGGTCCCCTCGTGGCCGCAGCCCGCGATGGTCTGGTTGCCGGCCTCGACGTCCGTGCAGCGGTACTCGACCGTGCCGCTTTCGGCGTCGATGGCGGTCACGCCCTCGGTTATCAGCCCGCAGTTCGCACACTGCGGCCGGAACGGCACGTAATCCTCGCCGACCGTGTTCTGGTAGTCGGCGAGGAGGTCCCGGGCCGCCTCGCGCTGTTCGAGCAGCAGGCGGGTCACGTCCTCGAATGCGCCCTCCTCGTATAGCTCGGTGTTCGACAGCACGTCCACCGGAACGGCGAGTCGCTCGGCGACGTCCACCAGCAGCTTCGTGAAGTGGTCGCCGTAGGACTCGCAGCACTCGAAGGGGTCGGGGACGTCCGTGTACGGCTTCCCGAGGTGCTCCTGGAGGCGGACCGCCTCTATCTCGGAGAGGTCCACCAGCTCCCAGTCCAGGGTCGCCAGCCGGCGCGGGGCCTTCCGGAGCGGGTCGCGGTCGTCGGTGGTGAACACCTGCCGGACCTCGTGGCCGCGCTCGCGCAGCACCTCCGCGACGAAGTACCCGCGGAGTAGCTCGTTGGCGTGGCCGAGGTGGGGGATGCCCGACGGCGAGACGCCGCCCTTGACGACGACGGGCCCGTCGGGGTCGCGGGCCTCGACGCGGTCGGCGACCTCGTCGGCCCAGAAGACGCGGTGGTCCTCGCCCCCGTCAGTTGCTGTGCGGGTCTCGACGCTCGCTCCGTCGTCGGTGGTCGGTGGCATGGTCGGGGTGTCAGGCGGCGTCGGTCGTCCACTCGGTCGGGTCGGCGGCGTCCTCGGGGACCACGTCGGTGCCGTCGTGGTCGCCGCCGGCGACGGCCCGCTCTATCCGGGCGGGGTCAGAGCCGTCGAGGACGACGGTCCGGAGCCCCGAGCGCTCGACGAGCTTGGCCGCAAGCAGGTCCATCGGCGCGCTCGCGCCGGCGTGCATCGCCATCCCGGCGATGGCGTCGACCAACTGGGCGGGCGTCAGGCGGTCGTACTTCGTCGCGTCGGGGTCCACGTCGGGGTCGGCGTCGTAGACGCCGTCGACGCTCGTCGCCAGCACCAGCAGGTCCGCGCCGACGTACTCCGCGAGCGCCGCGCTCACGGCGTCGGTGGTCTGGCCGGGCGCAACCCCGCCCATCACCGGGACCTCGCCGCGGCGCATGGCCGCGCCGGCCGACTCGTAGTCCTCGGGGGGCGAGGGCGCGGCGCGGTCGCCGAGCGCGGCGACGAGCAGGCGGGCGTTCAGCCGGGTCGCCGCGATGCCCACCTCGTCCAGTGCTATCTCGTTCGCGCCGAGCTCGCGGGCGCGCTCGATGTACGACCGGGCGACGCCGCCGCCGCCGACGACCACGCCGAGGTCGTGGCCGGCGGCGGACAGCGACTCGACGGCGGCCGCGTGCGCGTCGACGCGGTCGACGCCGGGCGGTCCGGCCCCGTCCGGCGCGAGCACGCTGCCGCCGAGCGAGACGACTACGTTCATCCTACAGCGGAGTACCTCTGTGGCGGGCTTAAGGGTTGTCACATGGAGGGGCGGTCGTCGGCTCCGTCGCAGCGCCGGCCGGGCGTCAGCTACAAGCCTCCGGCTCCCCACGCCCCGACCATGAAGCCGCTCGCTATCGTCGGCGGGACGACCGAGGAGCGCCGCGCGCTCGTCGAGCGCCTTGCCGACCGCCTCGCCGACGGCGGCCGCGTCGGCGTCGTGACCGCGGATGGGACCCGGGCCGATTCCAGCGTAGAAACGGCCCGCCCGCCCGGCGTCGCCGTCCGCTACGACGTCTCGGGCGCGGGCTGGACCGGAAGCGGCGACGGCGGCGCGACCGGGCGACCGCCGCTCGACGCCGCGCTCGACCGCCTCGCCCCCGACTGCGACTACGCCCTCGTCGCCGACGCGCCCGACGCCGCGCTCGCCCGCGTCGCGCTCGGCGACCGGGCGGGAGACGGCGACCGGGAGGCCGGAGACGACGACCGTCCGGTCCTCGCCGCGGCCGACGATGCCGCGGGAGTCGACCTCGACGCGGTCGTCGACGGACTCCGGACCGTCGAGCCCCACGAGACGCTCGAATCCCTCGTCGCGCGCGCGAAGACCTCGCCGCACGCCGACCGGGCGGGGGCCATCGCCACCTTCACCGGACGCGTGCGCGCCCGCGACGGCGACGACGACCCGCCGACCGAGCACCTCGAGTTCGAGAAGTACGACGGCGTCGCCGACGAGCGCACGGCCGCCATCCGCGAGGACCTCGAAGCCCGCGAGGGCGTCTTCGAGGTCCTGCTGCACCACCGCACCGGCGTCGTCGCCGCCGGCGAGGACATCGTCTTCGTCGTCGTCCTCGCCGGCCACCGCGCGGAGGCTTTCCGGACGGTCGAGGACGGCATCGACCGCCTGAAGGCGGAGGTCCCGCTGTTCAAGAAGGAGG
>CAZPIG010000263.1:0-3976 GCA_964586205.1 uncultured Halobacteriales archaeon | reverse complement strand
GGGGCCCGCGCGCCCCCCCCCCCCCCGCCGACCCACGACCAGCGCCGCCCGCCGGCCCCCGCCGGCCGGGCGGCGCGGCCCCGGCCGCCCCCCACGACACCGCAGTGAGCGACTGGAAGGAGCGAACGAGGAGCGCAGCGAGTCGCGGGTGGTCGAGCGCCGGGAGACCGACGGTCTCCCGAGCTCGCGGCGGCTTAGTACTCAAGCTAGCGACTGAATACTAGCGGGTGGAAGCCCTCGGCGCGCTCCAGTCGCGCGGCTCGCTGCGCTCCTCACGTCGGTCGCTTCGCTCCCTCGTTGCGGTGCTTGCGTCGCCGGGCTTCCCGGAGCGCGCCTCGCCCTTCCGATCCACCAGGACCGCACGTGGTCGGTCGGCCCCACGAGACGGCGGGAGGCGGATATTCAGAACTTCCCTTGAGTACTACGCCGCCGCGAACGACCGGGAGCTTTCCAGGAACCGGGACGACTCGGTCAACCGTCCTCGAAAGCCCCGCCGCGCTCGGCTCGGGGGCCTCGCTGTGCGCTTCGGCTCGCTCACTCCGTTCGCTCGCCTGCAGTGCTTACGTCGGCCGCCGTCGCCGAGCGCGTCGCCCCTTTCAGTCCCACCCGACGGTGGTTTCAGACACTGTCGAGGCTACCGTTGCTGCCCTGCGCGATGGGAGGCGGGTGAGCCCGTGAATCCAACGAACGACGGTCGACTGAACCGCGAGACTGCCGAGAGCGGACTCCAGAGGGCAACATTCTTTACCCGCGAATATATCACGAAACCCGATGCACTGGTCACAGGCGAGAACGGACGGGGAGCACCGAACCGCGGGCCGACGCCGGGACGCGGTCGTACCCGGGGCCCGCGCGAGCGCGACCGCGGGGTCGGAGGGGAGCCGGTAGCATGGCAGTCGACCTGTCGCCGCTGTGGGCCATCGAGATGCTCGTCGCGGCGTTCGCCGGCGGCGCGTTCGGCGCGGCCATGGGCGCGTTCAACGCCTTCGCGTTCATGGGGCTGGTCATCGTCGTCGGCGAGGTGGGCGACCTCGTGGTCGAGACGGTGGCGGGCGAAAGCCTCGAGGTCGTCACCTTTGGCATCGCCCTCGGCCCGGTGTTCGGGCCGCACATCGCGTTCGCCGGGGGCGTGGCCGCGACGGCCTACGCCGCCCGCGAGGGCTACATGGACACGGACTTCGAGTACCACGAGGCGAAGAACATCGTCTTCGCCCACGGGACGAAGCCGGACGTGCTGCTCGTCGGCGGCGCGTTCGGCGTCGTCGGCTACTGGCTGGCCGAGCTATCGGGCGCGCTGTCGCTGCCGTGGGACCCCCTCGCCATGGCCATCGTCCTGTCGGCGCTGGTCCACCGCGTCGCGCTGGGCTACGACGTCCTCGGCGACGCGAGCGGCGAGCGCTTCGACATGGGGCCGTTCGAGCGCGACGAGCGCCGCCTCGCGGCCGACGGCGGGGCCCGCGAGCGCCTCGTCGTCGAGCCGTGGCTCGGTCACCAGTACCGGTGGCCGAACGTCGCACTCATCGGGGCCATCGTGGGCGTGCTGTCCGCGTACATCGCTTTCGAGACGGGGAGCGCGTTCCTCGCGTTCGGCATCACCGCGGCGACGCTGTTCTTCCTCAACACCGGCATCGAGCAGGTGCCGGTCACCCACCACATCGCGCTGGTCGCGAGCGTCGCCGCGCTCGCCGCCGCGGGCGGCGACACGGCCAGCATCTCGCTGCTGGCGGCGCTGCTGGTGGGGCTGACGTTCGGCGTCGCCACCTCGCTGTTCGCGGAGGCGTTCCAGCGCGTGTTCTACGCCCACGCCGACACCCACTGGGACCCGCCCGCCGCGGCCATCGTCTTCGGGACGTTCCTCGTTGCGGTCCTGGCCATGGCCGGGCTGTTCCCCGGTAGCTCCGTGGTGCCGGTGCCGTAGCCGTCGGTTTCCACACCCTCCCGGAGCGGCCGGCTCCGAAAGGGGCCCTTTCCGTAGCAACTGTTGGCGAGCGTCGGCCGTCGGTCGCGGTCGAGCGGCCGGACGGCGACGAGCCCGGTCGCGGGCGGTCCACGGCAAGGCGTGACGAGCGGCTGATGGTGGGGCGTCGGGTAGCGAGACGTGACGAGTAGCTGATGGCGGGGCGTCGGGTCGCGAGCGTTGGACGGCGAGGCGTGGCGAGCGGCCGACGCCTCAGTCGCCGGCGTCGCAGTCGTCGCCCGTCGCCTCCTCTATCGGCACGGTCGTCCACTCGCCGTCCCGGCGCATCTGGACCGTCCCCTCCGGGACGTCGGCGTCGACGACGGTGCCGTGCTCGGCGACGAGGTGCTCCGCGAGCTGCGCCAGGCCGGTCCGGCGCGACGGCGCGACGGCCTGCCACCCGCAGTCCTCGTCCGGACAAGCCAGCATTTCGGCTCTGTCCATCGGGGTAATCCGGTCCTACATAAGCGTTTCCAATCGAAGGACGGCGTGGGTAGTAGCGAAGCATCGCCACCACGACTCCGGACCACTACGTCCCGCCAGAGCTATGCCCGGACGGTCCGAACCGCAGGACGTGACGGCTACCCAGGAACCGTCCCGAGGCACTCGACGGACCACGCCCTCGGCGTCCGGAGGACGCCGGGGGACGCTCGCATGACGCCGGGAGAGGCCCGCATGCTAGACGCCGCGCAGTTCCGGGACCGCGCCGTCTACCTCGCCGACGCCGACGCGCTCGTCGTCGCCGACGTCCACGTCGGCCGCGACGAGGCCTCCAACGTCGAGCTACCCCTCGGCGAGCGGTCGGACCTCCGCGAGCGCCTGACGGCGCTGCTGGCGACGTTCGCGCCGTCCGAGGTCGTCCTCGCCGGCGACGTGCTCCACTCGTTCGGCCGGCTGCCCGACGTGGTCCGGGGGTCCCTCGACGACCTGGTCGGGACGGTGCGCGACCACGGCGCGCGGCCGGTCGCCGTCCGGGGCAACCACGACGCGATGCTCGACGCGGCGTTCGACGGGCCCGTCGAGGACTCCCACGAGCTAGCCGACGGGACCGTGGTCGTCCACGGCCACGAGGAGCCGGCCATCGAGGCCGACCGGTACGTCGCGGGCCACGACCACCCCGCCATCCGCATCGAGGGCCACAAGCGCCCGTGCTGGCTGTACGGCTCCGGCGTCTACCGCGGCGCGGACGTGCTGGTCCTGCCGGCGTTCAACGCCCTGACCCGCGGCGTCGCCATCAACGACATGCGCGGCCATGACTTCGACACGCCGCTGGTCGGACCCGGAGACGCCGAGGCGCTCCGCCCGCTGGTGCGCGACGAATCCGCCGGCGAGACGCTGCAGTTCCCGCCGCTTTCGGAGTTCCGGGAGCTGCTGTAGCTCCCCGAAGGGCGCATCGGGGACGGCGGCCGTGGTGAGCCGGGCCTGCGACCTGCCGGCTATCCCCGTTCTACCCGTCGTTGCCGTCGCTCTGGCTCACCCGCTGGATGCGCCGGACGCCGTCTATCTCCTCGACGACCTCCGCGACCGCCTCCGGCACCAGCGCCTCCCAGTCGCCGCCGCGAATCATGCGCTCCCGTACCTCCGTGCCCTCCAGCTCCTCGCGGTTGAACATGGGCGACTGGCGGACCTCGACGCCGGCCTCCTCGAACAGCTGGATGACGAGGGGGTTGTTCGAGTACGCCACGTCGAAGGCGGGGCTCATGCTCCGGACGTGGCTGACCCAGACGGCGTTGCGGTCTAAGTCCTCGATGGGCACCGCGTACGTCACGAGGTCGGAGTCCACGAGCGACTTCGTTATCATCATGATGCGCTCGCCCGCCGTGAACGGGTCGTGGCGGCTGTGGGAGTCGCCGGCGCTGCCGATGCCCAGGACTAGCTCGTCGACCTCCTCCGCGATGGTCTCCACCATCCGGTGGTGGCCGTCGTGGTACGGCTGGAACCGGCCGATGTAGAACCCGCGGGTCATGGTGGCTCCCACGTGGAGCGGTCCCATAAGTCACGGGGAGCGGGACCGAGAAC
>CAZPIG010000262.1:0-3996 GCA_964586205.1 uncultured Halobacteriales archaeon | reverse complement strand
CGTCCCGCTTGCCGTGCGGCGCGCGCTCGGGCGCGCCGCACAACACCGCAACGAGCGGAGCGAGTGAGGAGCGCAGCGAGCCGCGGGTGGTCGAGCGCGCGGGGGCTTTCGAGGGCTCAGTTGTCGAGCGATTGTACTCATAGTGTCCCCGAAAGCCCCGACGGTGGACGGACGCCCCGGCAGTCACTCCACACGAAGTCACTCGTCTCGACACTACCGAGGACAGGAGTCGCTGTCCGCACTCCGGAGCACCGTCGACTGCCTTCGCACCACTACTCCGTCAGCTCCACGTCGAGTCGCTCCTCGACGGCCTCGACCACCGAGCCGCCGACGCCCGCGCGGGCGGCCCGGCCCTGCTCCAGCGCGAGGATGGACTCCTCGGGGACGCCGAGCTCGTCGGCCAGCTCCGCGCGCTGGAGGCCGGCGTCCTGGCGGGCCGCCTCGACCAGCTCCTCGTAGTTCGACCGGAGGTACGGCAGCGGGTCGTCGTCGTAGTTGGTGCCCTCCTCCTCCCAGCGGGTGGAGTCGCCGCTGGCGGCGTCGTGGAGCCGGGCCGCGTTGCGCGCCGCGCGACGCTTCCGGTCCTCGTCGTCGGGGCCGGAGTCGTCCCCGGCGGGCCCGCCAGGCGAGTCGCCGTGGTGGGCACACCCGGGGCAGACCTGCAGCGTCGCGCCCGCGACCTGCTGCTCGCGCAGCGAGTCGCTGGCCGCGCCACAGAGCTCGCAGGTCCCGCCGGCGTCGTCGCCGGACGAGTCCCCCGTGGAGTACTTCGCCATACCCGCCGTAGGGAGGGGTCGCATTTCAATTCACGGTTTCTCGGGGTGGACGAGTTCGAACAGAACTTCGAAACGCCATCGAACGCTACTATCGTCGTCGGAATTCCAGTCCGTCGTCGCCTCCGATTCGTCGTTCCGCCGTCCGCGTACCCGAACCCCCGTCGTCCGCGTCGTCGAATCCCGCCATCTGCGTGGTCGAATCCCCGCCGTCCGCGGAATCGAACCGCGCGCCGCGCGCGTACCCGAACCCTCACGCCACTTTCTCGGCCGCGTTCGACAGTAGCTCCACGCCCATCCGTATCTCGCGCTCGGTGGCGTCCAGCGGCGGGAGCAGCCGCAGGGTCCTGTAGCCGCAGCCCAGCGTCAGCAGGCCCTCCGAGAGCGCGGCCTCCATCACGTCGTCGCGGCGCTCCTTGCCGTCGAACTCGACCGCGGTCATCAGTCCCTTGCCGCGCGCGTCCACCGCGCCGGGCAGGTCGGCGTCGCCGAGCAGGTCCAGCAGCTGGTCGCCCCGCCTCGTCGCGTTGTCGAGCAGGTCGTGCTCGTGGATGGCGTCGACGGTCAGCGACCCCACCAGCGACGAGAGGACGTCGCCGGCCCCCCACGTCGAGGACAGCCGGCCCTCCTCCTCGGGGAAGACGTCGGACCGCGAGATGGTCGCGCCGACGCGCAGGCCCTTCGCGGCCGCGATGACGTCCGGCTCGATGCTGTAGTGGTCGGCGGCCCACATCTCCCCGGTGCGGCCGAGGCCGCTCTGTATCTCGTCGGCGACGAGGTGGACGTCGTACTCCTCGCAGACGGCTGCTATCTCGTCCATGAAGGCGTCGCTCGGGATATTGTAGCCGCCCTCGCCCTGGATGGGCTCGACGATGACGTAGGCAACGTCGTCGGCCGGGAGGTAGCCGCGCTCGGGGTCCAGCGTCGCCGCGAGGCCCGCGCCGTCCGTGAAGAAGCCGCATTCGCACGTCTCGCGCGTGCACGTCCGGTCCGAGCAGAACGGCTCTTCGTGGACGCCCGCTATCTCGGGGTAGCCCCGGCGCTGGACGCCCTTCGAGCGGTTCAGGCTCAGCGCGCCCAGCGTGCGGCCGTGGAACGCGCCCTCGAAGGTGACCGCGTGGCCGCCCCCGCTGTCGGCGTAGCATATCTTGATGGCGTTCTCGACGGCCTCCGCGCCGCTGTTGGAGAGGAAGACGGTGTCCAGCCCGTAGTGCTCGCTCGCGACGGTCAGCCGGTCCATGAGCTGTGCGGGCCCGGGGAACTCCGGGTTCTCCGGCGTCCCGCCGCCGGCCACGTAGAAGTCCTGGCCGGCTATCTTCAGCGGGTCCACGAGGTCGAACTCCGTGAGGGGGTCCAGTATCTTGGGGTTGTTGTACCCCAGCGGAGCGGCGGCGACGTGGCTGGTGAAGTCCATCAGGACGTTGCCGTCGACGTCCCGGCAGAACGGCCCGGCGGCGTCTGCGGTGTAGTCCCACACGAACTCGTAGACGTAGGTGCTCGGCGCGGCGAATCGTTTGTGGTACTCGGCCCACTCGGCGGCCCGGTCGCCGGGGAACGACCGGACCGCGGGCTCCGCGGAGTCTCGGTCCATGGAACGGCGTATGCCCACTCGTCGCTTAAGGTGTTCGTTCTCGCGCGCGGCCGCGGGAGCGACGACGGTAGCAGTGGCCATCTCCACAATCCACCGTCGGGCGGGAGTCCCGCGAACGGAGTGAACGAGACGCTGGCGAGCTCCGCTCGCCGGAACTGAAAGGGGCCGGTCGCTGGACGAAGCCCGGCGAAGCCGCCGTGAACGACCGGGCTTTCGAAGTCCCGTTGAAGGCGCGTCTCGACTCCCACAGTGACCTCGAAAGCCCCGACGCGCTCGGCTCGCGCGGCGCTCGCGGCTTCGCCGCTCGCGCGCATCGTGGCGCTCACTTCGTTCGCGCCACGCGCTCGCTGCGGTCCTCGCCCCTCACTTCGCTCGGGGCTGCGGTCCTTGCGTCGCCGTGCTTCCCCGAGCGCGTCGCCCCTTTCAGTCCCGCCCGACGGTGATTTGACGCACTTGCCGAAGCTACCGTAGACTACCCCCTTCGTGCGCGACCGTCGGAGCGACGACGGCGCGGCGACGACGCGGGTGGCGGAGTCGCGAGCACCACGCGCAGCCCGGAGCGACGGCCTCCACTCCGTCCGCCGGTCCCCCGAAGGGCTTTTAGTTCCGGCTACCAATCGGCCCGTGAATGGCAAGTGTGCCGGACGTGAGCCGCTCCCGCGTCGGGTGGTGGGTGGCCGGAGCGGCCCTGGGGGCGGCGCTGGTGTTCGTCCTCTACTCCTTCGTCGGCACCTTCGTGTTCGGCATCTTCCTCTACTACGCGACCCGCCCCATCTACCGGCGGGTGCGCCGGCGGGTCGGCCAGCCGAGCCTCGCGGCCGCGGGGTCGCTGCTGGTGCTGATGCTGCCGGTCGTGCTGCTGCTCTGGTACGCCATCGCCATCGGCCTCCAGGAGCTGACCAACGTCATCGAGCAGATAGACCTCCAGCAGTACGAGGCGATGCTCCAGCCGTACCTCCGGGTCTCCCAGATAGTCAGCGACCCCGCGGAGCTGTTGACGGACTCGAACGCCCTCGCCGCGCTCAGACAGAGCCTCGAGTCCGGGAGCCGGTTCGTCGGCGTGCTCGGCACCGGCGCGCTACACCTGTTCGTGATGTTCGCGCTCGCGTTCTACATGCTCCGGGACGACCAGCGGCTCTCGCGGTGGTTCCACGCCCGCTTCGACGACGAGGACGGCGTCCTCCCGGCCTACCTCCGGGCCGTCGACCGGGACTTCAACAACATCTTCTTCGGGAACATCCTCAACGCCATCCTGACCGGCACCATCGGGGCCGTCACCTACAGCGTGCTCGACCTCGCCGCCCCCGGGGCGGTCGGCATCCCCTACGCGGCGCTGGTCGGCCTGCTCGCCGGCGCGGCGAGCCTCGTCCCCGTCGTGGGGATGAAGCTGGTCTACGTCCCGGTGACCGCGTACCTCCTCGGCCGGACGGCGCTCGGCGGCCCCTCGGAGGCCGTGTGGTTCCCCGTGGCGTTCTTCGCGGTGTCGTTCGTCGTCGTGGACACCATCCCGGACCTCGTGCTGCGGCCCTACGTCTCGGGCGGCAAGCTACACATCGGCATGGTGATGTTCGCCTACATCTTCGGGCCGCTGCTGTTCGGGTGGTACGGCATCTTCCTCGGGCCGATGCTGCT
>CAZPIG010000261.1:0-3998 GCA_964586205.1 uncultured Halobacteriales archaeon | reverse complement strand
CCTTCGTTGCGGCGTCGCCCGTCGCGGTTGCGGCGTGGCGACCACCCGCTGGCCGCGTGGTCGCCGGATGGGGGCGCGAATCCGCCGTTCTTTGCCGCCCGGCGTGGTTCCGTTTGGCGGTCGAAGTGCGATGTCGGGTCGCACGGTGGGCGTCGTCCTGCTGGTCGCCGCGGTGCTCGTCGCGGGGTGTACGGCTCCCGGTGGGGACGGGCAGCCACGCGAAGGGCCAGCGCCCGTGGGAGCGACGCCGTCCCCCGGAGCGGCGACAGCGACCGACGTCGCCTCCGACAGCGGCGTCGAGGGGACGACGCCCCCGAACGCGACGGGGACAGCCCCAAACACCGGGTCGCCACCGCCGAACGCCACGGCGACCCATCCCAACGCCGCGACGACCCCTCCCAACGCCACGCCGACCCGTGCAGCGGCCGACGTCCCGCCGCCGTCGGTGGACGTCCACCTGAACTGCACGACCCTCCGGGTGACCGTGACCCCCGAGGCGTGGCACTACCGGATGTACCTCCGGTACCGGGACACGGTCACGGACCGCCAGCGCCGCATCGCCGTCGGCCCCTTCACGGGGACGGTCACCGACCACTTCGGCCCGACGGACTTCGTGCTGCTCGCTGTGGAGGTGCGCGTCACGGGGTTCGGACCGGTGGTGCGGACGCGGCCGACGCGCTGTCCCGACGAGACGGAGTGACGGGTCGTTTCTGGTGTCGCTACCTGGCTACTCCGGACGACGACACTGACGACCGCCACGGTACCCGCAACAGCCCCCCATCCGCGACCGTTGTCGCATCCGCGACCGCAATCGGCCTGCCGCTCTCGACCTCATTGACGACCGCAATCGGCCTGCCGCTCACGACGACACTGACGACAGCAACCGCGACCGCACCGACCTTTACGCCACCTCCGACGACACTGACGACCGCGACCGCGACCACACTCGCCACAAACCGCACCCGGACTTCCACAACGACCGTCCGCCACGCCCGCCTCGTGACCTTTTTGCCCGCCTCCCCCGTCCGGACCGACATGGCTATCGGCGACGTCTACCCCGTCGAGGGCTGCACCGACCTCCACTACCTCGACACGGGGATGTACGACACCCCCGAGTACGGCGCGGTCTACGTCGTAGACGCCGAGCGCCCGGCGCTCGTGGACACGGGCATCGGCACCAACTACGAGCGCGTGCTCGATGCGATGGCGACGGTCGGAATCGCCCCGGAGGACCTCGCAGTCATCGCGCCCACGCACGTCCACCTCGACCACGCCGGCGGCACGGGCTTTCTCGCCGAAGCGTGCCCGAACGCCGAGGTCGTCTGCCACGAGGTCGGCGCGCCCCACCTCGCCGACCCCGACCGGCTCTGGGCCGGCACGAAGGCCGCCGTCGGCGACCAGATACGGTTCTACACCGAACCGCAGCCCGTCCCCGAGGAGCGCATCCGCGAGGTGAGCGACGGCGACCGGGTCGACCTCGGGGACCACGAACTGGTCGTCCACCACGCGCCCGGCCACGCGCCCCACCACTGCGTCTTCGAGGACCCCGCGAACGACGCCGTCTTCACCGCCGACGCGGCGGGTATCTGGGTCCAGTCGCTGTCGCGTGTCGAGCCGACGACGCCCCCGCCGAACTTCGACTACGAGCAGTGCATGGACGACATCGACACGGTGGCGGATCTGGAGCCCTCGACGCTGCTGTTCGCCCACTACGGCCCGGTCGCGGGCACCGAGTCCCTGGACGAGTACCGGGAGGTCCTGACCGAGTGGGTCGAGGGCATCGCCGAGAAGCGCGACGAGCTGGGCGACGACGAGGCCGTCGCCGCCCCCGACGCGGCCGTCGTGGACCACTTCGTCGAGCGCGCGCTCGCGCGCGAGGACCTCGTGGACGCGTGGGGCGTGGAGAAGGTCCGGCCCGAGACCGAGATGAACGTCCGGGGCGTCCTCGGCTACCTCGACGGGCGCGACTCGGACGCCTGACCTCGTGGGCACGACCGCGAAGAAAAGCCGTCCGGTGGCGTCTCCGCTCAGCAGCCGCCGCCGCCGTCGTCGTCATCGCCGCCGCCACCACACTGGAGACTCACGTCCTGGGGCGTGGTGCAGGCCTGGGTCGAGAAGCTGTTGTCGAAGTCCTGGGGAGTGGTACACGCATCGGTCGAGACGCCGTCGGCTGCGACAGCCGGACCTGCCGTGAAGGTGAGCAGGCCGACCGCCAGCAGCACGATGAGGAGTGCGCGTTTCATGGATGGGGTCTCCGGCGACAGCCCGCCGAAGTATCTGGAATCAAGGGTAGTAATCAATTAAATCTTTTCTATCAGGGTAGAAACACCCGGGGGAGGCGACCCCGTCGGGCGGCCATCGACGGGCCCGTCGCGCGACGCCCTGCGAGCCGCCGGTGGGTCGGGACCAGCGGGCTCGGGGCCGGACGGCACGGGGCCGAAAGGCTCGGAGCCGGAAGGCACAGGAGCGAGGGGCGACTACTGCCGGGCATGAGCTGGCGCGACGCCGAGGCGGCGTACACGGACGAGGTGGTGGGCGAGACGACCATCCCGCGGCTGTTCGAGGACAGCGCGGCGCGACACGCCGACCGCCCGGCCCAGCGGTACAAGGGCGGCGTCTACGAGCGGACGCTGGTCGACGCGGGCGTGCTGCCGCCGGCCCCCGATGGCGACTTCCGGAGCATCGACTACGGGGAGCTACGCAACGTCGTCCGGAAGCTGGCCGCCGGCGTCCGCGAATTGGGCGTGGAGGCCGGCGACCGCGTCGCCATCTTCTGCGACACGCGCATGGAGTGGGCCCAGGCGGACCTCGGGCTGCTCGCGGCGGGGGCCGTCGTCACGACAATCTACCCGGGCTCCTCGACCGACCAGGTCCGGTACCTCCTGTCCGACCCGGGCGCGACCGGCGTCGTCGTGGAGAACGAGGAGCTACTGGAGCGCGTGCTGGCCGTCGAGGACGACCTCGACCTCGCGTGGATGGCCCACGTCGACCGCGTGACCGGCGACGCCGCCGACCGCGACGACGTGCACGCGCTGGCCGACGTCCACCGGCGCGGGGCGGCGGCGTTCGACCGCGAGACCTACGAGTCGTGGCTCGACGGGCGCTCGCTGGACGACCTCGCGAGCCTCATCTACACCTCCGGGACCACGGGTCAGCCCAAGGGCGTCCGGCTGACCCACCGGAACCTCCGGTCGAACGTGAACCAGGTGCGAAAGCGCTACGGCCCCCGCCCCGACAAGGGCGACACGCCCGCCATCGACGAGCGGACGCGGGTGGTCTCCTACCTCCCGCTGGCGCACGTCTTCGAGCGCCTCGCGGGGCACTTCCTCGTGTTCGCCAGCGGGGCCAGCGTCGCGTACGCCGAGAGCCCCGACACGCTCCAGGAGGACTTCGGGCTCGTCCGGCCCACCTCCGCGACCAGCGTGCCGCGGGTGTACGAGAAGATGTACGACGCCGTCCGCGAGCAGGCCGAGGAGTCGGCCGTCGGCGCGCGCCTGTTCGCGTGGGCGACGGACGTGGGGACGCGGTGCCAGCGGGCGGAGAATCCCGGCCTCGCCCTGCGGACCCAGCGCTGGCTGGCGGACAAGCTCGTCTTCCGGCGCGTCCGGGAGGGGCTCGGCGGCAACGTCGACTTCCTCATCAGCGGCGGCGGCAGCCTCTCGGCGGACCTCTGTGCGCTGTATCACTGCATGGGGCTGCCCATCCTCGAGGGTTACGGCCTCACCGAGACGTCGCCCGTCGTCTCCGCGAATCCGCCGGAGGGGCCGAAGGTCGGGACCATCGGTCCGCCGCTTCCGGGCGTCGACGTGCGCGTGGACGGGTCGGTCGTCCCGGACGACGCCTTCCGGGACGCCACCGGCGAGGTGGGCGAGCTACTCGTCGCGGGCCCGAACGTCACCGACGGCTACTGGAACATGCCCGAGGAGACCGCGGCGGCGTTCGAGGAGCTGCCGGTGGAGGACGACGGGTCGGGCGATGGCGCGCCGGGCGACGGCGCG
>CAZPIG010000260.1:0-4036 GCA_964586205.1 uncultured Halobacteriales archaeon | reverse complement strand
GTCTTCTCGAAGGTCCGCGTCGACGGCCGCGACCCCGCGTTCTCCGACGACGAGAAGGAAGAGATACTGTCGGCCCTCCAGGAGAGCGCCATGAACGTCATCGAGCGCAAGGGCGCGACCGAGTGGGGGCCGGCGACCGGCGTCGCCCACACGGCCGAGGCGGTGCTCCGCGATACGGGCGCGGTGCTGCCCGGCTCTCTCGTCCTCGACGGCGAGTACGGCCACGACGACGTCGGCCTCGGGGTCCCCCTGAAGCTCGGGGCCGACGGGGCCGAGGCAGTCGTCGACTGGGACCTCTCCGACTACGAGCGCGAGCAGTTCGACGACGCGGCGGAGAAGCTACGCGACCAGTACGCCGAGCTATCGTAGCGGGCGAGCACGTCGCCCGCGCCGGATTGCAGTCTTCGTTCTCGCCGAGTTGGCGCGACTCGCGAGCTGCCCGGTCAGCACTCGGGTTCGGGCAGTTCGCGGTCGTCCCCCTCGCCGGCGTCGTCCGGCACCGACGCCCCCACGAGGGCCGCCCACTCCGGGACGTGGGTGCCGCGCTCGGTGCGGCTCATACCCTCACCTGTCACTACGTACCACGCGGGCTCACATAGCTTTTTTCCGCCGCTCGGGTCGGTCGCGACGCCGCGGACGAGCGGACCGGACCGTGTCCGAACCAAAGGCCTAAACCCCGCGCCTTCCAACCGAACCCCATGAGCACGGAAACCGAGAGCGACGACGCGAGCGACCTCGAGGAGCGGGTCGCCAACTTCCTGCGGCGCAACTTCCCGCAGATACAGATGCACGGGGGTAGCGCCGCCATCCGCGACCTGGACCCCGACAGCGGCGAGGTGACCATCCTGCTCGGCGGTGCCTGCAGCGGCTGTGGCATCTCCCCGATGACCATCCAGGCCATCAAGAGCCGCATGGTCAAGGAGATACCCGAGATAACCGAGGTCCACGCCGACACCGGGATGGGCGGCGGTGGCGGCCACGGCGGCGTGGAGCCGTCGTTCCCCGGCGAGGGCCGCGGCGGCAGCCTGGGCGACGACGACGAGCCCGACGAGGGACCGGAGGCCCCGTTCTGACCCGAACGCCACCGCACCCTCCGTGACCGCGCTCTCCGACCCGCCGCCCCGCGCCCGCGCTCCGGCCGCGACGTCGTCGGCCGCGAAGCGGGAGATTTTAACCCACCGGACGAAACCTACCCGCGTATGAGCGAGCGGTCGGTCGAGAACGTCCTGTTCGTCGTGATGGACACGGTCCGGAAGGACCGCCTGTCGGTCTACGGTCACGACCGGCCGACGACGCCCGAACTGGAGCGCTTCGCCGAGGACGCCGCGGTCTTCGAGCAGGCCGTCTCGCCGGCCCCGTGGACGCTGCCGGTCCACGCGTCGCTGTTCACGGGGCTGTACCCCAGCGAGCACGGGGCCAGCCAGGAGTCGCCGTACCTCGAGGGCGCGACCACCCTCGCGTCGTCGCTGTCCGAGGCGGGCGTCGCCACGGCGTGCTACTCCTCGAACGCGTGGATAACGCCGTACACCCGGCTGACCGAGGGGTTCGACGCCCAGGACAACTTCTTCGAGGTGATGCCGGGCGACCTCCTGTCGGGGACGCTCGCCCGCGCGTGGCAGACGATGAACGACAGCCCGACGCTCCGGCGGGTCGCCGACTGGCTGGTCGCCGTCGGGAACCGCTTCCACGAGCGCTGCGCGGGCGGCGAGAGCGCTGACTCGAAGACGCCCCAGGTGATAGACCGGACGATGGAGTTCGTCGCCGACGCCGCCGACGACGGCGACCCCTTCTTCGCGTTCATCAATCTGATGGACGCCCACCTCCCGTACCACCCGCCCGCCGAGTACCGCGAGGAGTTCGCGCCCGGCGTCGACTCGACGGCGGTCTGCCAGAACTCCAAGGAGTACAACTGCGGCGCGCGCGCCATCGACGACGAGGAGTGGGCCGACATCCGCGGGCTGTACGACGCCGAGATACGCCACGTGGACAGCGAGGTCGGTCGGCTGTTCGACTGGCTGCGCGCGGAGGGCCTCTGGGAGGAGACGATGGTCGTCGTCTGCGCCGACCACGGCGAGCTACACGGCGAGCACGGCCTGTACGGCCACGAGTTCTGCATCTACGACCCGCTCGTGAATGTCCCGCTGCTGGTCGACCACCCCGACCTGGCGGCGGGCCGCCGCGACGACCAGGTGGAGCTGCTGGACCTCTACCACACGGTCCTCGACGCCCTCGGAGTCGAGGCGGACGGGGCCACCCGGCCGCTCGACCACACCCGGTCGCTGCTCGCCGACGACTACCGCGACTTCGAGGCCGGCGAGTACGCCTTCGTGGAGTACTACCGCCCGGAGGTCGAGCTGAAGCAGCTCGAGAACAAGGCAGCGGCGGGGAGCGTCGAGCTAGACGAGCAGTCGCGGTTCTACTCCCGGATGCGGGCGGCCCGCCGCCCGGACGGGAAGCTCATCCACAACGAGCGCATCCCCGACGAGTACTACCGCCTCGACGAGGACCCCGGCGAGACCGACGACCGGGCCGGTGGCGACGACCCCCGCGAGGACGCGCTGGCCGCCGAGCTGTCGGCGTTCGCCGACCGCGTCGGGGCCGCGTGGACCGACGCCAACGGCGACGGCGACGCCGACGACCTGCTGGACGAGATGAGCGACGACGCCCGCGACCGCCTCGAGGACCTCGGCTACATCGACTGACGGCCGGAGTGTCGTCCGTCCGGCTCGGGGACGCCGTCCCCGCCGCCGACGCACCGCCCGCAAACCGACACATCGCCCGCCGACCGACGCACCGCTCGCCGGCCGACGTACCGCCCGTCGACAGCTCCGAACGCCACCGCCCATGACCACGGACGACCCCGGCCGCGCCGAACTCGCCGCCGTCACGAGCCGACAGTTCGTCGTCAAGACGCTGCTCGGGCTGGCCGTCGCGGTGGTGCTGCTCTACTTCCTCGGCTGGACCGTCGGCTGGAGCGAGGTCCTGACGACGCTGTCGGGCGCGAACCCGTGGTGGGTCGCGGTCGCCTGCCTCTCGACGCTCGCCTGCTTCGCGATGTGGAGCATGGTCTGGCGGGTCGTCATGCGCGCGTCGGGCCACGAACCCCCCTACCGCCACCTGCTGGTGACGTTCCTCGCGGCGCAGTTCGCCAACTACGTGACCCCGCTGGGGCAGGCCGGCGGCGAGCCGTTCATCGCCTACGTGCTCTCGCGGGACACCGAGGCCACCTTCGAGGACAGCCTCGCCAGCGTCGTGACCGCGGACCTGCTGAACCTCCTGCCCTTTTTCAACTTCGCCGCACTCGGGCTCGGCTACTTGCTGCTGCAGCGCGGGCTGCCGTCGGCGGCCGAGAACCTCGCCGTCGGGCTGGTGGCGATGGCCGTGGGCGTCCCCGCGCTGGTCGTCGTCGGCTGGCGGCACCGCGGCGGCGTCGAGCGGGTCGCGCTGGCGGCGGTCCGCCCGGTCGCCCGCCTGACCGACCGGGTCAGCGTGGCCGGCGTCCGCAGACGCATCGACCGCTTCTACGCCGCCATCGAGACCATCGCGGCGAGCCCGCGGGCGCTGGTGACGTCGCTCGGCTTCGCCTACACCGGGTGGCTGTTCTTCACGCTGCCGCTCTACTTCGGCGCGCTGGCGCTCGACGTGGCCGTCGACCCCATCGTCGTGCTGTTCGTGGTCCCGGCGAGTACCCTCGCGGGGCTGGTACCGACGCCCGGCGGTCTCGGCAGCGTCGAGGCCGCGCTGGTGGTGCTGCTGGTGGCGCTGGTGCCCGGCCTCGCGGGCGAGACCGCGCTCGCGCTGGCGCTGGTCTACCGGGTCGCGAGCTACTGGTTCGCGCTGCTGGTGGGCGGGGTCGCGACGTTCGGCGTCATCGCCAGGGCGTGATTGTCGACTCGACGTCGGGCTACACGGGAGCGCGACTTCACGAACACCGAACAGTCGTCGCGGAGTCGTTCGGATGCCTCTGGAGCGATGGCCCAGCCGAGTGGTCATCGGGGTTACTGGGACTCGACAGACCACCGTCGGGCGGGACTGA
>CAZPIG010000259.1:0-4039 GCA_964586205.1 uncultured Halobacteriales archaeon | reverse complement strand
CGCGTTCGGGCGCGCCGCACGACACCGCAGCCGAGTGAGCGTAGCGAACGAGGCAAGGAGCGCAGCGAGCCGCGGGAGCCGAACGGCTCGGGGCTTCCGGCCGCCAAGCGGCAGTGCGGTAGCGCTTCGGCCTCTTGTCTAGACATCGCCCTAGTCACACCCCCAGCGCCAGCGGCCCCATCAGCACCCCCATCAGGTGCACGCGCCGCGCGCCGAACCGCGGCGGCACCATCCCCACGACCCCCGCAGCCACGAACGCCGCGACGCCCAACAGACCGGCGAACAGGAACGCGACGCCCGCCAGCCCCGCCAGCACGACGCCGGAGAGCCGGCGGTAGTCCACCCGGCCCGCCAGCCGGAGGTAGCGGTCGCCCACCGGCGGCACGAGCAGGAACCCCACGACCGACGCGAGCGCGACGCTGGCGAGCAGCAAGGGCAGCGCCAGCGGCACCCCCGCGTCGTCCACGGCGACGAGCACGCCGGTCCGGGGCGTCCCGAGCGCGACGAGCGCGAAGAGCGCGAATACAGTGTTGGCAGTGTTGACGCCGCTGGTGACCACGAGAAATCCGCGCGAGCCCTCGGGGACCGGCGCGGCCAGCAGCGCGAGGACGGCCGCGACGGCGCTGGAGACGCCCGGGACGTACGCCACCACCGCGCCGGAGAGCGTGCCCGAGGCCGCCGCGACGCCGAGCGAGCGCCCGCCGAGCGCCAGCGCGGCGTCGTCCTGGTCGGGGACCCCGCCCCCGCGGGCGGCGTCGAGCAGCAGCGGCGCGCCGAATAGGCCGCCGAACAGCGGCGCGAGCATCCCGCCCGCGTCCAGGGGTGCGTCGGGAGACAGCGGGAGCGCGACCACCCCGAGGCCCGCGCTGAGCGCGAGCGCGAGCACGCCGCCGACGCGGGCGAGCGGCCCGGACTCGGTGAGCACCAAAAGCGCGGCGAGCGCGACCAGCACGAGCGCGAGGTGGGCGTCCACGACGGGGTAGACGGCCGTCATCAGCCGCGTCACCGGTACCGACAGCGGGACCGCGAGCGCGACCGCGGCCCCGCTGCCGAGCGCCGACAGCCGGAGCGCCTCGCGGCCGCGGCCCGCGAGCACGAGCCTGTGGCCGGGCAGCGCGGAGGCGGCCATCGCGGCGTCGGGCACCCCGAGCGCGAGCGCGGGCACCACGTCGAGGAAGGTGTGGACGACGCCGGCGGCGAGCATGGCCGCGCCGACGAACCGCGGCGGCCCCGGAATCGCCGGCGCGACCGAGGCCAAAAGCAGCGCGAAGTTGTTCGCGTGCAGGCCCGGGGTGAGACCGCTGACGGTCCCGAGCGCGGCTCCGCCCGCGACGAACGCGAGCGCCAGCAGCGTCGTCCGCGGCGCGACGACGAGGCGGACGCCGAAGAGAGCGAGGTTCACGTCGAACGTCACGAAGAGGCCGCCGAAGAGGTCCACGAGGGCGGGGTGGCTACCGTGCAGGACGACGTGGACGCCGGAGGGGACCATCGGGGCGAGGTGGTCGCGGGCTGGGATTTGAAGCTACGGGTGGGCTCCGGAGGCAGTGTTCAGATTGCACGCGAAACTGGCTAGAACTGCCGCTACGTCCTCGAAAGCCCCTGCCCGCTCGCCTCCCGCGGCTCGCTGCGCGCTTCGGCCGCTTCGCGGCCTGCAGTGTCTGCGGCGCGCCCGAGCGCGCGCCGCACGGCCTGCGAGGCCCGCAGGGCCTCGCTCTGCTTGTTCCGGAAGACGGTCCTGCTCACTTCGTTGCGCGGGCTGCGTCTTCCGTCGCTCGCCTCACTCCGTTCGGCTCGCCGTCGCCGGGGTTCGGCGAGCACCGGGAGACCGCCGGTCTCCCGAGCTAACGGCGGCGAAGCCGCCGTGAACGGCCAGCCCCTTTCAGTCCCGCTCGATAGCGGTTGGTTACCCGGCCGTAGCGTGCCAACTGGGTCGTTTATCTGAACACCGCCGGCTCCGGACACATTAAATTCAATTATAATATAGAGAAATTATCCCTGTTCGGACTTCTACCTCCCCACATGGCCCACGAAGGCCGCGACCTCGACAGACGAACCGTCCTCCGGAGTATCGCACTCGGCAGCACCCTCGCCGTCGGCGTCGGCACGGCCGCCGGCGCGTCGATAGCCAGGCCGACTCCCCGACCGCGCGACCGCGCGACCGCGCGACGACCGGGAGCCGGACCCCGGTCGGCGACGTGGTAGACCTCGACGTCTCGTCCGAGGACTGCCCCTCGGAGACGCTCTTTACGTGCCTCGACGACGTCTGCGGCTGCGAGAACGACCGCGAGTACCTCGTCAAGGAGTTCGTGTCCTGCCAGCCGGACGGGGACGAGTGCGTATGCGAGGTGGTCGGCCACACCTGCGACTGCGAGGGCAAGGAAGTGGACTGCCCGGAGTAGGGCCGTCGCCTCGCCCGCCGGCGAGCGACGCTATCTGACCCGCGACGCGCCGCTCACCACACCGAAGAAAGTGAGAACCGACCGACGACCCGTCCGGACCTACCCGAACAGCTCGCCGAGGCCCTCGCCGGAGGCCTCCTCGTCCTCTTCCTCGTCGTCCTCGTCCTCGGTTTCGGCCTCCTCGGCCTCCTCGCCGCCGCCGGCGGCCTCCGCCTCGCCGCCCTCGGCGGGCGCGGGCGCGCCGGCACCGGCCGGCACGGCCTCGGCCTGCTCGACGGCCTCGTCGATGTCCACGTCCTCCAGGGCCGCGATGAGGGCCTTGACGCGGGACTCCTCGACGTCGACGCCGGCGGCCTCGAGCACGCCGGTCAGGTTGTCCTCGTTTATCTCTTCGCCTGCCTCGTTCAGTATGAGTGCTGCGTACACGTACTCCATGGGTCTTATCCGAACATCTCGCCGAGTCCCTCGCCGGCGGCGTCGTCGTCATCGTCGTCGCCGTCGTCGGGCTCGGCCTCGGGTTGGTCGTCGGTCTGTTCGTCGTTACCGTCGCCTGCTCCGGAGTCGCCATCCGCTCCGCCGTCACCACTCGCCCTCGCGGGCTCAGAGACGTCGTGTAGCTCGTCGGGCAGCGCCTCCTCGTCGTCGATGCGCGCGGCGAGCGCGCGCACCTGCGCGTCGGCGCGGGCGACGAGGTCGGGCATCGCGTCCGGGCTCTCGACGCCGGCCGACAGCGCGAGCGCGACCGCCTGCCCGCGGGCCTTCGACAGCATCGCGGGCGCGGTCCGCCGCGTCGGGAAGCCGGCCTCGACCGAGAGCGCCCGGCCGCGGGCGGTCGCGCGCTCGACGTCGGCGCGATAGGCGTCAACGTCTATCTCGAGCTCGTCGGCCTCGAACAGCACGCCCTCCGAGAAGACGGCCCGGAGGTCGAGCCCGACCTCCTTGGGCTCCATGCCGAGCTCGTTCAGGACGTTCGCGAGATCCGCCGAGACCTCCTCGCCGGCCTCGAGGACGGTGCTGTCCTCGGTGACCATGATGGAGCCCTCGTCGATGCGGGCGGCGGCCCCGACGGTCTGTAGCTCGCCGACGAAGGGGCCCGGGTCCATGCCTGTGTCGCCCGCCTCGATGACGATGTCGTTGGGAGCCACCTCGCCCGCGCCGATGGGCGCTGGCGTCTTCGACTCCTCCAGGCGCTGGTACAGCGTGAAGGGGTTGTCGTCGGTGCCGACGACCCCGACCTGGCCGGAGACGTACTCCGACAACTGCTCGACGCCCTCGTCCTCCAGGGCCCGCCGGACCAGCGTGTTGCGGCCCATCCGTAGCTCGGCGGTGCCGTGGAGGTCCCGGCGCATCGCCTGGAGCTGCCGGCTCGGGATGCCCGTGACGTCCACGATGCCGACGCTGTCGTAGCGCGAGAGCAGGTCGGCTATCGCGGCGACCTCCTCGCGCTTCCACTCGGGCACCGTCTCGGTCCTGCGCTCGGCGGCGGCGTCCGCCATGTCAGGCCACCTCCACCGCGGGGCCCATCGTCGTCTTGACGTAGACCCCGTCGAGGTTGAGCGGGCCCTTCTCTAGGTCGGCGTGGAGCCGCCGGAGGATGACGTCGATGTTGTCGGCTATCTCCTCGGCGGTCATGTCCTCCG
>CAZPIG010000258.1:0-4043 GCA_964586205.1 uncultured Halobacteriales archaeon | reverse complement strand
GCGCCGAACTCCACCGCGCCGACCTCCCTGGCGCCGAACTCCACGACGCCGACCTCGGGGACGCCGAACTCCACGACGCCGACCTCCGCCGCGCCGAACTCCACCGCGCCGACCTCCCTGGCGCCGAACTCCACGACGCCGACCTCCCTGGCGCCGAACTCCACGACGCCGACCTCGGCGGATCGGACCTCTCCGACGCCGACCTCTCCGACGCCACACTGACACGAGCCTCCCTCGAAGAGGCCACCCTCACGGGCGCGGACCTCACCGGCACCGACCTCACCGACGCCGCCCTCCACGACGCCCACTTCCTCGACGTGCGCATCAACGAGGAGACGACATTCGGCGACGTCGTCCAGGAGGAAGCCGTCGCCGACCGTCTGACCCACGCCGAACACACGTCCCGACTGACCAAGCTCCGCTACTGGCTCGCGTGGTGGCGCACCGACCCCGACGACCTCGAATACGCCCGAAACAAACTCGAACACGCCCACACCGTCTACCGCACCATCCAACGCCTCTACCGCGAGAACTCCATGCCCGGGCGCATCGACGATTACTACATTAGAGCCAAGGAGACCCGTCGCAAGCAGGCCGTCATCGACGGGAACGTCACCAGGTGGCTCAACCTCGCCGGCCAGCGCTGGATCATGGGCTACGGCGAGAGGCCGTGGAACGTCGTCGCTACGTCGCTGCTCGTCGTGCTACTCTCGGCGCTGCTGTACCCGGTGTTCGGCCTTCGAGTCACCAAGGAGAACCCCGTCCCCGCCGAAGCCGTCTCCTACCTCCAGCCACCCCACCTCCCGCTGTACGAACTCGGCAAGAGCGCGTACTTCAGCGTCATCACGTTCACGACGCTGGGCTACGGCGACATCCAGCCCGTGGGCTACTCCGAAACGATTGCGACGCTGGAGTCGATGGTCGGGGCGTTCCTGCTGGCGCTGCTGGTGTACGTGCTGGGGCGGCGGGCGACGAGATGACCGATTGCGATTAGCGGAAGTCGTCGTGTTTCTCGCAGAACAGCAACCGGCCGCTGAGGATACTGACCGCCCGCCGTCTGTAGCCAATTCCGCACGCCACCTCGGGGTGGGACTCCGGAAGGAGCGGGCCGCTCGGCGAAGGCGGCCGACGCAAGCACCGCAACGACCGGAGGGAGTGAGGAGCGCAGCGAGGCCCCCGAGTCGAGCGGGCCGGGGCTTCCGAGCGCTCAGTTGTAGCTAGATCATCGGTACTTCCACCGAAGCTAACCGAGGTTGTTCTGAACACTTCTGCTAATCCCGACGTGTCACTAACCCCAGATCGGACCCAACTACCCACCCCGAAAACTCACAGACCCCACGTCCACCCGCACCAGCGTATCCCCACGCGTCGGCCACCCGTCGCTCGTCTCCCCGTAGTACTTCGCCCGGATCGTATCGCCGTGGTCCTTCACCCGCTCCCACTCCTCGATCACCGTCGCCGTCCCGAGCACAGTCGCCTGGCGGACGTCCTCGGGATGCTCGCCCGTGCTCTCGTACAGCCCGACGGCCACCCGCGGGTTCTCCCGGACGTTCGCCAGCTTCCGACCGCCGGTCACGAAGTACAGACTGGCGTCCTCGTAGTGGTAGAACACGGGCGCGACGTGGGGCCGGTCGTCGACGGACGTCGCGACGTGCGCGACGCCGTCGTGGCTGCGGATGGTCCCGGCGGCTTCAGGCGAAATGCCGGACTCCTCGCCCGCCATCACTCGAACACCACCATCTCAATCCACCATGTCCTCCCGGATGCGCCCACTCGTCACCGCGAACTTCTCGGACCGCTGGACGTCGATGACGTGGTCCACGAGGTTCGCCACGCGCTCGGCGTCCGTCTCGGGGTCGACGGCCTCCGGCGCGACGGCGTTCGCCCCCGCCACCGAGCCGAGCGCGTAGGCGAACATGAACACGCGGGCGGCCCAGTTCACCTCGGCCTCGGTGTCGACGTAGTCGTAGGGCGTGACGATGTCGCCGACGTGCGCGGCGAACTGCTCGTCGTAGGTGCGCCACGTGCGCTGGAGGAGGTCGCGGTCGGTGGGTGGTTCGCTGTCTGACATCGGTCTGGCCTCGTGCCTTTCGGTGGTGACGCGGCCGGGTAAGCGTTCCCGGAAGGCAGTTTTTGGAAGGGAGGTGAGGGGTTTCACCGGCCGTGGACACGAGAGAATCCCGGTTTCGAAGGTCGGTCCAGGCAGTGTTCAGATAAGCGGACCAGCTGGCGTGCTATTGCCACCCGAGCTAGTGCAGTGGGTGGGACTTCGGAAGGGGCGGCCCGCTCGGCGACGGCGGCCGCCGTAAGCACTGCAGGCCGCGTAGCGGCCGAAGCGCGCAGCGAGGGTCTCGTGAGCGGAGCGAACGAGACCTGGCAGGCGAGCGAAGCGAGCCTGCCGGTGCCCCCGAGCCGAGCGGGCCGGGGCTTCCGAGCGTCGAGATTCAGTGCGGTCGGTTATACCAGCCTTATCTGAACACTACCGTCGGTCCGCGCCCCAGGAGTGAAGCACTGCCCCCGAGAGACGCCCCGAACGGATGGCACAGGACTCGGAGGTCGACGAGCGAGGATGGAAACCCCGCCTCGAAGCTGTCGAAGTTCCCTGGCTCACCCTCGCCGTCGCCGCCACCATCGTGGCCATCTACGTCCTCCAACTCCGAACTGCTCCACAGACCTGCTTCGAGAACACCGCCTACCCGGCCGTCTGCGCGGTCGTTCACCTCCTCCAGGAGTCCCCGCTCGCCGTCCTCGCGCTGCCGTTCGTCCACGGCTCCGTCGGCCACCTCGCCCAGAACGCCGCCTTTCTCGTCTTCTTCGGGTCGTACTTCGAGCACCGCCACACCCGAGCGCGCTACCTCCCGCTGCTCCTCGCCGCCGGCTATGGCTCCCTCTACCTCGAAGTGGCTCTCGACGCCCTCGCCGGCCGACCGCCGCTCGCGCTCGGTGTCAGCGGGGCCGTCTTTGCCGTCGCCGCCTCCTTCGGCGTCACCGGATTGCCGAAGTCGCACACCGACTTCGATTCGCAGTCCATCGCTGCCCTCGCCTTCTGCTTCGGCGGCTGGCTCACCGTCGCCCTCGCCGTCGCGACCCACCTGGCGCTGGTCCCGACGGCCCCCCAGACGGCCACCGGCGTCCACGTCGTCGGGGTCGCCGTCGGTCTCGCGTACGGCGTCGCGTCGCGCTCCGACGCGACCTCGGCCGTCGATTTCGGGATCGATACTGCGGACGACGGGTAGCGCGACGTGGTCCGCCCGGACCCGGAATCCGGCTGCCGACGCCCGCTCAGAAGTCGTCCAGCAGCCCGGAGTTCAGGGCCCGGTGGACGACCACCAGCGCGACGGGGATCAGGATGACCGTCGTGACGACGCCGACCGTCGTGACGTTGGCCCCGAAACCCGGACCGCCGACCGGCACGGAGCCGCCGGGCGACGGCCCGCCGGCGTCCAGGAACGACAGCGCCCGCGCGACCACGAAGACGGCCGACAGCAGGACGAGGACGACCACGAGCCGTCGCAGCCACGCGAGGAGCGGAGTGACCATGCCTCCGAGATTCTGTCGCCGGTGATATAACTCCCCGTCCGGCTCCGAAGAGACGACGTCCGCCCGACTACACTGCGGATAGCACCGCTTACCCACCACGTACACCACCTACCCCACCGCGTGCACCCAGTCCTGGGTCCCCTCCCTCGCGGCACCGACCACGTACGCAACACCATCACTAACCACCGGCTGAACCCCGCCGAGGTCGGCCCTCGGAACTTCGAACCGCCGCAACACCCGACCGTCGTCGCGGTCGAGCACTAGCAGGCGCTCGCCCTCGCGGGTGGCGGTCACGTACACCACCGCGTCGCGGGTCACGACCGGCGCAGACGAACCGCCGACGCCGATCCGCCGCTCCCACTGCACGTCACCAGTAGCAGCATCGAGCGCGGCCACGCGCTCGCTGTTCGTCCCGACCGCGTAGACCGTCCCGTCCGCGACGGCCGGGCGCTCGTAGGTCCGGCCGCCGAGAACGTACGTCCACGCCCGTTCCCCGCTCTCCA
>CAZPIG010000257.1:0-4146 GCA_964586205.1 uncultured Halobacteriales archaeon | reverse complement strand
CTCGCCAGATAGTCAGGCTAAAGACACCCGGGGCCACACGTGGGCCCAATGGGACCGCTGCAGGGGGACGAGGCGTCGGCGCGAACGGCCGGACCGGTCGTCAGCCGCACCCGCGAGGTCGACGCCGCCCCGCGGTCCGTACTGCGCACGTTCGACGGCCCGACCGCGTTCTGGTCGGGACCCGAGGAGCCGACCGTCGCCACTGCCGGCGTCGCGGCGCGCACCACGGCCGCCGGCCCCGGACGGTTCGCGGCCGTCCGGGAGACGGCGACGGAGCTGTTCGAGACGGTCGACGCCGACGGCCCCGCGGCCGCGCGGCCGCGGCTGTTCGGCGGCTTCGCCTTCCACGACGACCACCGCGCCGCGCCGCCGTGGGACCAGTTCCCCGCCGCCCACTTCGTCCTCCCGGCGGTGCAGGTGACCCGGACCGGCGACGCCACCTACCTCACGGCGACGGTCCACGGGCCGGACGCCGACGCCGCCGCGGCGGACCGCCTCGACGAGGCCGCCGAGCGGCTCTCGGAGGCTCCCGACCCCGGTCCGCCGGGCGACCCGCCGGGCGTGGTCGGCCAGTCGCTGACGACGCCGCGCGACGCGTGGGGCGAGCAGGTGACCGCGGCCGTCGAGCGCATCCGCGCGGGCGACCTCCGGAAGGTCGCGCTCGCGGGGGCGCTCCGGGCCGACCTCGGGGCCCCGGCGTCGGTACCCGACGTGCTGGCGCGGCTCCGGTCGGCCTACCCCGACTGCTACCGGTTCGCCGTCGCACCCGAGGGCGGGGCGACGTTCTTCGGCGCGACCCCCGAGCGGCTGGTGTCGCTACGCGGGCGCGCGGTCCGCACCGGCGCGCTCGCGGGCACGGCGGCCCGCGGCGACACCGAGGCGGAGGACGAGCGGCTGGCCCGGGCGCTCCGGGCCAGCGAGAAGGACGACGAGGAGCACCAGCTAGTCGTCGAGGCCATCCGGGACCAGGTGGCCCCCGTCGCGAAGTCGCTGTCGACCGGCGACCGCGTCGTCCGAACGCTGGCGAACGTCCAGCACCTCTACACGCCCATCGAGGCGTCGCTGTCCGGCGACGGCCACGTCCTCTCGCTGGTCGAGCGCCTGCACCCGACGCCCGCCGTCGGCGGCCGCCCGCCGGAGGCCGCGCTGGACGCCATCCGCGAGCTAGAGACGCTGTCGGCCGAGGGCGAGGCGGGCCGGGGCTGGTACGCCGCTCCGGTCGGCTGGCTCGACGCCGACGGCGACGGCACCTTCGCCGTGGCCATCCGCTCGGGAGTGACCGAGGGTCGCGTGGCCACGCTGTTCGCGGGCAACGGCATCGTCGCCGACAGCGACCCCGGCGAGGAGTGGGACGAGGTCCTGCCGAAGTACCGCCCGGTCCTCGGCGCGCTCGAATGACCGCCCCGAACGCCAACACGCTCTGGGCGCGTGCGCTGGTCGACGAGCTAGCCGCGGCCGGCGTGACGACGGCCTGCGTCGCGCCGGGGAGCCGGTCGACGCCCGTCACGGCGGCGCTGGCGGCGCACGACGACGTGGAGACGGCAGTGCATCTCGACGAGCGCTCGGCGGCGTACTTCGCGCTGGGCCGGGCCCGCCGGACCGGCCGGCCGACGCCGGTCGTCTGCACCTCCGGGACCGCCGCCGCGAACTTCCACCCCGCGGTCGTCGAGGCCGACGAGGGCCGGGTGCCGCTGCTCGTCCTGACCGCCGACCGGCCGCCGGAGCTACAGGACTCCGGGGCCAACCAGACCGTCGACCAGCAGAAGCTGTACGGCGACGCCGTCCGGTGGTACCGCACGGTCGGGGAGCCCGAAGCCAACGACCGGAAGCTCCGGTCGCTGCGGACCACCGCGGCGCGCGCCGTCGCCGCGGCGAGGCGGGCCCCGGCCGGGCCGGTCCACCTGAACCTCCCCTTCCGCAAGCCCCTGGAGCCGACCGCGGTTCCGGGCGACGTTCCGGGCGGCTTCGCCGACGAGTACCCGCTCGCCGCGCGCGGGCGGGACGGCCCGTACGTCCGGACCGGGCGGGGCCGTGTCGAGCCCGACGCGGCGACGCTGTCGGCGCTGGTCTCGGCCGTCGCGGACGCCGACCGCGGGCTGGTCGTCGCCGGGCCCGCCGACCCCGGGGGAACCACCCCGCCGTGGCCGGGGGGATGCGTCGCGAGCGGGGCTGCGGGGTCGCCCGGCACTGACGGAGGTGACGAGCGAGCCCACGACCACCCCATCGCCCGCCTCGCGCGCGCGACCGGCTTCCCGCTGCTGGCCGACCCCCTCTCCGGACTGCGGTTCGGGCCCCACGTCCCCGAGACGCTCGTCGTGGGGGGCTACGACTCCGTCCTCGGCGCGGCCGACGACTGGCCCGACCCCGACGTCGTCATGCGGTTCGGCGCGTCGCCGACCTCGAAACGCCTGCGGAAGTACCTCGCCGCGACCGGCGCGCGCCAGTTCCTCGTCGACCCGGCGGGCGGGTGGCGCGAGGCCGAATTCGCCGCCACGGACCTCGTGGCCGGCGACGCGGCCGCCGTCGCGCGGGCGGTGGTGGAGCGACTGGACGACACCGCACTCGACGGCGACGATGCCGGTGGCTCCACGACGACCGAGTGGCGCGAGCGCTTCGCGGCCGCCGAGGAGGCCCACTGGGTGGCCCTCGACGCGGCCGACGACTACTTCGAGGGCAGCGTCCTGCGCGAGGTGCTCGCGTTCGCGCCGGACCCCGCGACGGTCTTCGTCTCCAACAGCAACCCCGTCCGGGACGCCGACCGCTACGGCCGCCCGCGGGCGGCCCACCTGACGGCGCTCGCCAATCGCGGCGCGTCGGGCATCGACGGCGTCACCAGCACCGCGCTCGGGGCGGGCCACGCGACCGACGACCCGCTCGTCGCGGTCCTCGGGGACCTCGCGTACTACCACGACATGAACGGCCTGCTCGCGCTCGGGCGGGTCGGCGTGGACGCGACCGTAGTGCTCGTGGACAACGACGGCGGTGGCATCTTCCACCGCCTGCCCATCGAGGACTTCGACCCGCCGTTCACCGACCACTTCCGGACGCCCCACGGGCTGGACTTCGAGCCCACGGCCGACCTCTACGACCTCGCCTTCGAGCGCGTCGAGGGGCGCGGGGAGCTACGGGACGCGTTCGAGGCCTCGGTCGGCAGCGCGGGGACCCAAGTGCTCGCGGCGTCGTTCGACGGCGAGGCGAGCCAGCGGACGCGGGAGCGCCTGGACGAGGCGGTCCAGGAGCGGGTGCGGGAGGTGGTGTAGGGCCGTGGCGGGGCGGTACGTGCAGCACACGGGGCTCGGTAGTGTTCGGGCAAGGCAAGTAGTGCACGTGCTGTTGCCAGCCAACTAGCCGCATCGGGTGGGACTTCGCAAGGGCGGCGTGCTCGGGGAAGGCGGCCGAAGCAAGCACTACAGGCCCGTGAACGCAGTGAACGGGCCGAAGCGCGCAGCGAGGCCTTCGCGAGCGACCGCAGGGAGCGAGCGAAGGTTCCGAGGCCGAGCGGAGCGAGTCCTCGGAACCCTCGACCCGAGCGCGCCGGGGCTTGCGAGGGCAGCAACAGTGCGGCCGGTTACAGCATCCGTATCTGACTACGTTTCTACGGCACCAGCCGCGCCATCAGCAGCGAGAAGCCGAACGGGACCCACGCGCCGACGACGCCGAGCACGCCGAGCGGGGACGCGAGCCCCTCGCCCGCCGCGACGAGGACGACGGGGACTAGCAGGCTGAGGATGCCGAAGACGGCGACGCCGACGTAGGGGGTGGCGACGACGTACACCGTGGCCGCAAGCGCGAGCACCGCGACGATGGCGTTGACCGCGAGCGGGAACTGCGGCGTGACGGCGCTGTAGAGGAAGACGGGGTGCAGCACGAGCATGATGACGCCCAGCACGAGCCCCTCCTGGCGGTCGACGAACGGCGACCGTCGCGGGCCCGCCCCGGCCAGCCAGTGGTCGTCGTACTCGGCGCGCTCGCGCCGCCACGCCGGACCGCCGGCGGCTTCGCCATCGCCGGCCGAGTAGTCCGTCGCGGCTCCGTCGGCGGTACCGCGCGCGCCGGCTTCCGCCGTCCCGCCAGCGCCGCCGGTCGCGTGGGCACCGCCAGCGGCGCGGCTGCCGCCGGCGGACGCGCTGGCTCCGTCGCGGGTCG